>JAODMW010000047.1 GCA_025464815.1 Microbacteriaceae bacterium | reverse complement strand
AATGCCAATGGAGTGTGGGCCGCGATGGTGATCATGGCGATCGTCGCACTGCTCGCCGAGTTCCTCATCGGCAAGCTCGAGCACCGACTGCTTCGTTGGCGCCCACCGCAGCTCGGCAGCCTCGATGCCCAGGCCTCTGGCCTCTGAGTCCTGCTCGCTTCACTTCACCTCACAAAACAAAACAACAACACCAAGGAGAGTCCAATGAAGAACAATCCACGAGCGACAAAACTCAGGATGCTGGCGGGGATCGGCGTCGCCGTTGCGCTCGCGGTGACCGGTTGCAGTTCGGGCGGAGGGGCAGCACCGACAGCGGGCGCGACCTCGGACAGCGCGAATGGCACGGTCGCCATCATGGTCGGCGGCCTGAACAAGCAGATCTACCTGCCGTTCATGCTCGCCCAGCAGCTCGGGTATTACAAAGACCAGGGACTGACGGTCACGCTGTCGGATGAGCCTGCCGGCGTGGACGCAACCACGAACATGCTCGCCGGGAAGGTCGACGGGGTTGGTGGGTTCTACGACCATACGATCGACCTGGCCGGTCTCGGCCAGCCAGTCGAGTCGGTGGTCAACATGCTCACCACTCCCGGCGAAGTCGAGCTCTGCCGCAGCGACCTCAAAAACACCATCACATCCGCGGCCGACTTCAAGGGCCTCAACCTCGGCATCACGGATGTCGGTTCGTCGACAGACTTTCTGACCCAGTACCTGACGAAGAAAGCCGGTGTCGATCCCGCGACGACGAAGCGAATCGGAGTCCAGTCGGGACCGACCCTCATCGGAGCAATGCAGCATAAGAATGTCGACTGCGCGATGACGACGGAACCGACGGTTTCGCAGCTGCTCGCAACCGGCGACGCCTACATACTCCTGGACATGCGGACCGCAGCCGGCACCTCCAAGGCGCTTGGCGGGGAGTACCCGGCGACCTCCCTCTATATGAAGACCTCGTACGTGAAGCAGAATCCGATCACGGTGCAAAAACTCGTCAACGCCTACGTCAAGACCCTCAAGTACATCCAGGATCACACAGGCGCCGAGATCGCAGCGAAGATGCCTGCCGACTACTATGCCGGTGCTGGATTGGATGCCTACGTGAAAGCCTTCAACGCCGAGAAGGGAATCTACAACCCGACCGGCATCATGCCGCCGAATGGGCCTCCCACCAACCTCAAGGTGCTGAGCCTCTTCAACAAGAACGTCCAGGGCAAGACGATCGACCTGAAGTCGACCTACACTGATCAATTCGTGAAGGCCGCCAAGTAAGACAGGGTTCAGCCGACAGCCGCCGACCTCCATCCGGGGTCGGCGGCTGTTCTGCGATGCTACGCATCGCGCTGAGCGAACGCGCTTTCATAGAGGCAGACGGATGCCGCGGTCGCCAGGTTCATCGATTCGGCGTGGCCGTAGATGGGCACCGTGATCGCACGGTCGACGAGCGCGAAGTGCTCGTCGGAAAGCCCACGCGCTTCATTGCCGAAGACCCAGGCCGTCGGCCTGCCCAACAGGCCTTCGCGGCGTGCTTCCAGCAGGTCGTCACCTTTGATGTCGGCGGCGAGCACGGTGAGGCCTGCCTCGCGGGCCTTCTCGAGCACGCTCTCGAGCTCGGCCCCCACAGCCACCGGCAGGTGGAAGATCGAGCCGGTGGAGGACCGCACGACCTTGGGGTTGTAGAGGTCGACGCTGCGACCGGTGAAGATCACGCCGTCTGCGCCCGCGGCATCCGCTGCCCTGATGATCGTGCCGGCGTTGCCGGGGTCGCGAACCTCTTCGAGGATGGCGACCAGCGTGGGTGTAGAGCGCAGGATGTCTTTGACGGAGGTCGGGAACTGGTGGCATACGGCCACGATGCCCTGCGGGGTGACGGTGTCGGCCATGGTGTCGAGCACGTGCTCGGTGACGAACTCGACATCGACGCCGGCGTCGACTGCCGCCTGTGCGATGTCGGTGTACCGCTCGATCGCTGTCGGGGTCGCATAGAGTTCGACAACCAGTTGCGGGCGGAATGTCAACGCCTCCGCCACGGCCTGTGGCCCCTCGAGCAGGAAAAGTCCCGTCGTCGCCCGCGCTTCGCGCCTGGCGAGCTTGGCCACGCTTCTCACGCGGGGTGAGCGGGGGTTATCGAGCACGGGGCCATCCTAATTCGGGGATGGTGAATACCGGCTGACCTCGCCTTCCTTCGGCGTGTATACGCCGTAGGCCGTCTCCTACAGTCCCTCGGGGTGCGCCCACGGGCGAGGATCTCCATGATCCGCCTGCGCACCGGGTCCCCATGATGCATCTGTTGATCGAACGACGACGAAAAGGCCCGGCCGCCAGCTGGCGACCGGGCCTCTCGGAGGTTCTACCTACGCGGCGCTGACCCTCGGGGCCGACGTGTCGGCCGGCAGCGCGGCCTTCGCGGTCGCGACGAGCGCGGCGAAGGTGGTGGGCTCGGTAACTGCGAGGTCGGCGAGGATACGACGGTCGACACCGACGCCGGCCAGGTTCAGTCCCTGGATGAGGCGGTTGTATGTAAGGCCGTTTGCGCGGGACGCGGCGTTGATGCGCTGGATCCACAGGCGACGGAAGTCGCCCTTGCGGGCACGACGGTCACGGTACGCGTAGACGAGGGAGTGGGTGACCTGCTCCTTGGCCTTGCGGTAGAGGCGCGAACGCTGGCCGCGGTAACCGGAGGCGCGCTCGAGGATTACCCGACGCTTCTTGTGGGCGTTGACGGCCCTCTTTACTCTTGCCATTTTTCAGTTCCTTGTTCTTGATCGGCGCTGTAGTCGGCGTTACTTGCCGAGAAGCTTCTTGATGGCCTTGACGTTCGCCGGAGCGATGACCTGGTCCTGGTTGAGGCGGCGCTTGCGCTGACCCGACTTCGACTCCAGGTTGTGGCGCATGCCAGCCTGCTGCTTCATGATCTTTCCGCTGCCGGTGACCTTGAATCGCTTCTTGGTCCCCGAGTGGGTCTTCTGCTTGGGCATTTCTCTCCTTGTTCGTGCTACTCGACGGGATTAGTGGGCTAATCCGTCGTTACATCTGCTTGTGCAGTCTTGGGGGCCACGGCGCGGGGCCTTGGCACTGCGCCCGGCGTCGGAGTCGGCTTGGATGCCGCGGCCGGGGTCGCCCTGGGAGCGGGCGCCTTCGGAGCCGGGGTTTTCGCCTCGGTGGGGGCTGCCTTCGCCGGCTCCTCCGCTGAGACGTCCACGGGAACGTCCGCAACGGGAACCGGAGCGGCTTTCGCCGCGGCCGGAGCGGGCGCGTCGGACACGGCTGGGACAACGGGCGTTGCCTGAACCGGCGCCGCCGCTGGCGCTTTTTCTGCAGCGGGCGCCGCCGATCGCTCCGAGCGGGCGGGCTTTGAGGTGGGGCGCTTCGCGTCGTGCTCGGCCTTCACCTCGGCCTTCGTCTTGAGCGGACCGATCACCATGACCATATTGCGACCGTCGATGGTCGGGGTGGACTCGACCGTACCGAACTCCGACACGTCCTCGGCGAAACGCTGAAGCAGGCGAACACCCTGCTCCGGACGCGACTGCTCGCGGCCGCGGAACAGGATCATGGCCTTCACCTTGTCACCGCCCTGAAGGAAGCCCTCGGCGCGCTTGCGCTTGGTCTCGTAGTCGTGCACGTCGATCTTGAGCCGGAAGCGAACCTCTTTGAGGATCGTGTTCGACTGGTTGCGCTTGGCTTCTTTCGCCTTCTGCGCCGTTTCGTACTTGAACTTGCCAAAATCCATGATCTTGGCAACGGGAGGCTTGGAATTGGGAGCAACCTCAACCAAATCCAGGTCGGCCTCCTGGGCAAGACGGATGGCGTCTTCAATGCGCACTACACCGACCTGCTCGCCGTTGGGGCCAACAAGTCGGACCTCCGGCACGCGGATTCGGTCATTGGTACGGGGATCGCTGATGCGTAACTCCTTAGTCAGTTCTGGTGGCCAGAGCGTATCGGCGGGGATGCCGGCACTCGTGACGAAGGAGAAAATTTGCGCCCCGGCATCCGAATCTCTCGGTCACCAGGCCCAGCGCCCTGAACTCTCTGCTCGCCTTGACGGCGAGAAGAGGGGGCACCAACAACCCGGTAACCTTAATGTGTTGAATAAACACGCAAGCGGTCAAGCGCGGGTGGGAGAATCTCCACTTTCGT
>JAODMW010000292.1 GCA_025464815.1 Microbacteriaceae bacterium | reverse complement strand
ACGAGCCTCGGCTTCGCGCCGATCATCGTGGTGCAGCCGCTCGGGGCGATCGCGCTCATCATCACGTCGCTCGTCAATGCCAGGGTCTCGGGAGTGAAACTCACCCGAGAGGCGATACGGGCGATCGCCTTCTGCATCGTCGGCGTCGGTCTCTTCGTGACGATTGCGACCTTCACGGCCGCGTCGAAGGAGATCACGCAGGGGGAGCTCGTCACGGTTCTCGTGCTGCTCGGCGTCATCACCGTCATATTCGCCCTGGTTTTCGCGTTCTTCCGTAAGCGCTTCAAGGCGATCATCTACATCGTCGGCGCCGGCGTGCTCTACGGATTCGTGGCCACTCTCGCGAAGGTCGTCATCGATCGCATCAAGACCCTCATCATCAACGGCTCGGAGGGCTTCGAGTGGCTCACCATGTTCTGTGTGATCGCGCTGCTCGCGGCCACAGTGCTCGGCGGCTACTTCGTGCAGACCGCGTACTCCTCCGGGCCGCCCGATCTCGTGATCGCCGGGCTCACCGTGATCGATCCGATCGTCGCCGTCTCGATCGGGATCGTCGTGCTCCAGGAGGCCTCTGGAGCCCCGTTCTACGCCATCATCGCCTTCATCGTCGCCGGCGCCCTCGCCGTCTACGGCGTGTTCCAACTTGCAAAACATCACCCACAGAGCCAGCAGTAAACTGATGTTTCTGCTTCCTACCGCAAGGGATGCCTAAGAATTTGTCCGATTCCGCGTACGCCCCCGATAAAAAGCCGCTCACGATCCTGATGGGTGCGGATACCTTTCCACCCGACGTCAACGGGGCCGCCAACTTCATCTCGCGGCTGTCGGCCGGCCTCACCGAACGTGGACACGAGCTGCACGTCGAAGCTCCGTCGGTCAACGGCAAGTACGGCGCGTTCGTCGAAGAACACGATGGGGCAAAATTCACGGTCCACCGCGTCTACTCGTGGCGCTGGTATCCGCACGACTGGCTGCGGTTCGTGCTGCCGTGGCGCAGCCAGGCGCACGCTGCACGCATTCTCGACCTGGTGAAGCCGGATGTCGTGCACGTCCAGTCCCACATCGTCGTCGGCCGCGGACTGGCCCGCCAGGCCGCCAAGCGCGGCATCCGAATCATCGCCACCAACCACTTCATGCCCGAGAACCTGATCGATCACACGCGACTTCCGAAGTTCCTGCGCAAGAAGGCGATCCGCATGGCCTGGAAAGACGCGGCAGCCACCTTCGCCTATTGCGAGGCGGTGACCGCTCCGAGCCGCAAAGCCGCGGATTACCTCGAGGGTGTGACGAACCTCACGCGCGTGCACGCCATTTCCTGTGGCATCGACGCCGCGTTGTACACGCCCAGCTTCGAGAAGCGCACCGAGAATCGCATCGTTTTCGTCGGTCGTGTGTCCGGTGAGAAGCACATCGACGTGCTGCTCAACGCCGTTGCCGCCATGGACCCGGCCCTCGATACGAAGGTCGACATCGTGGGCGGCGGTGACCAGATGAACCAGCTCAAGAACCTGTCGAAGCAGCTGGGCATCGACGATCGGATCACCTTCACCGGATACGTCACGGACGACGAACTGCGCGCCGCTCTCGCCCGTGCCACCGTGTTCGCGATGCCGTCGATCGCGGAACTGCAGAGCATCGCGACCATGGAGGCCATGGCATCCGCCCTGCCCATCGTCGCCGCGAACGCGATGGCGCTGCCGCACCTCGTACACGATGGCGAGAACGGCTACCTCTTCAGGCCGGGCGACTCGGCGGATCTCGCGGCCAAGCTCACGCAGGTGCTCACCCAGTCGGATGCCGACCTCACCAAGATGAAAAAGACCAGCCTCAGATACATCGCGGCACACGACATCCAGCGCACGCTGACCACCTTTGAGAGCCTGTATCGTGGTGAACCGGTGACCGATCCTGTCACCGATGCATCGCTCGACGAGTCGGTTTCCTAAGCTCGACGGCCTTGCGGGGCGGTAGCTCAGCTGGTTAGAGCAGCGGACTCATAATCCGTCGGTCACGGGTTCAAGTCCCGTCCGCCCCACCAACATTTGTATGGGGAGTAAGCCCCTCGCTCCGGAAGGTACAGGAGCAAATCCCGGTCAAAACCCGGCGGATGTCGGGCACATTGCGTCGCGTGTCGGTCTGCGATGATGATCGCGTGAGTCATTGGGATTGGAATGCCTTCGCGTCGACCACGATTGCGACGCTCATTGGCGCGGCAATTTCGGCATTCGTGGGGTGGCTGATCTTTCGGGGGCAACGGCAGGACCGCTACCAGGAGCGAGTGTCTGAGGCATTCGTCCAACTGATGAATCAGGTGACAGCACGGATCTCGGCCCTCGACAAGTACAAGATTGACAAGATACTTGCCGAGCAGAGCGCCCGAGACCAACGTGCGAGTCAGAGCGTTCACGTTTCAGAGCCAGACCAGTGGTCGCTGCTCGTCAGCATGCAGCTAGCGATAATGGTCGCCCGGGGTCACGACGCTCAGATTATGGACGCAGTTCGAGCAAGGATCGCGGACACCCTCCACTTCCAGCCGGACGAAGAGATCTCTGCTCTCGGCAACATATCTAGCGGTATCTCGCAATATCGAGCGAACTTGTGGCCGTTAGACAAAGCATTGGAGCGCATACGAGCGGGGCGGCAGATCGATAGAAGCGCGTACGTCAAGCCAGCGCCCCCGTTCAAACCGAGTAAGAGGCGTTGGCCGAAGTCGATTTAGCGGGTTTCGTATGTATCCAGGAAATCGACGGCGGCTTTCTCGACCGCCTCGTGTGCATCGGGAAATGTCACTAGTTCGAATGTAGTCATGCCCTTGTGGAAGCCAATGTCAATGATGACGACCTTGCCACCGTCCTCGGTTGTCCCGGGGATCGAGATGTGGTCACCGCGACTGCTGTTCGCGGTGTAGCCACCATTACCCGAGTCATTGGCGAGAAAGTGCTTAACCATCCCGAATACCGGGTGGTACATATTGATCGCGTCAGGCGTCAAGCGCTGAAAGTGCTCGTGCTCTGTCAACGAGATGACCTTGGGTGTGCCCATGGCTCCGATTAGAGCTTCGAAGGCAGCGTGTGCTTGCTGGGGGACGGCGGGCGTGATGTGACTCTCCACAGTTGTGCTCCTCATGTGGGTAGGGCGGGTGCCAATTTCTCGTTGCGTGCGCGGCTGGAGAGATGGACTTGGGGTTCGGGTCTAATTCTATTGCGGTGGTCGGGATTTATCCCAGAAGGTCCCTCGACGGCAGCGATGCCATCTGACGCGGCGCGCTGGGGGCAAGATACGCATCCAGCCAGTCCGTATCTGCGGCGAAGTAGTGGGGAAGAAGTGCAGGTAGACCTTGTAGGTGGTCGCTGTGTCGGCGTGCTCGAGGACCCGAGCAAGCGGCGTCTCGCCACAAGCTCGCCTTCGGGTGTGCCCGGTACGGATGCTGCGCGATGTACTCTTCCGCTATTCGGTGCATTTCCAGATAGTGGCGAAGCGCGGCGACCAGGACGGCGCCCATCGGCCCTAGGATCGGCCCAGGTGGAAGACACAAGATCGGAAGAGCGCGTGGCACTCGATAAGGACAGCATCCTCATTACAATCCGCCGACTTGCAAAGGAGAACGACGGCGCTCCGGTGGGCCGCGACCGATTTATCGCGCTCACCGGAATATCGGAAAGCGCTTGGAAGGGCAAGTACTGGCCCCGGTGGAACGACGCAATTCGCGAAGCTGGTTTCGACCCTCATGCTTGGAAGGACTCGCGGGCTTGGACCGACGATGAACTCGTGATCTTCCTCGCAAGATTGACTTTGGAACTTGGTCGTTACCCGGTGCAGGCCGACCAGAAGTTCTATCGAGTTTCACATCCTGACTTCCCGAGCGTGATTACTTTCACGAATCATCTGGGTAACCGCGAGAAGCAGATTGGCTTTCTGATTGATCTTGCGTTGTTCGATCCTGAGTTCGCCCGTCTGTATGAGATTTGTGCCCCACTACTGAAATCTCGACCAGCAAAACCAGCCGGGCGTACGAAAGCTAGCTCGCCAGGACGTGTATATCTCGTCCGGGCCGGTCTCAAGCACAAAATCGGTAAGACTGACGATATGCAGCGTCGCATTCGCGAGATTCAGTCCACCGTGCGAGACAAAGCAGAGATCATCCATGTCCTAGAGACGGACGACCCCGCTGGGATCGAGATGTATTGGCATCGTCGTTTCAAGGACAAACTGCTCGTCAACGAATGGTTCGAGCTAAACGCGAGCGACATCGAGGCATTCAAGAGTCGCGGCACATCGATGTAGTTGATAACGACTGCTCGCCAGGAGTTCCTGTCGCCGCGTTTTGCGTTTGGGCATGCCAGCGCTGACAGAATCTCCACGTGACAATTGCGAACGTTTTCGTGCCGCTTGTATCGGACTTGTTAGGTGCCGCAATCACCTACTGGCTCAGTGTGCGTCAGCGCTGACGCAACCTTATAGACGACTACTGGGTAAGGCGCGAACGTAGTCAGTAGTCCTAGTAGTCAGCCCGACCTCAGCCTGGCGGCTTTGAGCGACAGGTAGCGCTGCTCGGCCACGCTGGCCGTTCCGCGGATGGCTCGTTCGTAGCTCTCCTGTGCTCCAACGCGATCGCCGGCGAGCTCGAGCAGGTGACCTCGCACGACATCGAGACGATGGGTCTGCGTCATCCGGGGGTCATCGGCGATGGTGCCGAGCACCGCAAGACCCGCCTTCGCCCCATGGACCATTGCAACGGCAACGGCGCGATTGAGCGTCACCACCGGGCTCGGCGAGACGCGCTCGAGCACGGAATAGAGCGCCAGGATCTGCGGCCAGTCGGTCGCGTCGGCCGAGGTCGCCTCGTCGTGCACCGCGGCGATCGCCGCCTGCAGCTGATATGGTCCGGCCGGCACGCTGCCGAGGGTTCGAGTGATGAGGGCGATACCCTCGCGCACGAAGTCCGCGTTCCAGACCGTTCGATCCTGCTCGGCAAGCGGCACGAGCATCCCGTCAGAAGATTCACGTGCCGGACGGCGCGCATCCGTCAGAAGCATCAGGGCGAGCAGTCCGGCCACCTCGCCGTCTTTCGGGAGAAGCGCCTGCAGCATTCGGCTCAGGCGGATCGCCTCGGCCGTGAGATCGGTGCCAAGTCCCGAGGACCGGGATCCCGGCGTATAACCCTCGTTGAAGATGAGATACAACACCTGCAACACGACGACCAGGCGTTCCCCGCGCTCGGCGTCAGGCGGCATTTCGAAACGGAGACCGGATGCCCTGATCTGCTGTTTTGCCCGCGTGATGCGCTGCACCATGGTGCGCTCCGGCACGAGAAACGCATTCGCGATCTCGGCGGAGGTGAGTCCGCCGACCGCCCGGAGGGTCAGGGCGAGCTGGGAGGCGACGGACAGCGACGGATGGCAGCACAGGAAGAGGAGGGTGAGCGAGTCGTCGTCGTCCGTGCCGGCCGCCGTCACCTCGAGGCTGGCCGCCTTCTCCTCGCGCCGGCGACGTGAGTTCTCGTTGCGCCATCCATCGATGAGGCGCCGGCTGGCGACGTTCACCAGCCAGGAAAGCGCATGATCGGGGATGCCGTCATCGCGCCACTGGGCCGCCGCCGCGATGAGCGCCTCCTGCATCGCGTCTTCCGCTGCGTGGAACTGCCCGTACTTGCGGGCGACGATGCCGAGGGCCTGCGGCGCGAGTTCGCGCAGCAGGCCCTCGATGCTAGGCTCGCCAGTCACACTTCCGGCGGGCCGGCGGGCACGGGGCGCAGCTCCACTACTCCGGAGTAGACGGCGATCTGCCCGCAGATCTCGATCGCGCGCTCTTCACTGGCGACATCGACGATCCAGAAGCCGATCAGCGATTCCTTGGCTTCGGCGTACGGGCCGTCCGTTGCGACGGGTTGACCGTTGTGGAGGCGGATGGTCTTCGCCATGTTCCCGTCGGAGAGGCCCTCGTTGTAGACGAGTTCACCGTTTTCGGTGAGGGTGGTGTCGAGCTGCCGCATGAAGCCGATCATCTCGGTAATCCATTCCGGCGACTGCACCTCGGTCATCGTCGACGCACTGCCAAACATTGCAATCATGTACTTCATCACTGACTCCTTTTCGGATGCCCCGAGTGGGCATTCACACCTGTGGGTCGAAGCCGAGGGTTCCGTTGTCGACATGGAGCAGCATATTGGTGGGTCATTCTTTCCGCGAATATCTTCCGGACCAGTGCCATCCTCCGACCGCTTTCAGGTTCCTTAGAGATCCAGCGGATAGCTTCGATATGGCTATTTGCATACCCGGCCGCAGTGGCAAGCTCCATTTTGCGAGGTAGACAGTGCTCTGGAAGTCGCGACCCTCGTCGGTGGCTGTGAGCTACCCTCGACGCGTGTTCGCGCGGGTACGCGGCAGCAGCTTCTCGGTCCCGGTCCTTCTCGGACTGCTCACCGCACTCCTGGCCTGGATCCGCCTTCCGGCGATCGCGCGCGACACCCTGTGGGCCGAGGACGGCCGCAACTTCTTGCAGGACGCGCTCAACCTCGGTCCTCTCGATTCGCTGGTCGTTCCCTATGCCGGCTACCTGCACACATTTCCGCGAATCGTCGCCGCGCTGACGGTGCAGTTCGTACCCGTCCAATTGTTCGCGCTCTCGATGACCTTCGGCGCCTGCCTGCTGGCGGGAATCATGGGGGCGATCGTGTATGTCTGTTCGGCTGACGTCGTCGCCTGGATTCCAGCACGTGTGCTCATCGCGACGCTGACGGTGCTTGCACCGCTGGCTCCTCGAGAGGTGCTCGGCAACATGGCCAACCTGCACTCGCTCGTGCTGTGGACCCTGTTGTGGGTACTCCTGTATCGACCGCGAAGTCGTGCCGGTTCCATAGCCATCGCCGTCTTCGTGCTGCTGGGGACATTGACGGAGATCGAGTCGGTGTTCCTGCTGCCACTGTTGCTGTGGCGGCCGCGCGACCGATCCCGCTGGCTCGTCCGCTCGACCTACCTCGCCGGCGTCGCGATTCAACTGTGCGTCACGGTGATCTGGCCGCGTGGGCCGAGCGGGAATCCGCCGGTCGATTTCTGGTCGATCCCGTACGGGTACCTCATCAACGCGGTCACGCCGCTGTGGATACCGCAGGATTCCATCGGGGCCGTGGTCGCCTGGGGTGGTCCGGCGCTCTGCATCGCCCTGGCGCTTCCCTTCGCGGTCGCGGCCTTCGTCGTCCTGAGACGGGGCTCGAGCATCCAGCGAGTTGCTGCAACGGCCTTGATCGCGGGATCCGTGATCGTCTATTCGGCGTCGGTCATCGAGAACCCCAACGGGTTCTATGACTACGCCGATATGTCCGCGGCACAGTTGGGGTCGCTGTGGCTGGCCCGCTATGGGGTCGTCCCGTCGATGATGCTGTGCAGCCTGGTGCTTCTGGCCGTCGGGGTGATCGTCGCGCGGCGCCGTTCGACCGTGCGCGTGCCGGCAGCACGACGCTCTTTTCGTGGCGCGATCGTCACACCCGCGGTGGTCGGGCTTGTCGCGCTCCTGCTGGTGCAGTTCTTTCCGCAGAGTACGCGACGCTCATCCGGACCGGAATGGCAGCCTCAGGTCGCGGCGCTCTCTAGCAAGTGCGAAAGCCTGCCCGACTCGCAAAGCGTTCGCTTTCGGGAGACGATCAATTGGAGCGTCAACGTTCCCTGCGGACTGCTCGAGTAGAGGGTCGCCTAAGACGCCGTGGCTTGCGCCGATGGTCCAGCGATGGACCGGGAACGTTGGGCACTCTGTGCGGGTATCCGGTCAGCCAGGGCGACGCCGCGGTCCGCAGCGATATCAGGCCGACAATCCACGGAACGACCACGGCGATGCAGAATATTCCCCAGTCGGGCACGGCGGGAAAGAACTTGAGCATCAGCCACAGGATGAGCGGATGGCTCAGCACGACGGTGAACCCGGCGGTGGCAAGTCGGGTAACCCCATTGCCCACCGCCTCGGGAAGGTGGCGAAAGAGCGCCTCCATCACCAGGACGAGCGCGAAGGAGATCGACACGGCGACGAG
>JAODMW010000281.1 GCA_025464815.1 Microbacteriaceae bacterium | reverse complement strand
TCCACGAAAGAACTTGTATCTCGTGTACGTCTTGCTGTCGCTGAGAGTCAGGTCGTAACCGGATTCCTGCATCCGCTCATTCAGGTTCTGTTTGAAGAGCGGATAGTTGTAGTCACCCACCATGAGGGTCGGCAGGCCGGGACCGAGTGCACGCAGTTGTTCGTGCGCGGCCGCGATCTGGTGGCGACGCAGCGAATTCAGCGCGGTGAGTGGCGCCGCGTGAAACGATGCCACCACCAGTTCCCGCTGTGCCTCGGTTTCCAGCAGTCGCGTGCCGATCAGGCGTTCATGAGCGGGCGTCAGCAGTCGATCATGCAGTGACTTCTTCAGTTCGAAGGCCTGGGTCTTCACCGCGGTAAAACGGTCCTTGCGGTAATAGAGGGCGAGCCCGAGTCGGTTGCGCATCGTCGAATCGGCGAGGTGCAGGTGGCCGACCTCCGCCGGCAGCGCCGTCGTATCGCACTCCTGGAGGCACAGCACGTCGGGCTCGAAACTCTCGGTGAGCGCGATGAGTTCGCTGCTGGCGCGATTCTTCCGAAGGTTGTAACTGATGACCTGCACTAGGACCTGTCTCCCGATCGATGGGCGCCGTACCAGCCTACGGTCATGCTGGGGCCGCTTGATGCGTGCATGCCGAGGACCAGGAGGTCTCGATACGCGCTTCGCGCTACTCGACCCGCAGACTTGGCGGTCTCGATACGCGCTTCGCGCTACTCGACCCGCAGACTTGGCGGTCTCGATACGCGCTTCGCACTACTCGACCCGCAGACTTGGCGGTCTCGATACGCGCTTCGCACTACTCGACCCGCAGACTTGGTACATGATCACGAGACGCGAGGCCGCACTGCGCCTGGACATCTCCCTCGAGATGGCTCAGCGACATGGCATCCCCAACCGGCTGTCCGAGGTCGAGTTCGCTGAGATGGACTCCAATCCCCCGGCCTGGTTAGTGCAGTCGCGCGCAAACCGCACCGGCAGGAAGCCGGTCTGGGTTCAGCTCAAGTGCGACATCTGCGGCTTCGAAGAGGCAGCGCGGCCCAAGAAATGGTGGCCGGCGTTCACCTACGTGAGCTGCGACTGGCATCTCGCGGGCGAGTTGCCTGTACCCGCTGCCGGCATGCATCGGCGTGAGGTCGACGGAATCGGATCGCGTTTCGTGGGGATCGTCGACGAGTCGGCATGATGCCGTCCGCCCTGCTCGGCATGGGGCGCACGCTCTAGTCGCGGTTTCGGCATTGCTCAAGCAGTCCGGCGCGAGTACCGTCACCACCAACATCGGCCGGTTCGCGGCATCCGTCGTACGGAGATCACGCTCCAGGCCGTCGGAGTGCTGTACCCGATTTGAGGAGAAGCGCATGAATACCGGAACCGTAGTTGCAATCATCATCGCGATCGTGGTGGTCATCGTCATCATCGTTGTGGTGGCGTATTTCGGTCGCCGACGCAAGCTGGACGCCGATCGTACGCGAGCTATCGAAATGCGGGAAAAGGCGAGGGCAGACGAGTTGGGCGCTCGAGAACGGGAAGCGAAGGCAGCCCGCGCCGAAGCGGACGCCAAGCAGGCCGAAGTCGATGCCGAGCGTCTTCGCAGGGAGGCGGCGGAACGACAGGATGACGCCGAGGCGGTGCGTATGCATTCCAATGAGCAGGCGCGGAGAGCCGACGAAATCGATCCCGATGTGCGCACCACGCCGGCTCGCGGTGCGCACAAGGCAGGAGACGACGACCGAACTCGGCTCTGATCCCGGGAACGTGGAGCGCTCAGGTCACGCGCCATTCCACGGCTGTGACGACCCCGACACAGACGAGCGCGACCACGGCCATCGTGATCATGCATGCCGCGAGCAGACCCAGTCGGTGGCGGCGGTTGCCGACGCTGAAGCGCACCACGATCATGACCACGTACAGCGTCACGACTGCGACGATGCCAGCGGTCGCGACACCTGAAGCGCGCAACCACAGCATGGGGATCAGGATCGCGAGAGCGACCACGGCGAACAGTCCGCCCATGATGAGCCAGATCCGTCCGGCGGAAGTGCGTAGCGACGGTTGATCGCGCACGCGGGTGGGGTCTATCCGCTTGTCGCCCGCCATGTCACGTGACCTCCCGCGGCGGCTACGTGATCCCGTGTCGCCTGTGTTCAGGAGACGCCCTCCGGCGTCCGGTGTCAACCTCGTAGTGCCGAGCGAGTCCCGAACCGAGGTTAGGCCGTCGCGCTGCTCATCACCCTCGCCGTCAACTCGACTGAACGCAGGCGATCAGCGATTCTCGGTGACTGGTGCGCGATGATCAGTTCGTCAGCCTGGGCCGAGGCGGCGAATTCCTCGAGGTAGCGCCGCACCTCGTCGGGTGTGCCGATGGCCGAGTACTTCATCATGTTGGCGATCTGCCGCCCGTCAGGAGTCGTCAGGAACGCGTCGATCTCGTCGTCGCTGTAGGCCCGGGCCGCGGGGCCGCGGGCGATCAGGCCGCGCACCCTGGCGCGACGCGTCGTCTCGAACTGTCTGGCCGCATCCGCGCCGTCAGCGGCCGCGATGACGTTGACGCCCACGATGACATGCGGTTCGGAAAGCTGTTCGGACGGCGTGAAGTCACGACGATACGTTGCGACGGCGTCGTGCAGGGCATCCGGAGCAAAGTGCGACGCGAACGCGTATGGCAGGCCGAGTGCGGCCGCCAGCTGCGCCCCGAACAGCGACGAGCCGAGGATGTAGAGCGGCACGTTTGTTCCCGCGCCGGGCACGGCCTGCACCCCGGGGATGAGCGACTCGCCGCGCAGGTAGGCCTGTAGTTCGAGAACGTCCTGCGGAAACTGGTCGGCCGACATGGGATCTCGGCGCATCGCGCGCATCGTGTTCTGGTCGCTGCCCGGGGCCCGCCCGAGCCCCAGGTCGATTCGACCCGGGTAGAGGGTCTCGAGAGTGCCGAACTGCTCGGCGATCGTGAGCGGAGCGTGATTCGGCAGCATGATGCCGCCCGCACCCAGACGAATCGTCGAGGTCTGCGCGGCGACATGGCCGATCAGGATACTCGTGGCCGAGGAAGCGATCGACGGCATGTTGTGATGCTCGGCGTACCACACGCGCACATAACCGTGCTTCTCGGCCGTCTGCGCGAGTGCAACACTCGCTGCGAAGCTCTCCCTGGCGGTCTGTCCTGGTGCGATCGGCGCCAGGTCGAGGATGGAGAGCGGGATAGTCATGCAGCAGTGCCTTCTGGGTCGTCGGGACTATTCGATTATGGTGCGCCCTGATGTGAACCTCGCGAGCCGGCGAATCGTTCCCTGGGCGGCGTGTCGGGATCACGCCCGGCACAATCCTCTCCTCCACAGGCGGTTCTTCACCGCCGCGCAACGAAAGGCTCTCGCCGTGCGGGATGGCGGATGCGTCTGGGAAAACTGCACCGCACCCCCCGGTTGCGAAAGCCCCCCACGTGATCGAATACGAGAACGGCGGGCCTACCGATATCGACAACGGTGTGCTGCTGTGCTCGGCTCACCATCACCAGCTTCACGCGTCGGGGTTCACGATGCAGATGATCAACGGCAAACCCCACATGCGTGTACCGACGTGGCTCGACCCGGACCGCGTCTGGCGACCCGTCGGCATAACTCGTGCGCTCGTCGCGGCATGAGGATCGATTGGCATCGCCTTACGTCGTGAAGCTGTGAGCGATGACAGGAGCGGCGCTCGAGGCTCGTTAGGCTTAAGCGATGTCTTCGAGCCACCACATCCCCCGCGGTCGGGCGAGTTTGGAAGTGCTGCGGGCAGAAGCACGCGAGGAGCTCGACACGGTCATTCATGAGCGGTTGCTCGCCGGTGAGGATCCGTGGGCCTTCATGGAAGAACTGCCCACGGTGGACGAACTCGTCGTCTATCTACTACGGGCCGACGCCATCAACGCCGACGATGGGCGCTATCCGTCGCCGACGCGCGAATTTCGTGTGTTGCGGCAGATCGCCCTTGATCATCCCGAACTCACCGGGACGGTGTGGCGCATGCTCGGCCGACATGGTGCGCGTTCGCCACGACGGCAGGGGGCGTAGGCCGGGTCGCGTCCGAGCAGAATCATCACAATTTGAGTGTGCCCGGCGCGCATGGGCCAACGCGAGCGTAGAGTCCGAATCAGGCCTACCGGCTGCAGTCCGCACACTTCGGGAGGGGGCTCCGATGAGCGCTATCACGCTCTCTCGTGAGCACCTCGCGTGCGGGCAGAAACCGCCGACCACTGCGAACTCCTCCCTCGGTTCGGGGTGAAACCTCATGGCCGACCAGATCCTGCCCAACCAGGCGCGGCTACCCGCGTCGATCAGCCTGCCGTCGGTGCAGGAATATGGCAGACGCTCCGGGGTCATCGGAGGCCTCTTCGGCCTGCTGTTCTTCAGCATCCTCGCCGGCGTGCTCGTCGCAGCACTTGCGGTGCCCTCCATCATCGTGGCGAGCCGCGGTGCGGACGCATCCATCGGGTATTTCAACGACCTTCCCAACTACATCACGCTCGGCCAACAGCAGCAGCGGAACACGATCTTCGCCAATCGCGATGGCAAGCCCGTACAGATCGCCACCATCTACGACCAGGATCGCCAGGAGGTGGGATGGGATGCCGTATCGCAATTTCTCAAGGATGCGACCGTGGCCGGCGAGGATCGCCGGTTCTACGAGCACGGCGGCATCGATGTGCAGTCCATCGTGCGGGCAGCCGTGGGAAACATCGCCGACAACGGCATCACGAGCGGTAGTTCGACCATCTCGATGCAGCTGGTGAAGAACATCCTGATCCAGCGGGCGCTCCAGATCGACGATCCCAAGGCGGAAAAGGCGGCGTACAACGCGGCCATTACGAATACGCTCAATCGAAAACTCAGGGAGATGAGGCTCGCGATCGGGCTCGAGAAGCGCTACACGAAGAACGAGGTCCTTCTCGGCTACCTGAACATCGCGGGTTTCGGCGGCACCACCTACGGCGTCGAGGCCGCCGCCCAGAAGTACTTCAGCGTGAGTGCGAAAGACGTGACTTTGGCGCAGGCGGCCAGCCTGATCGCCATGGTTCAGCAGCCGAATCTGCGCAACCTGAGCAGCCCGAACCTGTATCTGGCGAACAAGGAGCGTCGTGACCTCATCCTCACCGACATGCAGGAGCTCGGATACATCACCACGACGCAGATGAGGGAGGCGATAGCAACACCGATCCAACCGAAACTGCAGGGGCCGACCAACGGCTGCCTCTACGCGCAGGACGCGAAGTTCGCCTGCGATTACGCCCTGCGACTCGTGCCGACGCTCACCTCTCTAGGAGCAAACGAGACCGAGCGTGCGGCGGCATGGGCGCGCGGCGGCTACCAGTTGTATACGAGTATCGACCTCAACCAGCAGGATGTCGCCCAGGCGAACCTCTCCGCGAGTGCACCAGCCACCGAGACGCGTTTTGCCCTCGGCGCGTCCGCGGTGTCCGTGCAGCCGGGAACCGGACGGATCCTGATCATGGCTCAGAACAAGGGATACGACAACTCCTCGGCCGGCGGCGGCCCGACAACGACCGCGGTCAACTACAGCACCGACAAGGCATACGGCGGGTCATCCGGATTCGCCACGGGCTCGACCTACAAGATCTTCACCCTCACCGACTGGCTGCAGAAGGGACACCGGCTGAACGAGGTCGTGGACGGAACCAAACGCGCATTCCCGATGTCGAGCTTCAGGGCGCCCTCGTGCGGGAAGTCGTTCGGTTTGGGAACGTATACGCCGAAGAATGACTCTCCCGGAGAGGGCGGACCGATGACGGTCGCCGCGGCGACACAGAACTCGGTCAACGTCGCGTTCATCACGATGGCGCAGAAGCTGGACCTCTGCGAGATCCGTTCCACCGCGATGGCTATGGGAGTGCACCGGGCGGATGGAGCAGAGCTCGATGCCTATCCGTCCGCAACCATCGGTACCAACGAGCTCGCGCCGCTCACCATGGCCGGTGCAATCGCCACGATCGGCGCGAACGGCGTCTACTGTGCGCCGACCATCATCGACAAGGTCGTCGGACCGGACGGCAGGGAGCTGCCCGCCCAACCGAGACAGTGCGCACAGACGGTGGCGCCGAACATCGCCAGCACCGTGGCTTTCGCGCTGACCGCCGTCATGAAGGCGGGCACAGGGCGACCGGGTAACCCGCAGGACGGCGTGCCGATTGTGGGCAAGACGGGGACGACCGACGATGCCGACCAGAACTGGCTCATCGCGACGACGACGAAAGTCGCACTGGCGGTGTGGGTGGGCAACACGGACGGCGGCCATCGCAACCTGCGCCATACGACCCTCGCCGGCACCAACGGTTACAACACGAAGTTCAACATCTTCCGAGCCACGATGAAATCGCTCGACACCAACCCGGAGTACCGTGGCGGTGCTTTCCCTGCGCCCGACCAGCAGCTCGTATCCGGCAAGGGTGCGCCGGCCAAGCAACAGGCCACGGGTTAGCCTCGAAGGATCATGACCTTCACCCCGCCCGATCCCTTCACCACCCGCCCCACCCTGCAAGGAACCGAACCAGGCTAGCCATCGTCGCTCACGCCGGGCAAGCGGCCGCGCACCACTCTCACCCCCACGCTCGTGTTTCGGGACGGCCGTGCGATCACGGCGCTCGGCAGCCAGGGCGGCGACCAGCAGGACCAGTGGCAGCTGCTCTACCTGCTCCGCACGATCGTCGGCCGCTATGCGCCACAGCAGGCGATCGACGTGCCGGCGCTGCACACCACCTCGTTCCCCGACTCCTTCTGGCCACGCACCTGGGAACCCGGCCGGGCAGTCGTCGAGGACCGGCTCGGTGACGCGGTCATCGAGACGCTCGGGCGATTGTCGGCCGTCGGCGTGTACCCGGAGACCGGCGTGCTCTGGGCCGCGGCCAATCCGGGGCCCAGGGTATGCGGCGGGACGGTAGCCATCGGGCCAGCGTCGCCTGAGGGGTCTGTTGGAGCAGAGCCCTCTCCTCCACAGGCAGACGGTGTGGAAGTCGGTACACGCTTTGGGGTCGCTCTCGAATCTCGATGCCCTCGTTTTCCTATTCTCGATCGACCACCGATCGAGAGGATTCCCGTGAGAGCGCCGAGCCAAGCTGTCCCATTGCTTCGAGACCGTCATCGTCGCCGAAATATCATCGCCGCGGCGACGGTGGCACTGATCGCCGCAGCTATCGTGGTCGCCCAGCCGGTCAGCGCCGGGGCGGCGACGCTGGGCCCCGGCTACGACTGGCACGGCCAGGCGACGAGCCATCTGGGCGGATACCTCGACCCCGACGGCAGTGTGAGTTACTGCATCAATGCGGGAGCGCCGAGCGCGATCGGCCGGGTGACGACGGATGCCGGAATCGTCGGCCAGGTCAACGGGCTAAGCCCTGCATCGATGATCCAGCTGAACCTGGTGCTGTCGCGTCACGGCAATACGTCCGACAGCAACACCGCTGCCGCGGTGGCGATGGCCGTCTGGAGCATCGCGGGCAACGCCGACTACCAGGCGGAGGGCGGCGACGTCTTCGTGCTCGGTCGCGCGCCGGCGTCGGAACGCGCAACGATCCAGTCGCTCGCCGACCAGTATCGGGCGGAGGCCGCATCGTACGTTCCGGAGACAGGGTCAGCGACGTTAGGCCTGAGCATCGATTCGGGCAACGACTACCTCGGCGTCCTCGACGTCATCGCGACGCCCGAATTGGCAATCGGAAACGTCACCCTGACCAATGCGGTGTTCGTCGATTCTGGCAGCCCGAGTCGCGCCGGAGTGTCCAATGGAGCGCGCCTTGCGGTCCGTGGCACGCCGCCATCCGCCGATCCCTACCGGGTGACGGCAGCGGGTGACTTCAGCACGCCCAGCGGCCCCTCCGCGAACGTGCACCTGTATACGACACCCGGGGCGCAGACGCTTACCGCGTCCGGCACCTCGGTGCCTCTCGTCTTCTCCACCGCGGCCACCGATATAGCGGACCGTCTGGTCGCGGGTGTCACCACAATCGCACAGCCGACCGGGGTGGTCGGAGGAACGGTCATCGATACGGCGGCCGCTGTCAACGTCCCCTCGGCGGGGATGCAGCTGAGTTGGGCCGGCTACCTACAGCCCGCCGCTGCGACGACGCCGACCTGCACCGACCAGACGCTCGTCTACTCCTCGGCCGTACCCCTCACGATCACCGCCGACGGCGACTATCCATCGGAGGCATTTCCGGTCACGGATGCGAGAGTCGGCACGATCTATTGGATCGAGACGGCGACCGTGGCGGGCGAGCTGGTCGCGCAGGGCATCTGCGGGGCGGCGAACGAAACCTCTGTGCTCTCCCCCGTGCCGCCCCATCTGCCGGTGGTGAGCGGATGACCGTCCGGCGCGTCGCTCTCGCGGCGGCCATCGCGGCGCTTGTCGCCGGCCTCGTCATCGCCGCGACGGTGGGATGGTCGCAGCAGACCGCCCGCCACACGATGTCGCAGATTCCCAGGATGCACCCGACCGGAGAGGCGAGGCACACGACGACCACGGCCTATCGCCCCCTCCCATCGGCAGAGATAGAGGCGCTGCCGGAGGCCAGGTACAACACCGTCATCGCCGGGCTGATGGCCGCGACCGATCCCTCGGCCGACGCCGGTCTGTCAGCCGCCATCGCCTATTCGATCGGCACCGACACTCCGATCTATGGTGTCGACAGGATCACGCCGGTCGGCCGTTTCGGCGCGAACGATTTCCTGGGCGGACCAACGGTGGTCGTGCCCATCGAGATGGATGGCGATTGGGCCCGGGTTCTCACCCCCGCCCGCAAGGTGCTTCCCTCGGAGAGCGGCGGCGCCGCTCCGGCCCAGACGGCCGGCTGGATCAGAGCCGAAGCCCTCATCGATCCCACCCCGCTGCCGCGTCGCATCCTGGTCTCGATCGCCGGCCAGACACTCACGATCGTCGCCGGCGAGACCGTCGAGCAGACCTTCCGGGTCGGCGTCGGCATGCCGAGCACCCCGACTCCACACGGCGTGACCGGCTACCTTCAGGCTCGTTACCTGGATCCTGCGCAGAACCAGGCCAGGCACCCGGTGCAGCTCACATCGCTCCACTCGACGACCGCGGACGAGCCGTTCGGCGGCAGCGACGGAGGGCTCATCGGGATGCACTACGAGCGAACCGCCACCGGCGCCGTGTCCCACGGATGCATCCGACTGTCGTCGACCGCAATCGAGGCGGTCGATGCTCTCCCGCTCGGCACCCCGATATCGATCGTGCCGTGAGCGCCGCCATGAGGGATGCGTCCTATGTTTCGGCATGTGACGGACCGGCGTGACATCCCTTCGCGGGTTTTTTAGTCTCTGTAGATCGACTTCGAGCCGAAGGAAACCATGACCTCGTCATCCGCAGACCGCACGGATCGCAGCCAGCGGGCTGGATCCGCTGCGATGCGCGCGCGGATCGACGGCGGATACGAGCTGCACCCCATCCAGCGCCAGGCAGCCATCGCAACCCCGAGCAGGTGGCGAGATGCACTCGTCGTCAGTGCCGAAGCCGACGGAGCTATCGAAGTCTTCGATATCGAATCCGAGAGCACCCGCAACCTGTGGCACTTCGCCGACCTCACGGGATTCGTCAGCGCGGGAGAACCCGTATCGCTGCACGCCGATTACGACGTACTGGCCATCGGCGATGCATACTTCAGCGTGTTCGTGAGTCGCTGAACCGACTCGCCCAGCAGACCTCAGCTCATCGACGGCATGGCCTTCATGGAGCCCATGAGCGCCTCGCAAGCGTCGGCGCAGTTCATGCAGACCTGGGCGCACATCTTCGCGTGATCGCTCATATCTGCCATGGTCGTGCACTCGTCAGCGCAGGCCTTGCACATCATCATGGTCGCTTCGAGCATCGCCATCATGGTCGTCATATCGTGGGCCATCGGGCGCATCATCATGCGCATCATGGTGTTGGTCATGTCGGCGGTGTTCATGCACATGCTCATCATCCGGCCCATATTGTCGCCCGATGAGGCATCCGCGCACATGGTCGTGGCCTGCTCCGCCGCGGAACAAGCCTCCATGCACTCCTGCATCATCTTCATGTCCATACCGGGCATGGTCATCGACATCATGTCCATCATCTGGTCATTCACGTTCGTCATGAGTCCTCCGGAAGGGTGAGAGTCGTGGAAGTCGCCGTACGGCAACTGTTACGAAATGTTACAACCGGAGTTGTGGTCTGCGCGAGGGTGTAGAGCCGTTTCCGTCACTATGCGGGCGCGAGAAATGCCGCAATCGCATCGGTGAACGCGGCGGGATCGTCCACGCCGCACAATTCGCGCGCCGAGTGCATCGACAGCAGCGCGATGCCCACGTCGAAGGTACGGATGCCGAGTCGGGTCGCCGTGAGCGGCCCGATCGTGGAGCCGCAGGGCACGGCGTTGTTCGAGACGAACTCCTGATACTCGACGCCGGCCTGCGCACACGCGCGAGACCATTCGGCAGCACCCAGTGCATCCGTCGCGTAGCGCTGGTTTGCGTTGATCTTGAGGAGCGGTCCGTGGTTCACCAGCGGACGGTTGGCAGGATCGTGCCGGTCGGGATAGTTGGGGTGCACGGCATGGCCGGCATCGGCCGAAAGGCACCAGGACTCGGCGAAGGCGCGGGCTCTCTCGGCGGCCGTGGCCTCGTCCTTGATGCGGGCCAGCACGTCGGACAGGAACGGACCGCTCGCGCCGGAGCGGGTGTCGGAACCGACCTCCTCGTGGTCGAAGGCCGCGAAGACCTGGATGGAGGTCTCACCGGGCTCGGTCCGCAGAAGTGCGGAGAGCCCGGCGTGCACCGACGACAGGTTGTCGAGCCGACCCGATGCGAAGAGATCGCCGTTCAGGCCGAAGACCTGGGATATGGCGGTATCGGCCACCACGATGTCATAGCCGGCGACGTGATCGCCTGCGCGCCCGGCCAGGCCTGCGAGGTGTGAGACGATGTCGGCATCCGCGGGGCTTCCGATTCCGATGACCGGGTTGAGGTGCTGTTGCGGGTTGAGGGTGAGTCCCTCGGCGTTGACACCGCGATCGAGATGCACCGCAAGCTGAGGGAAGCGCAGGAACGGGCCGGTGCGCACGAGCGCAGTGCTGCCGTCGTCGAAGGCGAGCCGGCCGGCGAACTCGAGTTCGCGGTCGAGCCAGGAGTTGAAGAGCGGGCCACCATAGACCTCGACGCCCGCCTGCAGCCAACCCTGGGCGCCGGTGGTGGGCTTCGGCTTGAGCTTGAAGCCGGGCGAATCGGTGTGGGCGCCGACGATGCGGAACGGAGTGGCCGGACCGGCAGGTGGGGACCGGACCCAGGCGACGATCGCACCGTCGCGCACGACGAAGTGCCTGGCCGCGGCGGGCTTCCGGCGTTTCCTGCTCGGCGCTTCAGCCCAGTCGTCGCCCTCATTCAGCTCCGTGAAGCCAGCTTCGGTAAGGCGACGAGCTACCTCGGCCACGGCATGGAACGATGAGGGCGAGGCCTGGATGAAGGCGGCGAGGTCGTTCAGATGGTCGAGCGAGTCAGTCATGACCCAATTCAAGCACGGTCGATTTGCCCCTCAGGGCGCTGGAACCACGGCGGGTAGACGACGACCTTGGGCTTGTGCGCCGAAGCCATCAGGATCGGCCTGATCGCCTCGCGGGCCTTGTCGTGGGCCACTCCGATGAGCGTCACCAGGTCGAAGGGGAAGGACCGCTTCACCAGGAACTCGGCGGCGATGATCGAGTTCTCATCGTCGTGCAGGCGCCGCAGCATCCGCTCGCTTCCGTCTTCGGTCGATCCGAAGCGGGTGAGGGATCCAGCGGCATCGCCGTCGGCGACGACGGCCTCGAGCTCGGCGGTTTGCCGAACGGTGCTGACCAGGATCACGAAGTCGGAAGGAACGGCGTGACGGCTCTCCGGCGACAGCCGTGAATCGGCGTTTCCGAGGCGGATGCCCTCCCACAGCGTCGCATTCGGCGTGAGGAAGAAGGGCACGTAGCTCGCGGCCGTGCTGCCCGCGACATCCGCTGTACGTCGGGACTCGCGGTTTTCGGCCGAGGAGATGTCGACGGTCGGGCGCGCATCGGCGAGCAATGCCCCGGCTTCGAGGATGCCTGCGAGGTTGCCCACGTGCGTCACGTGGTAGATCCGCTGTTCACCGACATCGACCGTCGATTTCCGGGTGGACGTGGGTGCCGTGGCGCGCGCCACACGCGAACGGACCTGCTTCGCCTCCGCCGGAACGGCCTTGGGGTAGCAGATGTCGCACAGACCCTCGTTGAGACCATGGATGCATTCGACGGCCACGGTGAAACCTTCCTTGGCGTCGGTGAGACCGATGCCAAAGACCACGTTACGGTGCTTTCGGCCCCGGGGCTCGCGTATGGTCCCGCATCACCAGGTTGTTCGTTGCGGCGGGTGGTGTCCGCCCCGCTAACCTCGAGGGGTGAGCAATGAGTACCAGGATCTCCAGATCGACCCGGAATCTGCCGGGAGGCTTGCGGCGCAGGGACTGCGCATGCGGCTCGTCGACACCGACTCCCCCGAATTCCCGGCGTGGCTGTACGCGGAAGCCCGCGGCTTCCACGCTGCGCGCCCATCAGAGGAGTCCCTCGACGAGCAGGTCCGCGGATTCGCCTACCGCCGGACCACCGGGGTCTGGGACGAATCCGGGGCGGATGCGGCTTCACCCGTCTCGTCTGTCAGTTCCTGGCCGACGGAACTGACCGTTCCCGGCCGGGGCAGCGTCACGGCCTGGGCGATCAGCGCTGTGACTGTTGCGCCGACCCATCGACGCCGGGGAATAGCGCGAGCCATGCTCGAGGCTGAGCTTCGTACCGCGCACGCGCTCGGCGTTCCGGTCGCGATGCTGACCGTGTCCGAGGCGACGATCTACAGCCGCTATGGCTTCGCGCCCGCCGCGATGGCCGCCGACTGGACGATCAACACGCGGCGTGCCAGGTGGACCGGCCCCGCGGCATCCGGCCGGGTGCAGTTCGTCACCCTCGAACAGCTGAGTGCTGACGGGCCGCGACTGCTCGAACGAGCGCGGCTGGACGTGCCGGGCGAGATCGAGTTCTCCGGATACCTGTGGGAACGCCTGCTCGGCCGCTACGGCGATGACAAGGAACTGGGGAATCAGCTGCGTTTCGTGCGGTACGACGACAGCGCGGGAGTGCCGCAGGGTTTCGCGATCTACCGCCTCGTCGAATCGCCAGATGATTTCTCCGCGCACACCCTCGAGCTTCGATACCTCGTCACGGCGACCGATGATGCATACGCGGGGCTGTGGCGATACGTGCTCGAGATGGACCTCGTCGCTTCGGTGACGGCATCCCTACGATCGGTCGACGAGGCCGTCGCCTGGCAGATCTCGGATTTCCGTGCCGCTCGCAAGACGCAGGAACGCGACCACCTGTGGACACGTATCCTCGACCTTCGCGCGGCGCTCGAAGCCCGTCGCTACGGCGCGGCCGGACGCATCGTCCTCGAGGTGAGCGACCCGCTGGGCTTCGCTGCCGGGCGGGTGTTGCTGTCCACCGACTCCGGAGGCTCAGCGTCGGTGATTCCGTTCGATGAGGCGATTCCGGATGGCGCTGCCGCCCTGTCCCTGTCGATCAACGAACTCAGCGCGATCTACCTGGGCGGCGTCTCCGCCGTCACACTCGCGGGGGCCGGACGGATCACCGAACTCACCCCCGGCGGCGCGGCCGCCGCCGATGTGGCGTTCCGGTCTGCGGTGGTACCGCGGCTGAGCATCTGGTTCTAGTGTCCCGGTTTCTTTCGCGTGAATCCCGCGAGGCCCTGGAGCGTCTGCTTGCGGACGACGACGCTTCGGTTCCGCCGCTGACCCGGGTCAGCGGCATCCGGTCCCTGCTCGCGCTTATCGAGGCCGAACCCGCGGTGCTGCGCGGAGTGCGGGAGGCACTATCAGCCGGTGCGACGTGGGACGAGATCGCCGCCGCGGCGCGATTGAAACCGGCAGCCGCGAAATGGCGCTGGCAGGGAACGGATGAGGAGATCGCCGCGCGCCTGGAGGCCGGGCGCAAGCGGTCGGTACGCCCCAGCAGCGTGCCGACGGATCTTCCCGGGTACTCGGTCGCGGAGGCCGCCCGCAAGCTGGGCGTGACGGCACAGGCCGTGTACCTGCAGATCTCGCGCGGCAAGCTCGAAGCGCAGACGGTCACCCTGCCCGACGGTCGCAGCTACAAACGTGTGATGCTCTCGTAGTCGGTCGCACTGACGGTGCTGAGGTCGGCGCCGAACTCGAACGTTGCGGTCACGAAGCGTCCGATGAGCGCGTCGGGCAGCCAGTATTTGGCATCGTCCCACATCCGGGAGAACGGGATGCTGGTGATGCTGAACCAGCCGGGAACGAGTTCGTCGGACTCCTGCGGTTCTCCCTCCCAGTCGCGGCAGACGAAGACCCAGGACTTCTGGCTCCATTCCGGCCTGTGCGGGAACGGATAGCTGAGCTCCCCCACGAGTTGCGGGTTGCTGATACGCAGGCCGGTCTCCTCCTCGACCTCGCGGATGATCGCCTGCACGGGCGTTTCGCCTGGCTCGATCTTGCCGCCGGGGCCGACCAGGTTGCCCTCGCCGAGTCCGAACTTCTTGCGGCCCAGCAGCACCTCCTCGCCCTGGACGCCCTGCCGGACCAGATAGCAGACGCAGACCTCCGGCAGGGACATGGGGTTCACCTGACGCAGCACGGTGATCCGATGGCTAGGCGGCCTCATAGGCGCGCCGCAGCCAGTCGAGCAGCTCGGGGTCGAGCTCATCGTGGCCCGCAAGGCGAACACGATGCGTCACCATGTTGTTCCAGGATCCGGCCGGTTCGAAGCGCTCGGTCGCCTCGATCCCCGGGAGCTTGATGCCGACATCCAGCCGGTCGGTCGACACCTGGACGATGCCGAATTTCTTCGTGCCTTTGAGCAGGCTGATATAGCTGTTGGTCGGCGCGAGTGCCACCGGTCCGAATGCCTCGACGCGCGACAGCAACTCGTCGAAAGTCGCGCGCCACGGCGCCTTGCGCCCGCCGAACTGCCCGGCGATCCTGTCGTCGGAACCCAGGCCGGCGCCTTTCGCCAGGCCCAGCGCATTGACGATGGCCATCGCGTGGCCGCGACCGAGGTCGAAGTCGTCTTTGAGCCAGTCGACGATCTGGCCGGTCTTCACTCCCGGCTCGAGCAGCCCTTTTTCGGCGGCAAGAACGCGAAAATCGGCCGGAGTCTTGCCGGTCTTCGCCTTGATGGTGTCCAGGTAAGCCTGAAATGTCATTCGAGTCCTCGCTGACGTGAAGAATTGTTGTGTCCATTATCTGATTTTCCCGAGAACGGTCCACAAGGATCCCCCTGCTGTCCGGAACCTCTGATCGCGTGGGACCCATGATCAGGGTCGCGGGCCGGCATCGAAAGCCGTCTGCAGGAAGGCCGGTTTTCGGCTTCTGGGAGAGAGGGAATGACTGGAGATTCGATCTCGCGAAATCGTGATCGAACTGAGCATGCGCACGCCCTCGCGCTCAGGGCGACTGTCGAGGTTTCCGAGTACAGTGGCGCTGAGATGTCGTTCAGTCGCCGCAGTTTCCTTGTAGGGGCGGGTTCAGGGCTTTCCCTGCTCGTGTTGACGGCTTGCACCGAACCCGAGCCGATGCCGACACCCACCGTGTCACCCAGCCCCACCTTCACCGTGCCGCGACCCAAGTCCATGCAACGAAGCAACTGGACGAGCGACCCATACTCCCGCGGTTCCCACAGTTTCATCACCGTCGGCTCGACACCGCAGTTTCGCGAAGACCTGCGGCAGCCCATCATGGGCAGGATCTTCTTCGCCGGTGAGGCGACCTCCAGCGACCTGCCGGGATCCGTGCTCGGGGCGCAGAGTTCCGGTGCGAGGGCCGCGAGTGAACTCTCGGGTGCCGCCCAGAAGGGCGATCGCATTGCCGTCATCGGTGCGGGCGCGGCGGGCGCAGAGGCAGCCCGGCTGCTCAGCCTGCAGGGCCACGACGTGATCGTGATCGAGGCCAGGAACCGCGTAGGCGGCCGCATCGACACGAGGGAGTCGAAATCCTGGCCGCTCCCGATCGAGCTCGGCGCCTGGCGGCTGGACAAGACCACGGACGCCGTGCTCCTGAGCAGGCTCGCGGAACTCGGCATCGAGACCAACCCCTTCACCGGCTCGCTCCTCCAGGGCGCCAAGGCGACCGCCACGGAAAACACGGTCGGGCCGACAGCCGTCGCATCCGCCCTCGCCTGGGCGGGGGAACAGATCAAGGATGTGAGTGTCACGAACGCGCTCGACGATTCCGGGGCCGCAAAGGGGGCTCCAGATTCCAACGGCCTCACCGGTGCGGACCTGCTCGACCAGTATCTGGCGTCGCTCGCGACCGTGAACGGTGCGAGTGACTCCAAACTCTCTGCGTGGTACGGGCTGGACGGGTTGCCGCAGTACGACCGCCTCGTCACTGGTGGCTTCGGCACCCTCGTCGCCGACGCCCTGAAGGGCATCACGACCTCACTCTCGACCGCGGTCGTCGGCATCGCCTACAGCGACTCAGGGGTGAGCCTGCAACTCGGCACCGGCGAATCGCTCAAAGTCGACCGCGCGCTCATCACAGTGCCGCTCGGAGTGCTTCAGAAGGGTTCGATCCGCTTCGATCCACTGCTGCCGTTCTCGCACCGCACCGCGATCGCGT
Source organism: Microbacteriaceae bacterium (assembly GCA_025464815.1). Classification (GTDB taxonomy): domain Bacteria; phylum Actinomycetota; class Actinomycetes; order Actinomycetales; family Microbacteriaceae; genus Lacisediminihabitans. Next base: position 11,432 of record JAODMW010000281.1, on the reverse strand, counting down.
CCCTGGGTATGGGCTCGGTCGAAACCGTGTGGCTGCGCTACGACAAGCCGTTCTGGTCGACGGATGCCGCCGCCTGGAGCCTCGTCGGCACCGGCGACGATCTCAGCACCTGGTTCAACCTGCAGGCCGTTACGGGCGAGAACGTCCTCGTCGGACTCGCCGGTGGGGATGCCGCCCGCCGCGTCTCCAAACTCAGCGACGACGATCTTCTCGCGTCGGCCCTCCATGCACTCGAGCCCTTCGCGGGAAGCTGAATTCCCTTTCCGCGATCGGCTGCAGTCGACTGAGTGCGACGAGTCCGCAGGAAATGCCGCCGAACAGAGCGAGGGCCGCTCCCCCGAAACTGAAGAACTCCCCCACACTCCGCAGCTGGGAAGGGTCGAGGAAGAAATAGGGATACCAGCCGACGAACTCGCCGCGGATCAGGGTCGCTCCACCCCAGGCCAGAGTGAAAACGAGCACGAAGGCAACGCTGCGCCACAGTGCGCGACCGCGACCGGGCGCGATGACCCAGTCGAGCAGTGCGATCGTCGGAAGCCAGAAGTGCAGGACCTGGTCCGACCACGGCACGTCGAGGCGGAAACCCCGCGCTCCGGCCTGCTGGATGAGGAACGCGAACACGACACCGGATGACACCGTGCCGCTGAGCACGCTCGCTCGCAGCGTGTCCAGCCAGGCCGGGTCATCCGTCCCCCTGAGCGCGAGGACTCCGGCAAGCACCGAGACGACGACGAACACCATGTTGCTCTCGATCGTCAGATAGGCGAAGAAGTTTCCCGCCGTGAACGTCGACGACCCGAGGCCCCAGATGAACCGAGCGACGAGAGCGATGAGGCACAGCACGGCCATGACCAGCCGCAGGGCGCCGAACGCCGCCCGAATCGTCACAGTCCTGCCCACCTCCGTCGCGGCGCCTCCGATGGGATCGAGCCGCACAGGCAGTCTACGAACCCGGGCATCCGTATCGACCAACAGAGGATCGCGTTGGACGGCCAGAGGCTACAGCCCCGGTAGGTGCCGGATGTTCGAACGCACCAGCTGTACGGCTTCCCCGACGCCGCCGTTCAGGACGACCTTCGACATCGCGAGCGAGAAGCCCTTCACCTGGTCGAGCGTGATGGCCGAGGGCAACGACAGGGCCAGCGGGTCGGTCACCACGTCGACGAGCGCGGGTCCGTCGTGTTCGAGCGCTGCCGCCAGCGCACCTCGAAGCTGTTGCGGGTCGTCGACGCGCTGCCCGAAGATACCGAGGGCGTTGGCGACAGCCGCGTAGTCGACGGCAGGGACGTCCACGCCGAAATCGGGGTAGCCGTCCACGAACATCTCGAGCTTCACGAGACCGAGGGTGGAGTTGTTGAATACTACGATCTTGACGGGAAGCCGGTATGCGGCGACGGTCACGAGTTCCCCCAGCAGCATCGAGAGGCCGCCGTCGCCGGAGATCGTCGCGACCTGGCGGCCCGGATAGGCGACCTGCGCGCCGATCGCTTGCGGCACCGCGTTTGCCATCGAGCCGTGCAGATAGGAGCCGAAGATACGGCGGCGGCCGTTCGGGGTGATGTATCGCGCCTGCCATACATTGCCCATCCCGGTATCCGCCGTGATGATCGCGTCGTCTGCGAGCAGTTCGTCGAGCACCGATACCGCGAACTCCGGATGGATCGGCTTCAGCGTGTCGACGTTCGTGTACGTGCCGACCACACTCGTGAGGAGCTTCCGGTGGCGCTTGACCGTCCTGTCGAGGAATTTACGGTCCTTCTTCGCCTCGACAAGCTCCGTCAGGGCGGCGAGTGTCGGCAGCACATCGCCGTGCACCGGATGCGTGACACTCGCGCGCCGGCCAAGGTGTGAGGCGTCGGCATCGACCTGGGCGATCGTGACCTCGGCCGTATCGGGCAGGAATTGTTCGTAGGGGAAGTCGGTGCCGAGCAGGATGACGAGCTCGGCGTCGTGGATGCCGGCGTGAGCCGCGCCATAGCCGAGCAGCCCGGTCATACCGACATCGAAGGGATTGTCATACTGGATCCACTGCTTGCCGCGCAGCGAATGGCCGACCGGTGCGGCCAGCAGGTCGGCGAAGGCGATGACCTCGTCGTGCGCCCCCTCGACTCCCGCGCCGGCGAAGATCGCGACTGTTCTGGCTGAGTTGATGGCGTCGGCCAGGGCACGAACGTCTTCCCCGTCGGGCACGACCGTCGGACGCTTCGTCACTCTGAACGACGGTGCAGCACCGACGGCCTCGAACTCGGCGACATCGCCCGGTATCGTCACGACGGCTACTCCCCTGAGCCCGATCGCGTGACGCATCGCCGCGTTGATCACGCGTGGGGCCTGCGCTGCGGTCGAAATCAACTCCCGATAGTTCGAGCACTCGACGAAGAGCCGATCGGGGTGAGTCTCCTGGAAGTAGCTGCTGCCGATCTCGGTGCTCGGGATGTGGCTCGCGATGGCGAGCACCGGAGCGCCGGAGCGATGCGCGTCGAACAGTCCGTTGATCAGGTGCAGATTGCCCGGTCCGCAACTGCCGGCGCAGACCGCGAGTTCTCCGGTGAGTTGCGCCTCCGCTCCCGCCGCGAAGGCCGCAGCCTCTTCGTTACGGACGTGGATCCAGTCGATGCCGCCCTTCGCGGATCCGCCCGTGCGACGAACGGCATCCACGATCGGATTGAGGCTGTCACCGACGATTCCATAGATATGGCGGACCCCGGCCTCGACGAGCTGGGCGATGAGTTGGTCGGCGACGGTTACAGGCATGATTTCAGTTAACGCCCTCTGGGCTGTGAGGTCTATCCAATCGTCTTCGCGGTTCTAGGTCGCACTCACTGTCTGCCGTACCCAGAGCTCTGTCTGCACCTGTAATGCGAGGTCGCGCAACAGGGCCGATTCGTTCCGTGAGAAGGTGCGTGGCTTGGTGTCGACGATACAGAGGACGCCGACTCGCTGGCCGTCAGGCGCCTCGATCGCGTAGCCCGCATAGAAACGCAGGAATGGCGGGCCTATTACGAGCGGATGCCGCTGAAAACGCGCATCCGTCCTGGCATCCTCGACGACCAGAAGTTCTGCGCGCCGGACGGTGATGTTGCAGATGGCGTTCGATCGAGGCGTATTCTGCATTGCCGGTGCGTTGCCGCGCACGGATTTGAACCACTGGCGATCGTGGTCGATGAAGGAGAGCGCGGCCCCTGAGGTGTCGAGCAGGTCCTTCGCCGCGCGAACGATCCGGTCGAAACGTTCCTCGGGTTCGGTGTCGAGGATGCTAAGCGCGTCGAGGGACTTCTGGCGGCGTCGTTCGTCCGTCGAATCGAGGCTGCGCGCCGAGTTGCCTCTCGAGTTCAGCACGTTCCCGATTCGTGGGGTGATGAGCGCAGCCCACTTCTCGTAGGTGTCCGCACTCCGGTAACGATCGACATCCCGCGCATCCGTCGGTGAGAACGGCAGGTAGGTCACTCGGGGGTAGTCCGCCGAGACGATCCGGGTGTGTTCGTTGAGCCGTGCGGCCTGGCTGTCGGAGAGCCACTGCACGAGGCGCGGGAAATCGCTGACCGAGTCCATCCTCGGGATCGACACGAGGAACACCCGCAGGCTCGCCGGCGCGACACGTTCGACGTGATCGAGCAGCAGCCTCAGATCACGGCTCCACTGGCGTGGGGACAATTGCGTCAGCGATTCGAAGACTCCGACCGTCATCACGATCGCATCGAAGCGGTCGAGATTCGTTCTGCGCAACACATCGAGGCACCTCGCGGCCGTCAACTCCACATCGGCGATGACGTCGATGTCTGTCGCCCTGCCCGTGCGAAGCGAGAGCTGTCGTGCAAGATGACCGGGCAATGCCAGACCGTGGGAGAGGACGCCGAAACCGGTTGACGCCCCGTTGCCGAGAAGCAGGATCCGATCTGCATGCACGCCAGAAGTGTGCACGTGAGGGGCGTCCGTCGGCTTGGGCAGACTACGAAGCGTACGAAGCCGGTATCCGAGCCATACGCGCATCGCCGGCCGCAGCACTGCGTTCACGAACTGCCACGGCAATTTGGGCCCCCGCCCTGAACGATTGAACGAGATTGCGACTCGTTTCCCCGGTAGCAGTCTACGCCGATGTGGCGGTTTCTGCGGGTATGGTGGCCAGCCCCGTGTCGCTCCCGGTGGCCTGGGAAGGTGGTGTGAACACCATCATGTGGACAGTGTCCATAAAACTAATTAGTTATGGAAGAGAGTAGATCTCTAGCCCGCCCGGGACGATTCGGATGTGCGATTGGTACCTGCCGTCCGCTCGCGGATCACCCGGTGTGGTCGGGGAGGCTTCTCCATCGTGCGCGAGCCCGGGATCGCGATCGGGGCGCGGGTGCACACTCACCGTCAAGGACTCGGATGTGAACGTCTCGATCACGCCCGGCAACCGTCGATTCAGGGCGAGCACTCCCCTGATCCGAGCCGAGCCACGGTCCGCCCGAAGGATGCGAACATCGAGTAGACCGTCATCGAGACGCCTGCGCTGCAGCGGCGCGGCGGTCGCCGGGAAGTAGCGGTTCACTCCGACGAAGATCGACCAGACCTGCTTCTGTTCGCCGTTGATCGTAACGTCGATCGGGTCCGCCATGGGCAGCACACGGAGGCTCGCGACGAATGCCGCAAGCGGTTTCCCCAGTTGTCTCTCCCGCTTCTCCCGCTCCGTGACAAAGTGCGGATAGATACCCACCGACGCGGTATTGAGCACGGTGATCGGCGCGCCCCCCTCGAAACTGAGCTCGGCGACATCCACTCGCCTTCCCCGCCCCTGTTGCAGTGCATCGATCGCGGTGCCCACCGAACGGAGCCCGGCAGTGAGGGCGAAGTGATTGAACGTGCCCCCGGGAAGCACGAGAAGGGGAACCCCCGCCGCGCGGGCGAAGCCCGCTGCTGCCGCAACCGATCCGTCACCGCCGTAGATGCCGACGACATCGGGGTTTTCATGACGAATCAGCTCGGCGATATCGTCGCCGTCTTGTAGGCGATGGATCGTGGCTTTCGGAAGCCTGCGCCGCAGTTCCGGGGCGGGGTCCGGCCGGTGTATGTCACGGCCAGCCAGCGGATTGAGAAGGATCAATGCGCCCTCTCCCTCGGGCAACGCGGGCAGTTCGATCGTGTCCCGTGTGGGGCTCGGAGCTATCCGAGCCAGAACATGCGCGGGAAAGACCACCCTGCCGATCGCGGCGACGGCCGCACCGATCGCGGCTCCACCGAGGACATCGGACAACCAGTGCGCCCCGGTATGCAGGCGTGAGTAGGCGACTGCGCCCGCGAGCGGTGCGATGGCAGCACCGGCGCGTGGCGATTCGAGCGCCACCCCGACCGAGAAGGCCCAGGCGCTGGCCGAGTGGCCTGAGGGGAACGACGGCGAGATGGGGCTGTTCTTCAGCCGCCGGCCGAGCGGCACGTTCGACAGCAGCGGACGACTTCCGCCGAAGACCTTCTTGCCGACCAGGTTGGCGACGACGCTCGCCACTCCAAGTGAGACAAGGCCACGGATGGCCGCCCTGTGCTTTCCGAGTACCACCAGCACGATCGCCACGACCATCCACAGCCTGCCACGATCGGCACTGCGCGACAGCCCGGCTATTCCGCGGTCGAGAGCCGGATGCGATCGGCGCCGGTTGACCGCGTGGGCGGCGCGGTCGTCCATCCGAGTCAGCCACCGTGGCATGATCCGACGCCTGCGCAGGGCGACGAACGGGTGTCGGAGCTGACTGGGACCCATTCGGCAAGCCTAGATCGCATAACCTGTCCGCATTCGGCTCACCCGCCGTTCACCTTCGTGCGGTAATCCTCATGGCATGGACCAGATCACGGCCGCCGTGCTCGCCGCCGCCGGTTCGCCATGGGTATACCCGGTGCTGTTCGTGCTGACCGTGCTCGACGCCTTCTTCGTCGTGCTGCCGAGCGAAACCGTCGTGGTCGCCTTAGGCGCGCTGGTGCTCTCGGGATCCGGTCCGAATCTCTTCGTGCTGGTTCCGGTTGCCGCTCTCGCCGCGATTGTCGGTGACAGCCTCACCTTCGCGGTCGGACGACGGATCGGGCTCGGTCGCTTTCGCTGGATGCGTCGACCCCGGGTCGTCCATACCTTCGCCTGGGCGAGGCGTTCGCTCGACCGTCGCGCCGCCGCCGTGCTGCTGACCGCGCGGTTCGTGCCCTTCGGCCGGATCGCCGTCAACCTCACGGCGGGTGCGACGGGATTCCGCTACCGACGGTTCCTCGGCCTGACCGCGATCGCCGGCCTGTGCTGGGCTGTCTACAACGCGGTGGTCGGCGCGGTCTTCGGCGCCTGGCTCGGCGGCAACCCGGTGCTCGCGGTCGCGGCGTCCGTCGTGGTCGCGATCGGCCTCGGCATCCTCGTCGACCAGGTTTCGGCACGGATCACCCGTGCCAACGGGGCGGAGAAAGCTGGTGAAACGCTCGGCGAGACGCGGGAGGTTTCGCCAAACGCGCCTCGCTAAGCTTCCTCGCGAGAGGAGAACCATGAGCGAACCGATCAGAAACCAGAAGGATGCCCGCGGTCTCCCCACGGGCGAATGGGAAGAACTCTTCGCCGACGGCACGCGTTCCGCCATAGTCCACTACGTCGGTGGCGTGAAGCACGGCGAGTCCCGCTACTGGTATCGGAACGGGCAGCTCAAGGCGATCGGCTCGCTCGATCGCGGTGAGTTCACCGGTGCCTGGACCTGGCGCGAGAACGGCCGACTACTGCAGCAGGGCGAGTTCCGCGACGGCAAGCAGATCGGACCGTGGAAGCGCTACCACGCGACCGGAGCGATCATGGACGAGGGCGAGTGGGTCGACGGGATTCGTTCGGGCGAGTGGAAATACTACGACAGCAATGGCGAGTTGCTTCGCACCAAGCGGCACAGGGTGATCAACGGCTAGCTTTCTGCAGCAGCGCGAGCAGGCGGGTCCCATCCGGAACGCCCAGTCCTGTGCAGGCATCCCAGCCTGGCGCGGCAGCGAAGTCGCCGTTGTCGCCCGAGGTCACATCGCGAAAGCCCCCGCCCGAGGTCTTCTTCGTCGCCCCGGCGTAGAGCGCCGGCTGCAGCAACCCCAAACGGGAGCCGGTCGACTGCGCGAGTCGCGCGACCAGGGCGGCCCAGAGCGGTGCGACAGCGCTCGTTCCCCCGTAGACCTTGCGTTCGCCGTCGACGAGCACCTCATAGCCGGTGGTCGGATCGGCGACCGCCGCCACATCCGGGACCCCTCGTCCGCCGGTCGCACGTGTCGGCGCGGGCACTGTGACGTTACCCTGCCAGACGGGCAGCGCGAACACGCTGCTCACGCCGCCGCCGGTGGCGCCCCCTCCCGATCCGTTGTTCCACACCGTCTCCGACTCGACGGTGCCGGAAGTCGCCCTCAGGCTCGTGCCTCCACAGCCGAGGACATGGGGACTGGATGCGGGGAAGTCGGCATGGTTGCGGCCGTCGCCTGCGCCGTCCGAGCTTCCGTTGTCACCCGCAGCGGCCGCGACAGTCACCCCGAGTGCGGCCGCGTCCAGGAAGGCGTCGTCCATCGCGGTGCGGGCCTGGGCGGTCCAGGCATCCTCGTTCTGCCCCCAGCTGATACTGATCGTGGTCGGGGTGGCGGCCGCGTGGGTGGCCTCGCTCACCGCGTCGAGGAATCCGGCGTCGGTGTTGGGAGCGAAGTAGACGACGATCTCGGCGCCGGGGCTCAGTGCGCCGGCCACCTCGATGTCGAGAAGAACCTCCCCGTCGGCGCCCGAGGCATCCCGCCCCGGCGCGTTGCTGCCACCGTCGACGCCGACGGCGGTCACGCGCGGTCCGGTGATTCCGAGGCCGGAGAAGTACTCGTCGAGTTCGGTTTGGCGATAGCCCCCGCCGAGTTCGATGATGGCGATGGTCTGTCCCCGTCCGTCAGTGTCCTTCGGAAATCGGTAGATCTCCCCCAGTTCGATCGGCGTGTAGCTCACGGACACGGCGCGCGCTTCGGCGACGCGAAACTCCGCGCGAGCCTGTGGGCGGTCGTCCAGGCCGAGAACGGCCGTCACCACGCCATCGAGTGCCGCCGGGAGCATCAGCCCGCCCGTGCGATGGCGGTGTTGCACCGTCGAACCGTCGAGCGCCCGGCTCGTCACGGCCTCGAGGTGTGCGCCGAAGACCCGTGTCATCGTCGCTGCGCTTCCCGCGACTCGAATCCGGCGGGAGGGAAGGTTCGTCGCGACGATGCGCAGGCCGAGCGAACTGAGCGTCGAGGTCACCAACTCGACGTCCGCGGGATCCGCTCCGAACTTCTCGGCGAATTCGGCCGGATCGATCGGACCTCCCGGCAGGGATGTGTCGGCATCACCTCGCCGGCGAAGCACGACGGTGGCCTCGATCTCCCCGTTTCGTTCGAGGTCGGCAGTCGCCGGTGCGACGCCGTCGGCAGGCGGCCGCTCGCTTCCGGGAAGCGGTATCAGTTCGATCGGATCGGAGGGCTCAGGGTCTCGTTCATCGGACATGATTCCGGTCTACCTTTTGCTGACGAGGACTGCAAGCGACGGGCTTCTCAGGTCAGCTCTCGACCGAGCCACGCCAGGCGCCGGTTTCCGCGCCACGAGCTTCGATAAATTCCTTGAACTTCTTGAGATCGGATTTGACGCTCGCGCTGTCGATGCCGAGAAGCGCACCGGCTTTTTCGACGATGCCTTCTGCCTCCCAGTCGAGCTGGACGGCCACGCGACTCGAGGCATCGCTCAGCCTGTGGAAGGTGACGACACCCGCGTGCTGCACGTCACCGCCGAGGCTCTTCCAGGCGACACGCTCATCCGGGAGCTGCTCCGTGATCTCGGCGTCGAACTCTCGCTCGACACCGGCGATCCTGACTTTCCAGTGAGTGAGGGTGTCGTCGATCTGCTCGATAGACCTCACAAAACTCAAGAAATTCGGGAAGGACCCGAACTGGGTCCATTGGTTGTACGCAATGCTGACGGGAACGTCGACATCGATCGTTTCGATTACCTGAGACATAGTGCACTCCTCACCATTGCGGGCCGAGCTGGACGCCCGATGTGCCACGCACGGTACAAAGCCCGCGGCGCGAGAGCGCCGATGCTCAGCACACTTGCAGCTTCAGCGGATGGATCGATCGGTCGGCAACCGCCTCAGCGGCTGGAACAATAGAGGGTGACTTCTTCCATTCCTCCCCTCGGACTGCTCCTCGACGTCGACGGCCCGATCGCGAGCCCGGTGACCCGCACGATCGCCATCGCGAGCATCGTCGACGACCTGGTGACCCTCGCCAATCTCGGCCTGCCCATCGCCTTCAACACAGGGCGTTCGGATGCCTTCGTACGCGACGAGGTGCTGAAACCGCTGCTGGCCGCAGGGCTCACCACCTCGGCACGCGTCTACGGCGTCTGCGAGAAAGGCGCGGTCTGGTTCGGCGGCACCCTCGACACTTTCAGCGGAGTGCACGTCGACGAGTCGGTCGCGGTGCCATCGGCCGTCGTCACCGAACTGCGGGCGCTCACCGGCGAGGAGTTCGGTGACACGATGTTCTTCGACGAGACCAAACGTTCGATGGTCTCAGTCGAGCAGCGCACTGATGTCTCATCCGAAACCTATCTGGCCGAGCAGAAGCGCTTCGACTCGCGTGCCCAGCAGATCCTCGACCGCCACGGGCTTGACGGCTTCCGCGTCGATCCGACCATCATCGCCACGGACATCGAATCCGTCGAGCTCGGCAAGGCGCTCGGGGCCCGCCGTGCACTCGAACTGATGGGCGCCTCCGGGGAGATTCCACGGCTCTGGCGCACCATCGGCGACTCGCGGAGCGACTACGCGATGGCCGACTACCTGCACGAGAACGGTTATGAGGTCGCACACGTCGATGTGTACCCGTCCGACGGAGTACCGGAACGGCCGTATCGGGTCATCACCGAGGGCGATGCCATTCACGACGAGGCAGGCGCCCGTTTCCTCTCGCACTGGGTGCGCGAGCTGGCTTAGACCGCCTCGATCCGCCGCCGAAGTCGCGCGGCAACGGGAGCCCACAGCAGAAGGGCAACGGAGGTGCCGAGCACGGCACCGGCGACGGTGTCGCTCAGCCAGTGGGCGAGCAGGTAGGTGCGGCTGAAAGCCATAGCCAGCACCCAGACAGCCGCCACGGCCCAGACCCAGCGGCGCGCGAAGAGCAGGGCGAGTGCGACGACGAGCGCCGCGGCGGCCGTGGTGTGACCGGATGGGAAGGCACCAGAGGTCGCGATGACGAGACTGTCCCCCGGCCTCGGCCGATCCACCAGCTGCTTGATGATCGTCGACAGGAGCATGCTCAGAACGACCGAAAGGCCGACGAATGCGGCTGCCCAGCGATGGCGGAAGAAGAAAAGAACGGCCATGACGGCGATCGTGATCAGGATCATCGCGATCGTGCCACCGACGAGATTGAGGGCGAGAGACGGATACTCCAGCCAGGGATTGCGGTTTCCCACGAGAAGGTCGTGCCAGGCGGCATCCACCGCCAGAGGCTGCGAGTCGAAGACGGTGCGAATCAGATAGCCGCTCACGAAGACCGAGACGATACCGACGATGCCCGCTGTGCCGAGCCAGGGCCGCACCGTGCGAACGACGACCGCTACGTCCATGTTCGACCCTCCTCCAAATGGCTCCAATGACCATACCGAAACTGGTTTCGATGCCCGCCGTGAACGCGGCGATCGTTGGTGAGAGTGCTCACAGAAACGGTCCGTTCGGATGTTTTGCCCTGGCGAAGGTGGGAGCATTCTCTTACGAGTGCGCAGCCCAGGGAGTGAGTGACTGTGAAAATCCTGATCGTCGAGGATGACCCGGAGATGGGCAAGCTCATCGATCGCGGCCTCGCGGCGGAGGGCTATGAGACGCTTGTCGTCGACAATGGCGTGGACGCGCTCATCGCTGTGGCGAACGAGGATTTCGCTCTCGCGGCTATCGACGTCATGCTGCCACGGATGTCGGGCTTCGAGATCTGCCGTCGCATTCGGGAGAGCGGCAGTTCGATGCCGCTGCTGCTGCTCACGGCACGCGACGCCGTCGAGGATCGAGTATTCGGGCTCGACTCCGGCGCCGACGACTATCTGACGAAGCCCTTCGCCTTCGTCGAGCTGAGTGCTCGTATCCGGGCGCTGTTGCGGCGGGACGTCACGGCGGTCACCACGGTTTCCGTCGGCGCCCTCAGGCTCGACTCGCTCGCACTCACGGTCTCGGTCGGCGGCCGACCGCTTTCGATGAGCCCCAAAGAGTTCACCCTCCTGCGCCTCCTCGCGAGTCAGGCGGGCAGCACGGTGAGCCGCACGCGCATCCTGGAAGAAGTCTGGGGTTCCGCCGAGAATATCGACCCCAACATCGTGGACCAGTATGTGAGCTACCTGCGCCGCAAACTGGACCCGGATGCCGCGCGGGTGCACATCACCACCATGCGCGGCGCGGGCTACCAGC
>JAODMW010000190.1 GCA_025464815.1 Microbacteriaceae bacterium | reverse complement strand
ATGACGGCAAGGTGAAGCTCATCGTCAACGTCGCCTCGCGTTGCGGGCTCGCTCCGCAGTACGAGAAGCTCGAGGAGCTTCAGAAGACCTACGGCGATCGCGGCTTCACGGTGCTCGGGTTTCCGAGCAACCAGTTCCTCCAGGAACTCGGTACGGAAGAAGCCATCAAGGAATACTGCTCCACTACCTGGGGCGTCACCTTTCCGATGTTCGAGAGGATCAAGGTCAACGGCAGGTCGCAGCATCCGCTCTATGCCGAGCTGACGAAGACGCCTGATTCCGATGGCAAGGCAGGCAAGGTCAAGTGGAACTTCGAGAAGTTCGTGATCACCCCCGATGGCGAAGTGCATCGCTTTCGTCCGCCGGTCGAGCCTGACGCGCCGGAGATCGTCGAGCTGATCGAGTCCTCGCTTCCCGCCAGCTAGCCCATCGCGGCCGGAACACCATAGTCGTCCTGCGCGAACCAGCGCACTCCGCGCCGGTGGCTGACAAGGACGGATCGCACCACCACGCCGCGTTCTTCGAACGCACCGACGATGGCGCGCGCCCACTCCTTGTCGGCCTCCGTGAACACGGAATCCGCGTATCGTTCGATCACCACGATGACCGAGCTGGCGTTCTCGGACTCGACGGCGAGCCCGATGACGCTGGCAAGGGTCGAGACCGATGCATCCGGTTTCAGGGGTGGGTCGCTGAACGGCATCACGAGCGGGAGCTGCACCTGGTCCTGGTCGAGGAACAGGAACCAGAGCTGCCGTCGGACGGCGCGGCCCACGAGGGACGCGACACGTCGCTCGATGAGCGCATCCGTCGTGAGCGGCTGGGTCGGAGTTTCTTCGTAGTCGGGGATGGTCATGGGCCGATGGTCGTCGCGGCGCGCAGACGTTGGACGCGGATGGCGAAACCTTGCGGAACACGGTACGGGTTCGAGGGTGTGGAGGAGAGGCAGTTATCCACAACCCCGGAGTTCGCCCACAGATCACGGATTGCGGTCGGCAGCGTCGCCGGCCCCTGCGAAGCTTGGTGGATGACCGACAGCCGCGCATCCGCCCTCTCGATCCTGCGCACGCTTGTTGGCAATGACCGCGCGGATTTTCACGCCGGGCAATACGAGGCCGTCGAAACGCTCGTCGACCAACGACGGCGGGCTCTCGTGGTGCAGCGCACCGGATGGGGAAAATCGGCCGTGTACTTCGTCGCGACGCTGCTGTTGCGGCGGCGCGGTGGCGGTCCGACGATTCTCGTCTCGCCACTGCTGGCACTCATGCGCGACCAGATCGTGGCGGCATCCCGCGCGGGCGTGCGTGCCGTCGCCATCAATTCCTCCAACGCCCACGAGTGGGAGGAGGTTCTTCGGCAGCTTCACGATGACGAGGTCGATGTGCTGCTCGTTTCACCCGAAAGGCTCAACAATCCGAGCTTCCGCGACGAACAGCTGCCGGCGTTGGTCGCCCGAGCCGGCCTGCTCGTGGTCGACGAAGCGCACTGCATCTCGGACTGGGGCCACGATTTCCGGCCCGACTATCGTCGCCTGCGGGACCTCATCGCAGCATTGCCCGCCGGTATTCCAGTCCTGGCCACGACAGCGACGGCCAACAGCCGGGTGGTGGCGGATGTCGCGGAGCAGCTCGGCCATGCAGGCGCGGGTGCACAGAGCGAGGTAGTGACTATCCGTGGCCCACTGGCGCGGGCGTCCCTCCGCCTGGGGGTGCTCAGGCTGCCCGACTCGAAGACGCGCCTCGGCTGGTTGCTCAGCCATCTCGTCGATCTTCCCGGCAGCGGAATCATCTACACGCTGACGGTTTCGGCCGCGGAAGACACGGCGCGCCTGCTGCGGGACGCCGGACACGAGGTCCATGCCTACACCGGGCGCACCGATCCCGCGGAGCGCGAGCAGCTCGAGCAGCGGCTCAAGAACAACGACCTGAAGGCGCTCGTCGCCACGAGCGCGCTCGGGATGGGATTCGACAAACCCGATCTCGGGTTCGTGTTGCATCTCGGGGCGCCCTCCTCCCCCGTCGCCTACTACCAGCAGGTCGGTCGCGCCGGCCGTGCCACCGACAATGCCGACGTACTGCTGCTACCCGGACCCGAGGACGAAGCGATCTGGCGGTACTTCGCCACGGCATCCATGCCCGTCGAAAAGAAGGCACTCGCCGTGATCGCGGAGCTCGGGTCCACTCCACTGTCGACACAGGCGATCGAGGCACGCGTCGACTTGCGCCGCACGCCGCTCGAGCTGCTCCTCAAGGTGCTCGATGTCGACGGTGCAGTGCGCCGGGTATCCGGCGGCTGGATCTCGACCGGCCAGTCGTGGACCTACGATGCCGAACGTTACGAGCGCATCTCGGCCGCGCGCGAGTCGGAGCAGCAGTCGATGCTCGACTACGAGTCGGCCAGCGGATGCCGCATGGAGTTCCTGCAGCGGGCACTCGACGACGAGTCCGCGGTTCCGTGCGGCCGTTGCGACAGGTGCGCGGGGGTCTGGTACCCGGACTCGATCGCGGACAACGCGGTGGCTGCGGCATCCGATTCTCTCGACCGGGTCGGTGTGGTCGTCGAACCGCGGGCCCAGTGGCCCGGCGGCATGGATCGGCTCGGTATACCGGTGCGGGGCAACATCCCTGCGGCCGAACGGCTCGCTCCGGGCCGCGCACTCGCCCGGCTCACCGATCTCGGCTGGGGTGGTGCGCTGCGTGAGCTGTTTGCGGCGAATGCCGCCGATGCGCCCGCGAGCCCGGCGATGATCGCCGCCTGCGTGCGTGTGCTCGCCGACTGGGGTTGGGGTGAGCGCCCCAGCGCGGTCGTGAGCGTGCCATCGCGGCGGCATCCGGTACTCGTGTCATCCGTTGCGCGAGGGCTCGCCGAGGCCGGGCGGCTCCCCTCT
>JAODMW010000187.1 GCA_025464815.1 Microbacteriaceae bacterium | reverse complement strand
CGGGTAGAGAGCATCCCCGGACTGACGGTCTCTATTTAGTGCTGAAGAGAGAACTTACGCCGCGAGGGCGAAGTCTGCCTTAGCAGAGACAGTGCTATTTGAATTGGCACTTATATTTTGCAGAGGTCGTTAACGAGATAACCCTGCATCCTCGACCCGCTTCTCACACTTGCGCAGGCAATGTCGAAACCGATCATCCCCATGTGCACTTTCTGTTGAAAGTGGGTCGCTATCGCGCGCTGTTGAATTGTCAAACTGCCCTGAGGCAGCCCTCCAGTCTAGTACGGATGCCCGACTCGCGCCACCGGGCATCCGTCTCGATGGGCGCTTCTAGCGCGACATGATCCAGGCGAGCATGTAGCTCCGCGAATTCGCGTCGTCGATGAATTTCTCCGGGAGATCGCGCGCGATCTTCAGCGCCGACTTCGCCTGGTCGGGTCCGGCGAGCGCCTGGTACATGAGGAGATAGTCGCCGAACTGCACGCTGTAGCCGGCGGGTACGGCGGTCTGGACATTCTTCTCGATACGGCCGGGATCGCCGGCGAGAGAGCTCGCGACCGGGCTCATGGGAATCAGTTGAATCCCCAATTTGGCATTCGCCTCGGCACTGAACCAGGTCGAATAGTCGCGTTTTCCGCCCCAGTTGAGCGACACGATGGAGTGCGAGTAGCCGGCATACACCGGATCGGCAGGGTCGAAGCCCGTCCAGTAGGCGTTCGCCGACGCGGTTTCGCTCGACAACATCCACACAGCCTCCTTCTCCAGTGGCGCGTTGCGGGTCGATCCGGCCCAGAGTGCAAGTCCGTTCCACGCACTTACCGCCTCCGAACTGGACTCCTGGTTGTTGCCGTCCGCGAACGGCGAGAGACCGGATGCCCACGAGTGACTGGAATAGGCGTCGAAGACGCGCCGCTCGGGGAAGTACTTCGAGGGGCCGCCCGCGGCGAGATCCGCGGCCAGCAGGTTCATGACGGGCGCGATGTCCCGCTGCAACCCGGGGTCGTGAGCGGCGGCCACACTCGCGGCGTAGAGGAAGTAGCCGTAGTGGAAGTGGTGATCGTTGAACTCGTCCGACCCGAAGGAGGCCGTCATCCCGACAACGCCCTTCATCTTCGCGTCGTAGACGAAGCATCGCTCGGCCCTCTTCGTGCAGCCCTTCGGTTCCGTCCATTCGCGGAGCGCGGCATCGAGTCGGGTCCTCACGGTTTTCGCGGCCGAATCGTCGCCGAGCTGGGTCGCGAGGGTCAGCAGGTTGGCGAGTCGATACAGCGCCTTGCCGCCGAAGTAGCTGTCAGCAGGAAGCTCCGTGCTCGACGCGACATCCTGACCGAGCTGCTTTCGAAGCTCATCCTTCTGCGACTGGCCGAGTGCGGCCAGATCGAGTGTGTTCGACGGTGTGATGGCGGTGGCCGACCAGGTCAGGCTCGTGCCGGAACACAGTGTCATGGTCCCGTACACCGATGGGTAGCTGCCCAGCGAGCAGCTCGAAGCCTTCAGGGATTTCTGCTGATGTGGCATCGCCGCGATGAGCGTGTCTTTCCTCCCGGCCGTCCGGTAGCTCAGTTCGGTCGTTACCTGCTTGCTGGCGGTCGAGTAGGCAAGTGACACCGACTGGAGAGGTACAGCGAACTTCGAGAGCGAGGCCAGGCTGCCATTCTTCGGGACGGCGAACCAGACAGCCGACTCACCCGCTTTGAGCGACAGGCTCGTTCCGTCTTCGGCCAGCGTTCCGGCGGTTCGCAACCCATAGGTGGTCCCGGCGATCTCGGCCGACCACACGCCGTCGCCCGCAGCGCGGAACGGCTGGCCGACCCGCAGGCTGACCGGGTGTGCGGCCGTGAAGCTCACGATCGGAGAGCCTTCCGCGATCACCGTCGATCCCAGGACTTTTCCGTTGGTGTCAGACGCCGCGATGGTGACGGAGGCGTCGTCGTAGGCCGTGACGGTGTTGGAGGCGGCGTTCAGATCCACGGAGACGTTCGGCGCGTAGCCGCCGGTGATCGTGTCCGCAGCGCTCGTGACGGTCGGCACCCCGAAGTCGAATCCCCGCTGGGTGAGACCGAATGACAACGGCAGGGGGAATACCGGCAGGGGCTTGTCGCCGAAGACCAGGCCGGAGAACCATCGGTTGGTCGGCGGCGCGAGCCCGTGTGCCAGCCGCGACTGGGGAGGTGGTCTAACCGGCTGCGTCGGCAGTTGGGCGACGGCACCTCCGACCTGCGAATCGGGCAGCACCGCGTCTCCCGCGACGGACGCGGGGGCCGATGGCGCGCTGCAGGCCGCAAGAAGCACGGCCACCGTTCCGGACACGAGAACGGCGAATAACGAAGACAATCGCGAACGAGTCATCAAATTCCAATCTGCCGCAGTAGCGAGAAGAACGAATCCTTCACACCGGCAAGGGGCCCATCGTCGCGAAGGTGCAGGATGGCGGTCACCGGATTGCCCGGTTTGATGAGGCCGTTGTAGCCCCCGTCGACCAGCCCATGCGTCTTCACCTCGATTTCGGCATCAGCCTTACCGCCGACCGTCTCGACCCGAATCGCGGACACCGTACCGGCCACGCGCCGGTTGTCGGGAAGGATGACATCGACAGGAGCGCCCTGCTCGATGCGTGCGAAGTCATAGGAATCCACGCGGAATTTGGACAGCACGAAAATCGAGCCACTGCGGTCGATGGTTGCGAGGGCCTCACCTGCGTCGACGAATCCGCCGACCGGGGCGACGATCTTCGATACGATCCCGGGTTCCGTGGCTGTCAGAGTCACCATGCCGTCCTGGGTCACCGTGTATGCAGCACTCGGCGGAACACCCTTCGGGCTCTCGAGGTCGCGGAGCAGGGTCGCGCTTTGAATCGTCATGAGCGGATCACCCTTCTTCACCTTGTCCCCCTCCTGGACCGCCTGGTTGACCACCGATCCCGCATAGTCGGAACCCACGACATAGGTCAGGGCCTCGATGGATGCAGAATTGCTCGCCACCTGGTTCTCCCGTTGATTGAGCACGAGGGTTGCGCCTGCCACGATCGCGAATACGAGAATCATTCCGCCCAGGAGGCGGAAGCGGTTTGACCAGGTCATCGGAGTGCCTTTCTGCTCTGGCTCAGGACGTTCAGCTGCACGGAACTCATCGCCGGCTGCCGAACCGGACGGCCCGCCGGTCGGCGGGCGAAGGTCGGATAGACCTCAGGCCGCGCTGGTTGTGTGACCCGGGCGAGATGTGATTCCTTCATCGCCGCGAGGATGAACACTCCGAGCACGATCGTGCTCGTCACGTTCCAGGCCGTCGCGAGGGTGAGGGTTTCGTGGCCGATGTCCTTGACGATCGCCACGCCGGAGGTGAGCAGCAAGAACGTGAAGATCAACACCTGCGGGATCATGAAGTTGAACGGCGAGACTCGCTTGCCCGCCGAACCCGTCACGTGCCATTTCTGCTCGCGCCCGGAGAACACGTTGACGAAGGCGCGGATGTAGATCGGAAACGACACGGTCGCCATCACCAGTGTGGCCGGCCGAAATGACCCCATCGTGTTGAACGCGAGCATGATCTGCATGCCGTAGAAGCCCAGGTAGAACAACAACCAGGTCAGCCACGTGACCGAGAGGTTCACGGGTCGAAGGTCGAAATAGATCTCCAGCGGAGGCACCATCAGCAACAGCAACGGTGCGATGCCGACGAGGTAGTGGGTGGCGGTCACCATGTATTGCAGACGCTGATCCATGGTCAGCCGGCGCCGCGGGTTGAGCGGGTTGTGCCGCATGAGAATCTCGAACCCTCCGGATGCCCAGCGCAACTGCTGTTTGGTGTAATCCTCGACCGTCTCGGGCGCGTCACCGACGGCGAGAGTGACCGGGATGTACACCGACCGCCAGCCGCGCTCATGGAGCAGCAGGGAGGTCCATACGTCTTCCGATTTCGACCCCGTGTACATACCGCCGACATCCTCGATCGCAGTGCGACGGAAGATCACATTCGTGCCGACGCAGAACGCCGCGTTGAAGCGGTTGCGACCTGGCTGGATGAAGCGATAGAACACCGATTGCATGAACCCGGCACCGCTCGAGACCAGGTTCTTGATGTTGCCGTAGGTCTGCGGAGTCTGCACGAAAGCGACGTTGGAGTCGATGAAGAATGGCACGGTCTCGTAGAGGAAGTCCTCGTTCGGCACGAAGTCCGCATCGAAGATCGCGAAATACTCACCATTCGTGAGTGCCAGCGCATGGTTGACGTTTCCTGCCTTCTGGCCGCTGTTGCCGAGGCGACGAATGTAGCGGGCACCGATCTCGGCAGCGAGGTCCCGCACGGCGTCCGAGCCGCCGTCGTCGAGAATCCACGTGGTGTGTTCGCCCCGCATCGCGAGTGCCGCGCTGGTTGTGCGGCGCACGACGGACAGCGGTTCACCGTACACGGTGATGAACACGTCGATTCCGACGCGCTCGTCGGCCACGAAAACCGACCACTTCTCCGGGCTCGAGCCCGTACCGTCGCGTTCGATGTTCTCGGCGTCGAAGATACGTTCCTGCGCGTGATGGAAGGAGAAGGCGCGGGGATCCTGCGTGCCGGAGAGTATCGTCCACATCGACACGAGAGCCTGGGTGACCAAGACGACTTCCGCAGTGATCACGAGGCTGTATGGCAGCCAGTCTCCGCGGTTTGCGGGGTTCAGGAGAAAAAACGAGTAGGCGAGCACGCCGATCGTGGCCGCCAGCACAAAAAGCTGGAGCGTCGGCGAATTGGCGGCGCCATTCTCGGCTCTACCGGGGAGCGGTGTGTGTTTTGTGCGTCGACGCCCGCTGTAGGGCCGATCTCTCCAAGGTGCTGCCATTGTGCTGTTCTCCATTCCGTAACAGACGCGCAAGCGCGCCAATATGGGTACTGAGAAACGACGACGGTGACGTTTCGATGACGGGGAAAACGCGTCATCTCTTGCAACTGATGTGGCGAGAGCCACCGTCGATCAACCCGTGCTGTCGATGTCGCACGGGGCGGGTGGTGAGGTGGAGCGTTGGGGCGGCTCTAACTCAAGGTTAAGCACACGTCGCCTGTGGAATTCCACTCCGGCGGGAGGAATGTACCCCTATTCGGGGGACATCGTGCTGCAATTGTCCCCCGACCGCGAGCTCGCTCGGCGGCCGGACGGCGGCGACAACGACAGCGCGTCGATTTGTTGTCCACGCTGGCGTTGTAACCACCGCACGGACAACAAACCGACGCGCGGTTCGACTAGCTGGCCTCGAGGATCGGCTCTTCCTCGCTGAAATCCATGGCCGGCGGCTTATGAGTGAATCCCTTCGTAAGCACCAGGAGGTAGACGAAACCGATGGCCACCCAGATGCCGCCGATGATGAAGGCGAGCGCGACGAGGCTCGTCCAGAGGTAGACGACCAGCGCGAAGCCGAGCACGGGCGCAACGAGGTACTTGACGATCGCCGCAGCTCCACGCTCCTTCCTGTCGACGAGATAGGTCTTGATGACGGCCAGGTTGACGAAGGAGAATGCGATGAGCGCCCCGAAGTTGATCATCTGGAACACCCAGTCGAGCGGGATCACCAGGGCGATCAGACCGAGCGCGCCGATAATCACGATCGCGAGGTATGGCGTCTTGAACCGCGGATGCAGGCGGCCGAAGACCCCCTTGGGCAGCACGCCGTCGCGACCCATCGAGTACAGGATGCGGGACACGCTTACCTGGGACGTCATGGCGGCCGCGAAGCTTCCTGCCACGAATGCCGCGGTGAAGAGACCGGAGAGCACGACGCCGCCGGCTCGCGCCATGAGGTCGAGAGTCGCGGCATCCGCACTCAGGTTCTCGAAGTCAGGGAAGACGAGGCCGGCGACCCAGGCCGATACCGTGAAGATGAGTCCTCCGGCGAGCGTCGTGAGCATGATCGCCCGGGGAATCGACTTCTTCGGCTCCTTCGCCTCTTCCGAGAGGGTCGAGACTGCATCGAAACCAAGGAAGGCGAGCGCGAGGATGGCGGCGCCCGCGGCGAGATGCGGGATGTCCGCGCCCTTGCCGAAGAAGGGATCCAGGATTCCGACGGTCTTCGGGTTGCCAGAGAGATAGCCGAGGCTCGAGATGATGAAGATCACGACGAACACGATCTGCGCACCCACGAGGGCGAGGTTGACGTTGGTGACGAGATTGATGCCGATGACGTTGAGCACGGTCACCAGCACGACCGAGACGATGACCCAGGCCCAGAATGGGATCGCGGGAACGACGGCCGACATGTACTGGCCGATCAGGATATAACTCAGCATCGGCAGCAGCAGGTAGTCGAGCAGCAGCGCCCATCCGACCATGAAGCCGAGGTGGCCGCCGAAGGTCTTCTGCGTGTAGGTGTAGGCGGATCCGGCGACCGGATACTCCCGCACCATGTTCGCGTAGCTGTAGGCCGTGAAGAGCATGGCGATCGTGGTGACGATGTAAGCACCGGCGAGATGTCCATTGGTCGCCGCCGTCGCATAGCCGTAGCTCGTGAAGACGGCGAGCGGCAGCATGTAGGCGAGCCCGAAGACCAACAGAGCCGGCGTGCCGAGGGCACGCTTGAGTCTGGTCTGCCCGGCACGGACCGGGGCTGGTGAGGCGTGAGTTTCTGACACTGGAATCCTCTTCGTTAGGTGCACAGATGTGCGACGGAACTTGACCCCTGGTTCAGCGGGTTGCCCAGTAATGTACACCTTTGGTAAGCCTCGGTGTCGACCAATTAGCAACCAATATCGTACCTATCGGTATTGCGACCGGAAAGTGAGAGGATCAGGAGATTCGACCGACGCTGGGGAGTCACCGTGACCGACACGATCATCACCGTCCAGGGCCGCTTCTCCGCCTTCTATCCCGCCGAGCGCGCGACGGTGGCGGTCGGCATCCACCTCGAAGGCCCCGAGAGGAACGACGTCTTCGCGGAGACCACGACCTCCGCGGATGCCCTCCGCGGCGAGATCGTGGCCAGGCACTCACCGGGTACGGGCCCCATCACCTGGTGGTCGAGCGACGCCGTGCAGGTGTGGAGTGAGAAGCCGTGGAACAAGGATGGCAAGCAGCTGCCGCCGGTGTTCCACG
>JAODMW010000178.1 GCA_025464815.1 Microbacteriaceae bacterium | reverse complement strand
GCGGACAGCGAAGCCGAGCGCCGGGCGCTCGAGGCCCTGGACGACCTCGAGCTGGGGTGGATGGCCGCCAAACTTCCCGATGAACTATCCGGGGGGCAGGCGCAGCGAGTTGCCATCGCGCGTGTTCTCGCTACGCGGCCGCGGTTGATCATCGCCGACGAACCGACCGGGCAGCTGGACCGCGAAACCGGTCGCCACGTGATCGACGTGCTCCTTCACGCAGCAGATCGACTCGGCGCCGCCCTGGTCATCAGCACACATGACCCGGAGGTTGCCGAACGGCTCCCGGAGCGATGGCGGATGGACGATGGCAGGCTCCTGCCACTGGCCCCACAGTCGCATAGCGACAGGAAAGGTACGCGACCATGATCGGACTGTGGATGCGCGGTTTGGTCCGCCGACGTACGGCTACCCTGATCGCGACAGCGGCGGGTGTCGCGATCGCGGTTGCCGTGCTCGCTAGCCTCGGCTCTTTCCTCGCTGCCGCCCAGTCGTCGATGACCGCTCGCGCGGCATCTGGGGTGGCGGTCGATTGGCAGGTCCAGGTGGCACAGGGCTCGGACGCGTCGACTGTTGTCACAGCCGCCCGAGCCGCATCCGGCGTCACGAAAGCTCTTCCGGTCGGGTTCGCCCAGAGCAGCGGGTTGACGGCGACGTCGCAAGGCACCACGCAGACAACCGGACCTGCCGTCGTCCTCGGATTGCCGTCCGGCTACGCGTCGGCATTCCCCGGAGAGATCCGGTTCCTCTCGGGATCCCGCAGCGGGGTCCTCATAGCCCAGCAGACCGCGGCCAACCTTCACGTCGTACCCGGCGACAGTGTGACCATCAATCTTGCCGGCGGTCACCCGCTGGCGGTCACCGTGGCGGGCGTCGTCGATCTGCCCCAGGCCAACTCGCTCTTCCAGACCGTCGGCGCACCAGCGCAATCCCAGCCGGTCGCACCCCCGGACAACGTGCTCCTCGTCCCGTCTGACCAATACCAGGCCATCGCCTCGTCGTTGGGGGCCGCTCATCCCGAGCTGCTGGCTACCCAGATCCACGTTGCACACACGCACGCACTCGCCGCCGATCCCGCCGTGTCTTTTGTCGACATCACCTCGGCCGCCCATAACCTCGAAGCAACGCTCGCCGGCGCCGGGCGAGTGGGCGACAACCTGGGCGCAGCACTCGATGCCGCGCGCGGCGATTCGAGCTATGCCACCGTCCTCTTCCTGTTCCTCGGACTGCCCGGAACCGTTCTCGCAGGGATTCTCACCATCGCGGTGGCGAACTCCGGGGCGGAACGACGCAGACGCGAGCAGGCGCTCCTCCGGACCCGGGGTGCAAGCGTGCGCCTCATCGGACGCCTCGTCGCCGTCGAGGCGCTGTCGGTCGGCACAGTGGGCGGTGCGGTCGGTGTCGGTGTCGCCGCCCTTGTCGGGGCACTCTCATTCGGCACAGTCGGGTTCGGTCAGTCGACCGCCAGCGCAATAATCTGGCCGCTTGGTGCCTTCGCGGTCGGGCTGGTCATCGCGATCGGCGCTGTGGTGATTCCCGCAGTGCGCGACTTCCGCAACCTCATCATCAGCCAGGCCCGCGCGCAGCTTTCGCGCAACAGCACATCATGGTGGATGAAGATATGGCTCGACGTCATCCTCCTCGCCCTCTCAGCGGTCGTCTTCATCATCACGACGCAGGACGGCTACTCTCTCGTACTCGCGCCTGAAGGGGTCGCGTCGATCCAGGTCAACTATTGGGCATTCTTCGGTCCTGCCCTGTTCTGGATCGGCTCAGGACTTCTCGTCTGGCGTGTCTACGAGGCCGTGCTCGGCGCCGGACGCAAAGGCACCTCTCGCCTCATCCGCCCGATCGTCGGGAACCTCGCACACACCGCCTCGGGGATGATGTCCCGTCAGAGATCTCTCCTGGCGCGGGGAGGGGTGATGCTCGCTCTCGCCCTGACATTCGCCCTTTCCACCTCGATCTTCAACGCCACCTATCAGCATCAGGCCGAAGTCGACGCCCGCCTCACCAACGGAGCCGACATCGCCGTGACGGAGCCCCCCGGCTCCAACGTCGCTCCTGCGGCTTCCGCGACGATCGCTGCCGCACCGGGCGTCACAGCCGTAGAACCGCTCCAGCACCGGTACGCGTACGTGGGAAGCGATCTTCAGGACCTGTTCGGCGTCCGCGCCGCGACCATCACCCAGGCGACGCTTCTCCAGGACGCCTACTTTCAGGGGGGAACCGCAACGCACCTGATGGCGACGCTCGCGGGTCGGCCCGATGCGATCCTCGTGAGTGCCGAAACAGTCAAAGACTTCCAACTCCATCCCGGAGAACTCATCAAGCTCCGATTGCAGAACACCACCACCCAGTCGCTCGTCACCGTCTCCTTCCACTATGTCGGCGTCGCGAACGAGTTCCCGACTGCCCCGAAAGACAGCTTCTTCATCGCCAACTCCGCGTATATAGCTCAGCAGACGGGCGATAACTCCGTCAGCTCCTTCCTCGTCGACACGGGAGGCCAGGGGACTGACGGCACCGCTGCAGCCCTCCGCCACGCGTTGGGGAACAGCGCGACTGTCACGGCGATAGGTGCCGCGCGATCGTCCGTCGGGTCCAGCCTCACCTCGGTCGATCTCGCCGGACTGACACGGGTTGAACTTGCATTCGCACTCGTGATCGCAGCCGGGTCAGGCGGGCTGCTGTTCGTCCTCGGGCTGGCTGAGCGTCGAAGGACCTTCGCAATCGCGACGGTGCTGGGAGCCGGTCGCAAGCAGCTTCGGGGACTCGTGCTGGCGGAAGCCGCCGCCGTGGCTGTCGGTGGCACCATCGCCGGGGCGCTGCTCGGATGGCTTCTGTCCCAGATGCTCGTCTCCGTACTGACCGGGGTCTTCGATCCGCCTCCCGCAGCACTCACCGTGCCCTGGGCCTATCTCGCCGGGACTGCCGTCATCGCGATCGGAGCGATTCTGTCGGGAGCGATCTGGTCCGCGCGGACCGCACAGAGACCGGCGATAGAGACCATTCGTGACCTTTAGACGGTGGGCCGGCCGGCATCCAGGCGGTAACCGTGTCCTCGTAGTGTGGTGATCACCGGTACCGTCAGCGAGCCGGATGTCGGGGCCCCGTCAGCGACCTCCCTCAGGCGACGACGCAGCGAGGCGACGTGCACATCCAGGGTCTTCGTCGATCCGAACCAGTTTTCGTCCCACACATCCGCCATCAATTCCTCCCGGCTGATCGCGACGCCGGGCTGACGGGAAAGGCGGACAAGCAGGTCGAACTCCCGAGCTCGCAATGGAGCCTCGACGCCGTCGATTGTGGCGCGCCTGGCTGAGACGTCGATAGTCAACGAGCCCAGCACCGAGACATCGTCATTGCCGGAGCCTTCCGACCCCGAACGGCGCAGATGCGCTCTCACCCGGGCAAGCAACTCGACGACGCTGAACGGTTTGGTCAGGTAGTCATCAGCACCGGATTCGAGTCCCGAGACGATGTCGATCTGTTCGCGCCGGGCGGTCAGCACAACGATCACAGCGCTACTGAGCAGCATCCGCAGTTCACGGCAGATCGTGAGACCGTCGACGTCGGGAAGTCCAAGATCGAGCAGGACCAGATCCGGAGCCGCGGCGCGCGCACTCTCCAACGCAGTGCTACCGTCTCGTTTCCAGATCACGGAATGACCGGCGGCGCCGAGCGCGGACTCCAGCGCGGCACCGATAGTCGGGTCATCTTCGACGACCAGAACCAGGGACATATGCGCAGCCTAGCGAGCGAACCTTCAATTGGTTCGACCGTCGACTGAGCTGGACTAGATGCGTTGTGAGACGCAGATGAAGTTGCCCTCGCTGTCACGGAACCAGGCGGACTTCATGCCCTCCATCGTCGCGACGCCGTTGACCGTCTTCATGCCGGGTACGTCGTAGTCCTCGAACACGACGCCACGCTCACGCAGCGTATTCATCTCATTCTCGAGATCGTCCGTCATCCAGCCCATCTGGGTGTTCTGGGCAGTGCCGGCGTTGCTCGTCTCGTAGATTTCGAACGCCGATTCCGAGGTGAGGTGATACATGAGCGAGCCGTCCTCCTCCTGATCGGGGTCGAGGCTGAGCTTGTCGTGATAATACGTTCTCGCGCGCTGTAGATCTGCTGCGGGAAGAACGGTGTGCAGTTCCTTCAACATGAACCTTCTCCTTTGGAGTGTGAAGGGCTGAATGCGCAGGGATTGCGAGCCTCGGCGTGAGTAGCTAGGAAACTCATCGCGCGAGTCGGTCGTCCCTCTGTGGGAGTACACGGCATGGCAGCGATAGGGCCGAATGGAGCGAGGTACTCCTAGTCCGGCGGATCGGTCAACGCTGATCCATCCGTCGGGCTTTGTCTATGGCAGTGATGATACGCCGACCGGCGGCGATTCGATACGGCCAGATACGCCTGGGCAAGCGCAGATACGCCTGGGCAAGCGGTCTCAGCATCTTCGACGCTCCGCGGACTGGGCCAGCCTGGACCTCGTGCTTTCGCGGCGTCTGATCGATAATCAGAGCACAACATGACGAACGAGGAGGTTAGACCATGAGTGTGCTTCTCAACCCTTACCTGAGCTTTCGTGGCACAGCCAGGCAGGCGATCGAGTTCTACCAGTCGGTTTTCGGCGGCGAGGTGACGATCAGCACGTTCGCTGAGCTTCACGGCAACGAGGACCCGGACGATCAAGACAAAGTCATGCACTCCGCGCTGACAGCCGACAACGGTTTCGTGCTGATGGCGTCCGATACGCCGAACAGTATGGATTACTCGCCAGGCAACAATTACTCAGTCTCTCTCAGCGGCGACGAGGACGCCGTGCTGCACGGCTACTGGGACAAACTTTCGGATGGCGGCACCGTCACTCTGCCGCTCGAGAAGGCGCCATGGGGTGACAGCTTCGGTATGTGCATCGACAAATTCGGCGTTAGCTGGATGGTCAACATCTCTGGCGCTCCGGAATAGTCTCCTGGTCGGGAGCCGGGCTTCCGACGATCGCCGTTAGCCCTCGCCGATCATCCGTTCGAGCGCCGGAATAGCCGCTTCGACGGCGGCGATCTCGTCGGCGTCGAGCGCGAGAAGGAGTTCCGACACGACATTCGCCCGGGCGGAGCGGGCCAGAAGCACGGCATCCGTCCCGGCATCCGTCACCTCGATGAGCACGGCGCGGCCGTCCTGGGGGTCGGCGGTTCGGACGACAAGTCCTCTCGCCTCGAGTTCGGCGACCATGCGGGTGATGCCCGGAGCGGATACCAGTTCGACCTGGGCAAGGTCGGCGAGGCGAATGGGCCCGCGTTTCGTCACCGATGCGAGAGCAGAGAGAAGCCCGTGGCTGAGTCCTCCCGTCGCCGTACGAAAACGGCGATTGAAACGGCCGACCAGGGTCGCCAGGCGTACGGCCGTCTCGGCCTGAACGGATTCTTGCACGACCGGTTCCTGCTCTCTGCTAGACCTCGCTCAACGCCTCGGCGGTGTTCGGAACCGGCTCATCGACGTGAACGAACTTGCCACCCATCGCGAGGGACGCGACGGCTCCGATCACCGACATTATCGCGGCGGCGATGAATACGATGACGAGCCCGGTGTGGAACGGGTTGGCGATGAGCTGCGGGAAGAACGTCTTTCCCGTGAGGGTCGCAGCATTGGCGGGTGACAGCGACTTCAGCACACCCGTCGGCCCGAGGATCGATGCGATCGGGTTGTAGCCGAGGAAGGCGGCGAAGAGACTCCCCACGGGGGGTGTAGCGGCGACCTGGTTGGCGACGGCAGTACCCACACCGTTGGCGGTCAGGCCCGCGCGGAGTGCGCTCGGCAGGGTCGCGGAGAGACCCGCGATCATCAGCGAGAAGAAGATTCCGATCGAGAGCGAGTTGCCGGCGTTCTGGAACGTCCCCGTCATCCCGGATGCCGCCCCTCGTTGGTTGGCGGGAACGCTGTTCATGATGGCCGTACGGTTCGGCGCGGCGAACATGCCCGATCCGATGCCGTTCAGGAAGGTGATGATCGCGAACATCCAATACTCGAAGTTCACCGGGATGAGGAGGAGGGCGACGAAGGTCACCGCTACGAGCACCAGCCCGCCCGTCGCGAATGTCCGCGCACCGAATCGGTCGGAGAGGGTTCCCGAAATCGGCCCGGAGACGAGGAAGCCGATGGTCAGCGGCAGCAGGTAGATGCCGGCCCAGAGCGGCGTGCTCTCGTAGGAGTAACCGTGCAGGGGCAGCCAGATGCCCTGCAGCCAGATGATGAGCATGAACTGAAGGCCGCCGCGGCCGATGGATGCGAGCAGTCCGGCGAAGTTGCCCCAGACGAAGGCCCGGATCCGGAAGAGATGCATATTGAACATCGGATCGGTGACCCGTAGCTCGAGAATGACGAAAGCCACCAGGAGAACCACGCCCCCGATGATGCCGGCGAGCACCCAGGGGTTCGCCCATCCGGTCGAACTCCCGCCGTATGGCTGGATGCCGTACGTGATCCCGGCGAGAAGCGCAGTCAGGCCGACTCCGAAGACGATGTTGCCCGGCCAGTCGATTTTGCCTGTTCCGCGGGCTCCGACTTCGTGCAGCGACTTGTATGACCAGATGGTACCGAGGATGCCGAACGGCACACTCACGATGAAGATCGCGTGCCAGTCGATCGAGGCCAGCACCCCGCCGACGATGAGGCCGAGGAATGTGCCGGCGATGGCGGCGATCTGGTTGATGCCGATCGCGAATCCTCGACGGTTAGCCGGAAACGCATCCGTGAGGATGGCAGTCGAGTTGGCGAACAGCATCGAGCCGCCGACTGCCTGCACGACGCGCCATCCGATGAGCCACAGCGCGCCCGCACCCGAGGTGAACGGGTCGAACACGAGTGCGATGGCCGAGATCGTGAAGATCACGAAACCGAGGTTGTAGATGCGGACCCGGCCGTAGATGTCTCCGAGCCGGCCGAAACTGACGACGAGTACGGCGGTCACGAGGATGTAGCCCATGAGCATCCAGAGCAGGTAGCTCACGTTGCTCGGCTCGAGCGGGTTCAGCTTGATGCCGGTGAAGATCGCGGGGAGCGAGATGAGCACGATCGACCCGTTGATGGTGGCCATCAGGATGCCAAGCGTCGTGTTGCTCAACGCGATCCACTTGTAGTGCGGATGGTCTTTATTGAACATGCCAGTTCGTTCGCGAACAGCTCTTTCAGCCACGATTCCTCCGATAACCGGCGTCGTCGTTGAGCGCCAAACAGTTAGTTGTTGTGTAGTAACTATATCGATCTATCGGGCAGCGCCTCGTCGTCGAACCGACGGGGAGATTCCGCGCAGGAAGAGACATCGCCGTGCGTCGGCGTCGACCGGCAACGATCGATCAGACCGGGCTCACCACTTCGTCGACGGTGGCCAGCCAGGCGGACGCGATGAGGCTGTGCCCGTGGGGTGTCGGGTGCACGCCGTCGTCCGCGAGCTCCGCCGGCGGCGTGTTGCTGGCGGCCCGGCCGAGCAGCTCATCGGTTCGCACCAGCGTTGCCCCGAATTCATCGGCGAGCCGATGCACGACATCGATCTTCGGGTCGAGATCCTCTCGCCAGGATTCCTGTTCTTCGCGGACGGGAATGAGGAAGGGTTCCATCAGCACGAGTCGCGTATCGAGCCGGTCTCTCACCTGGGTCAGGATTCCTCGATAGACGGTCTCGAACGCGTCCGTGCTGGTCGGATCATCCGAGTCGTACCTGCGCCAGGTGTCATTGATCCCGACCAGGATCGAGAGCACCGTCGGCCGAAGGTCGATGCAATCCTCCGCCCATCGTGCGCGGAGGTCGACGACCCGGTTGCCGCTGATGCCCCGATTGAGCACTCGCGTCACTCCGTTCTTCGCCAGCTCGGCGGCCGCACGTGAGACGTACCCGTCTCCGAGAGCCCGGGGATCGGAGCGATCGCGGCCCGTGTCGGTAACCGAGTCGCCGATGAAAAGCACGAGGTCGTCAGGGGTGATTCGATTGTTCACGTCGTACCGTTCTCGGTGATTTTCGAAGCGTCTGCGCCCCGGGAAACAAAACATGGCAAGTAGAGCATCGGGCGCCGCGGGTTGTCAATCTGCACCCCGTCCTCGTGATCGTTCGCTTCGAGAGGGACGCCCGAATGGTGAAGAATGACATGCGGTGCCGATCACGATCAACGGCGCATCGACGGCGAAGGAGCATCCCATGTCGGTCTCGGATAGCGGCGAGAATACACTGATCTTCGTACTGCCCGGTGGCGGATACGAGAACCATGCCCCGCACGAGGCCGAGCCGGTGGCGGACTGGATTCGCGCGCTGGGTCACGAAGCCCGCATACTCCGCTATCCGCTCGCACCGGTGCGGATGCCCGCCGCCTTCGACCTGGTGCGGACCGAGATCCGTGAGGCCCGCGCAACGCATCGGGGACGCATAGGGGTCATCGGATTCTCCGCGGGTGGCCATCTCGCCGGCCACGTCGCGTTCGCCGCGACGGATGACCCAGCGGAGGTGCCCGACTTCGCCGTGCTGGGCTACCCCGTCGTCGCTCTGGGCGAGGGTGGCCATATTGGTTCGAGAGACAACCTGCTGGGGGAGCGCACAGACCTCGCGGAGTCGGTGTCGCTGCAGAATCTCGTTACAGGGGACTCGCCACCCACCTTCGTCTGGCATACGGCGGATGACGAAGTGGTACCGGTCAGCCACAGCCTGCGGCTCGCCTCCGCGCTCGCGGCCGCCGCAGTTCCCTTCGAACTGCACATCTTCCCGTCGGGTGTCCACGGGCTCGGCCTGGCGCAGGATTCCAGCGTGGTCAAGCAGTGGACGGTTCTTTGCGCGCGATGGCTCGAGGGGGCTGGGCGCTATTGATAGACGGCGACGTCGCCACACAATCGAGGAGCAGCAGAATGACTCACAGGTACCTGCGCTGGGGAATCGTCGGCCCGGGGTTGATCGCACACCGATTCGCGGAGCAGCTCGCGACGAGCGCGACAGGCAGGCTCGTCGCCGTCGCCAGCCGCGACCTTTCGCGCGCCGAATCCTTCGCCACCGAGTTCGCCGGGGGTGACGTGGCTCCGAGGGCTTACGGTTCATACGCCGACCTGTTCGCGGATGCCGAGGTCGATGCCGTCTACATCGCCACGGTCCACACCGAGCACGTTCGCCTCATCGTGGAGGCCGCGGAGGCGGGAAAGCACATCGTCTGCGAGAAGCCCCTCGCCGTGAACCACGCGGGGGTGATGGTAGCCGTCGAAGCCGCGCGGCGTAACGGGGTCTATCTCGCCGAGGGCTTCATGTACCGCTTCCATCCGCAGATTGCGCGCTTCGTCGAGCTGCTGCACTCGGGCGCGATCGGCGACATCCAGCACATCGAGGCCTCGTTCTCCTTCTCTGCCGACCTTCCGGCCGAACACCGTCTGAAGAATCCGGATCTGGCAGGCGGCGGCATCCTCGATGTCGGTTGCTACCCGGTCTCGGCCGCCCGATTGATCGCGGGTGTCGCCGCCGGGCGGCCCTTTGCCGACCCGGTCTCGTTCATCGCATCCGGAACGATCGGTTCCACCGGTGTCGACGAATGGGCAAGCGCGTCGCTCGGCTTCGCCACCGGGGTCACCGCGCACGTCACCAGCGGCACCGGCCTCCAGGGTGAGAACAACATCGTCGTCTACGGCTCTGCCGGGCGGCTCACCCTGCCGGAGCCGTGGCTGCCGAGCATCGACGGCTCCGTCATCGAGATCGCGCGCGTCGACAGCGCGGCAGAGGTCATCGAGGTGCCACCGGCGCTTGCCTATGCGCTGCAGGCGGACGCAGTTACCCGGTATGCGGATGAAGGCCAGGCTCCGCAGATGACCTGGGCCGACAGCCTGGGCAATGCCCGTGTGCTCGATCAGTGGCGCGACGCGATCGGACTCGTCTATCCCTTCGAAGAGCCGACCGCCGTCATCCCCACCGCGAGCGGTCGCGCGCTGAGCGCCATCTCGGACAACGGGATGCTCTACGGCGAGATCGCCGGGGTGAACAAGCGGATGTCGCGGCTGATCCTCGGATGCGACAACCAGAGGACTCTGCCCCATGCCTCGGCGATGTTCGACGACTTCGTCGAGCGCGGCGGCAACGCCTTCGACACCGGATACGTCTACGGCGGTGGGCTCATGGAGAGGCTGTTCGGACAGTGGGTGACCAACCGGGGCATCAGAGACGACGTCGTGATCGTCGGCAAGGGCGCGCACACTCCGCACTGCGATCCGGAATCGCTGAGCAGGCAACTGCTGGAGAGTCTCGACCGCCTGCAGACCGATCACGTCGACCTGTACCTCATGCACCGGGACAACCCGGCGATCCCGGTCGGCGAATTCGTCGACGTACTCGACGAACACGCCCGGGCAGGGCGTATCGGCGTGTTCGGCGGATCGAACTGGACCATCGCGCGTTTCGAAGAGGCCAACGACTACGCGCGGGCGAATGGCAAGCAGGGCTTCGCCGCGCTGAGCAACCACTTCGGGCTGGCCAGGGCACTCGACGTGCCGTGGGCCGGATGCGAGCACGTCACCGATCCGGCATCCAGGAAATGGCTCGAGGAGACCCGCACCCCGCTGCTGCCGTGGTCGTCGCAGGCACGCGGGTTCTTCACCGGGCGCGCTGACCCCGCCGACACGTCGGATGCCGAGCTCGTGCGCTGCTACTACAGCGACGACAACTTCGAGCGTCTCGCACGTGCGCGCTCCCTGGGTTCCGAGTTCGGGGTCGCGCCGACCGCGATCGCGCTCGCCTATGTGCTTGCGCAGAAGTTCCCCACCTTCCCACTCATCGGTCCACGGAGCATCGAGGAGACTCGCACGTCGATGGAGGGGTTGCGCGTCGAGCTGAGCGAGGAACAGCTGCGCTGGCTCGACCTTCGCGACGAGTAGAGCACACAGGCGGCCCATCCGAACGATCTCTGGGCGTCCGGGGCGCCGTGCGGTAACTTCTGTTCACGGGAAGCACCGGCTTCACCTTCCACGCGACGCACAAAGGAGTACGCAATGCAGAAGATCAGCCCGTTCCTCTGGTTCGACAACGAAGCCGAGGAAGCCGCCAATTTCTACGTCTCGGTGTTCGAGAACTCCGAGATCCGCGATGTCTCGCGCTATGGCGAGGGTGCACCCGTACCGGCAGGCACCGTCATGTCGGTGAGTTTCGTGCTCGACGGACTCGAGATCCAGGCGCTCAACGGCGGACCGCAGTTCAGCTTCACCGAAGCCATCTCGCTCTTCGTCGCTGCGGAAACACAGGAAGAGATCGATCGCCTGTGGGATGCCCTGACCGCCGACGGCGGGGAGCCCGGCCCGTGCGGTTGGCTCAAGGACAGGTACGGGCTCTCCTGGCAGATCATGCCGCCCGTGCTCGGGGAGCTGCTCGCCGATCCCGATCCAGCCAGGGCGGGCCGGGTGATGCAGGCGATGCTCACGATGGGCAAGATCGATATCGCCGGACTGCAGGCGGCCTAGTAGAGGATACAGGGATGCCGTCCCCGGTCCGCGGGGTCCGTATCGTCGTAGCGAGCTTCTCTCGCACCCGGTTCTTTCGTCGTTTCGGCCCCACGATCATGCCGCCGTTGGAGCGTGGCATCGCACGGCTCACCCGGGGGCGAACCCAGATGAGCGGTTTGCTCGTGCCATCGCTCGTACTCCACAGCATTGGTGCGAAATCCGGACTCGAGCGCGACACGGCGCTCATGTACTGTCCGGAAGGCCCGGACAGGATGCTGGTGACCGGCAGCAATTTCGCCCGTGACAGCCACCCGGCCTGGACGGTCAACCTGCTCGCCCATCCCGAAGCCGCGGTGAGCGTGCACGGCCGACGGATCCCCGTGCACGCGACGCTGATCGGCGACGACGAGCGTGAGGATGTGTGGCGCTTCATCGAGCAGCAGTGGCCCGGGTACCGCGGGTACGAGCGGGCATCGGGGCGGATCCTGCGAATCTTCCGGCTCACCCCCACCGGCTAGAGCTATGCGGCGGCGGTGACGGCGTCCTCCGCCCGATGGCAGGCGACCAGCCTTTCGAGCGGCAGCGGTTCGGGGATCTCGCGGAGCAGAGGAACCGTGGTGCGGCACTCTTCGGTGCTCATCCAGCAGCGAGGGTTGAAGCGGCATCCGGTCGGCGGGTTCACGGGAGAGGGCGGCTCACCCTCGAGGATGCGCCGGCGTGACAGCCGACCGCGATCCGCCCGGCTGAGCGACGGCGAGGCGGAGAGGAGCGCCTGGGTGTACGGATGCGCGGGCCGCTCGTAGATCGCGTCGGTATCGCCGATCTCCGCCACGCGGCCCAGGTACATGACCGCGACGCGATCGGCGATGTGGCGCACGACCGAGAGGTCATGCGCAATGAAGAGGATCGAGACGCCGAGGCGCTTCTGGATGTCCCCGAGCAGGTTGATGACCTGGGCCTGCACCGACACGTCGAGCGCCGAGACAGGCTCATCGCAGACGAGCACATCGGGCTCGAGCGCGAGCGCGCGGGCGATACCGATGCGTTGGCGCTGTCCGCCAGAGAACTGGTGCGGAAAGCGTCCCATCATCTCGTCCGAGAGACCGACCAGCCCGAGCAGCTCGGCGACACGCTCGGTGCGTTCCGCCGCGCGTGCGGTGCGGGCGGCGGCCATCGGCTCGGCGATGATGTCGTGCACCGTCATTCGCGGATCCAGAGAGGTGTACGGGTCCTGGAAGATCATCTGCACCCCGCGACGGAGCAGTCGCCGATCGCGTCGGCGGCCTGCGGTGACGTCGTCACCGCGGTAGCTCAGGGTGCCGGCATCGGGTCGATCGAGTCCGACGAGCATCCGGGCGAGAGTCGACTTCCCGCAGCCTGACTCGCCGACCACCCCGAGCACTTCGCCCGCTCGCAGCTGCAGGCTCACGCCGTCGACGGCAGAGACCCGGGTCGGATTGAGCGCGGAGCCGCTCGAGAAGGTTCGCACGAGATCCTTCGCCTCGAGTACGACGGGACGGGCATCCGCCGTGCCGGTCGCCGGAGCCTCCGCGAGGGGAGTGTCAGCCGCGTTCATCGATGAGCTCCTCTGATCGGAAGCACGCAGTGCTTCGCAGCGGGGTGATCTGCAGCAGTTCCGGTCGCTCCGTGCTGCAGCGGTCGATCGCGAGATGGCAGCGCGGATGGAACGCGCAACCCGACGGAATCTGGGCGGGACTCGGCGGTGATCCGGGGATGGTCAGCAGTTGGCCGCCCCGTGCTTCGACCTGGGGCACCGAGCGCAGCAGTGCCTCGGTATACGGATGCGCGGGAGCATCGAGCACCGAGTCGGCATCACCGCGTTCGACGATGCGGCCCCCGTACATCACGGCAAGCCGATCGGCAACCTCCATGACCACGCCCAGATCGTGCGTGATGAGGAGCACGCCCATGTTGAGCTGTGCGCGGAGGCTGTCGAGCAGCTCGAGGATCTGGGCCTGGACAGTGACGTCGAGGGCGGTGGTCGGTTCGTCCGCTATGAGGAGTTCCGGTTCGAGGGCGATCGCCATCGCGATGAGAATGCGCTGACGCATGCCTCCGGAAAACTGGTGGGGATAGTCGTCGACCCGTCTGGAGGGTGCCGGGATGCCGACGAGACCGAGCAGGTCGACCGCGCTGGCGTGCGCCTGCTTCCTGGTCGCGCGCCTGTGCACTCGAAAGAGTTCGCCGATCTGATCGCCGATGCTCAGCACCGGATTGAGGGCGGAGAGCGCATCCTGCAGCACGAGGCTCATCCGCTCACCTCGTAGCCGCCGGCGAGCCCCCTCGGAGAGCGCGAGAAGGTCGATATCGCCGAGCCGCATCTCCGAGGCCCGAACCGAGGTGTGCTCGTCGACCAGCCCCATGATCGCGCGTGCGGTGACGGATTTTCCCGACCCGGATTCGCCGAGCAGCGCGACGAGCTCGCCGCGGCTCACGTCGAGATCGACATCTCGCACTGCGTCGACCGTACGCGACCCACCGGTGAAGGCGACGGACAGTCCGCGCACCCTCAGGATGTGGTCGCTCTCTGCCGAGTCGACAGAAGAAACCGCGCCACCGATAGTCATTTCCACCCTTCAATAGTCACACCGTAGCGTTACCGAATTGTTTCAGGTGTGCTAAATATTTGCACGAATTGACCATTTAGTTTGACTTTCTTGCCGAAATTCGATGCGATTATGTCCAGCCACGCCTCTTCCTTCTCGGATCGGGCTGGCGTTGGTGCGACATCACAATGCCGCACTCGTCGAAAACACGAAAGAAAAGGACACGACGCGTGCTCGAGCAATCACCGCTCTATACCGGATACAAAGCCTACGAATACCTCGAGGCGGGCAAGGACTATCGCGAGTTCCGCTATGCGAAGCAAGTCGACAGGGTTCCTCCCTACGCGGGCCTGGAACTCTCCGATACGCAGATCGAACGCACGAAGAAGCTCCTCACCGAAGAGACGGTCATCTCGCTGCACGAGCACGTGCAGGTGTTTCCGGAGGACATGGGCCAGCTGCGCGACCACATCCGCACCGGCCGTGAACCAACCGGCTATGAGGGCCTGTCGCGCTCCGGCCTCACCGCCGTCTTCGACAATGGCATGGACGGAACCTGCTGCATCTCGAGCGACGCCGGATGGAAATACCAGGACGTGCTGTTCGACCTCGGCGTGCGGATGGCCGACCTCGCCCACCAGGACTTCGTGATCAAGGCCGAGTCGATCAAGGACATCGAGAAGGCGGCGGCGACCGGACAGGTCGCCCACATCTTCGCGCTCGAGGCGGCGACGATGATCGAGAACGAGGTCGACCGGCTCGATGTGCTTTACGGCTTCGGCGTTCGCCAGATGGGCATCGCCTACTCGGAGCAGAACACGCTCGGCAGCGGACTCAAGGAACGCGGCGACGGTGGACTGACCTATTTCGGCGAGCGCGCCGTCGAGCGGATGAACAAACTCGGCATTGCGATCGACATCTCGCACAGCGGTGACCAGACCTGCCTCGACGTTGTGGCCAAGTCGACCAAGCCGGTCTTCATCACGCACGCGGGAGCCCGTTCGGTCTGGCCGACGAACCGCATGAAGACGGATGCGACCATCAAGGCGGCCGCGGAGAAGGGCGGCGTCATCGGCATCGAGGCCGCCCCGCACACGACGCTCTCGCCCGATCACCCGCTCCACTCGATCGAGTCGGTCATGGACCACTTCACCTACTGCGTCGACCTCGTCGGTCTCGAGCACGTGAGCTTCGGACCCGACACCCTGTTCGGCGACCACGTCGGACTGCACCACGCGTTCGCGTCCAACCTGTCCCTCGGACAGGCGCACGGAACC
Source organism: Microbacteriaceae bacterium (assembly GCA_025464815.1). GTDB lineage: Bacteria > Actinomycetota > Actinomycetes > Actinomycetales > Microbacteriaceae > Lacisediminihabitans. The sequence goes on along the minus strand of JAODMW010000178.1, from coordinate 1,832 downwards.
GTCGAATACACGGAGGTTCCGTACGTCGACGGGCTCGAAAATCCAGCCGAAGGCTTCTACAACATCATCGGCTGGCTCGTAAAGCACGACTACTCCGACGATGAAATCCGCGCCGTCGTGGGTGGCAACACAATGCGGGTCCTTAAGGAGGCATGGGTCTAAATGAAAGCCAGGAAACTTCTCATCACCGGGGTGGTGGCCGTTGGGCTGCTGGCGCTCAGCGCCTGCGCGCCGTCGGCACCTCCCTCGTCGTCGGCGGGCACAGCAAAGGCGGGCAACGGCACCCTCACGATCGCCACGACGACGGATGTCGTCAACTACAACCCGCTCGTCGGCAACAGCCGCAGCGACAACTGGATAACGAACCTCATGTATCCGCATCTGCTGACCATCGCGGACGACGGGAGCAAGAGGGCGGAGCTCGCCACCAAGTGGGGTTACGACAACCCGCTGCAGGGTTTCTACGACATCCGTGACGACTACACCTGGAGCGACGGAACGCCGCTCACGGCCGACGACGTCGCCTTTACGCTCAACTCCGTGAAGAAGGACAAGCCCGCAGGCACGTTCTACGGCCAGCTGACGAACTTCGTCTCGGCGAAGGCCACGAGCAAGACCCACGTCGAGATCACGCTGTCCAAACCGGACTCCTCGCTGATCCAGGAGGCGGGCTTCTGGGGCAACATCGTTCCCAAGCAGGTCTTCTCGAAGGCGCCGTCGGTCGCGACCTTCTCGAACAACGATCCGGCTGCCGGTTGGGTGAGCGCCGGTCCGTACGTGCTGAAGAAGGTGCAGGTCGGTCAGAGCTACACATTCGACCGTGCCGCTTCCTACCCGCTCGTCGCGGGGAAGAAGCCGCTTTCGGCACATCTCGTCTATCGGGTCTTTCCCGACGTGAACACCGAGATCCTCGCGCTGCAGAGCGGTGAGGTCGATGCGATCGCCAACGCCCTTCCGCCAGCCCAGGTGGCAACCCTCAAGGACACCAACGGGGTCAAGGTCATAGGTGCGACCGGACTGGGCTATGCCCACATGACGTACAACATGAAGAACCAGGATCTCGGGAAGCTGGCCGTGCGCCAGGCCCTGTCACAGTCGGTCGACTACGACGCGATCCGCAAGGTCGTACTGCAGGGACAGGCGGACTCGACCGGGTCCAGCCCGCTCATGCCAGTTCTCGCGAGCTACTACGACAAGTCGCTCAACGAGTACAAGTACGATCCGGCGGCCGCGAAGAAGATCCTGGCGAAAGCCGGATACACGGCAGACGCGAGCGGCAACTTCCCGCTCAGCTTCCGCCTGATCTACTCGCTGCAGGATCCGGTGACGGCCCAGTGGGCGACACTCGTGAAGGACGGCGCGGCGAAGGCGGGCATCACCATCACCCTCCAGGGCACCGACCGCAACACGTACCTCGCCATGACGGCCAAAGGCGACTTCGACATCTATGCGGGCAACTTCGCCATCATGGATGACCCGGTCACCAATATGACGCTCGCCTATCTCCCGGGCGGCGCGATCAACTACACCTACGTCAACGATCCGGACCTCAATGCGCTCATCGCGAAGGGCCAGACGACGACGAACGAGAAGGACAAGATCAAGGTCATGCAGGACGCGGCGAAGATCGTTCACGACAACGTCTACGACAACATCATGTACACGCAGAACCTGTTCTTCGCGTACAGCTCCAAGTGGACGGGATTCGTCTCGAAGCCCAGCGAGCTGCTATCGATCGTGAACCCCTTGTCGGTCGCCTCGGCGCACGAAGTCAAGTAAGGTCCTGGGCTGCTCGAGTGTCGATGTTCCTGTTTGTTCTCCGCCGCCTCGGC
>JAODMW010000165.1 GCA_025464815.1 Microbacteriaceae bacterium | reverse complement strand
CTTCTTCCGACGCTGCTGTTCTCGATCGGCGAAGGCGCCATCATCCCGATCATCCCGGTGGTCGCCAACAACCTCGGTGCGACGCTGGCGGTCTCCGGTCTCATCGCGTCGATGATCATGCTGGGCGAGCTGTTCGGCGACATCCCGAGCGGCTGGATCGTCTCCCGCATCGGCGAACGCACGGCGATGATCTACGCCGCGCTCGTCGCGGTGGTCGGACTCATCATGGCCATCGTGGCGCCGAATCCCTGGGTGCTCGGCGCGGGCATCCTGCTCATCGGGCTTGCGACCGCGGTGTTCGCGCTCGCACGGCATGCCTTCATGACGAGCTTCGTGCCGCGAGAATACCGTGCCCGCGCCCTGTCGACCCTCGGCGGCACCTTCCGTCTCGGCTACTTCGTCGGCCCGTTCATCACCGCCGCCGTCATCAATCTCACCGGGAACACGCAATCGGTGTTCTGGGTGCAGATCATCGGATGCGTCGGGGCCGCCGTGCTGCTCATGGTGCTGCGCGACCCGACCGAGACGCTTGCGGCGAACCGGGCGCCCTCCGGCCTGCGGGAGGGCGAGGAATTCGTCGCGGAGGAAGCCCACGGACTCTTCCACACGATCTGGCTGAACCGCGCCGTGCTCACACGATTGGGCACTGGCGCAGCACTCATCGGCGCGATGCGCGCGAGTCGGCAGGTCATCCTGCCGCTGTGGGCGGTGAGCATCGGGCTCCCCGAAGCGCAGACCGCGCTCATCATCGGCGTCGCCGGGGCAGTTGATTTCGCCCTGTTCTACGCGAGCGGACAGATCATGGATCGCTTCGGCCGGCTGTGGAGCGCGGTACCGTCCATGGTGGGCCTCGGCGTCGGTCATCTCATCCTGGCGTTCACCCACGATGGGCCGGCCTCGATCTTCTGGTTCATCGCCACCGCCATGTTCCTCTCCGTGGCGAACGGGATCGGAAGCGGGATTCTCATGACGCTCGGGGCGGATCTGGCCGACCCGCGAAATCCGGCGCCCTTCCTCGGAGCCTGGCGATTCACGGGCGACGCGGGCAGCGCGGCCGCGCCTCTCGCCCTCTCGGCTTTGACAGCCACGGTCTCGATCGCCTTCGCAAGCGGTGTGCTCGGCATCGTCGGTCTCATCGGTGCGGGAATACTGCTGCGCTACGTACCGCGTTACGCACCGCGCAGGGCCAGGTAGAAAGCCACAACCGGCGTCGTTGGATCACGGGGTAACCGTGGCTAGGCGCGAATGAGCCTCAGCGCGAGGCGAGCGAAGCGGTTGCGGATGATGCTCGCGAGCGTCTTCTCGCCCCGGCAGACGGCGACGAACAGCCGCGATCCGATGGCGGAGCGGGCGATGACCAGGTGCACGAGACGCGGGTGGTGTTCGAAGACGCGGAGCAGCCGCGCGCCGGCCCGTACCTCCGGAGCGAGTTCGGCGAGCACCCGGTCGACGTAACCCTCGAGCGCCTCCTCCCCACCACCTGCGGCCGCTTCGCCCGCCCATGTTCCTGAGCGCAGGGCAAAGGAGATTCCCTCGCGGGTCCACGGGTCAAGCAGCGCAGCCGCATCTCCGGCGACGATGACGCGCCCCCTGCGCAGCGGGGAGTCATCCGTACGCCACTGGGTGAGATGCCCGGTGGAGCGCTGCACTTCTGCGTCTGCGAGCCCGAGCTCGCCCACCCACCGGTCCAGGTAGCGTCGCGTGGCCTCCGGCGAACCCTTCGCCTCGATGACACCGACGGTCAGGATGTCGTCTTTCGGGAACATCCAGGCATAGCTTCCGGCATCCTCACCCCAGTCGAAGAAGACATCGTCGTTCCACTCTGTGAGTTCTGCGGGCGTCGTGATCTCGAGTTCGAGCGCCAGGTCCACTCCGCCCATGATCACGCCTACGTATCTGCCGCACTGCCCGTTGGTCCCGTCGGCACCGATCACGGTTCGAGCCCGGATCTCGCCGTGGCTCGTCTCGAGCACCGCGAACTCCTCTTCCCTGACGGACTTGACCAGCACCCCGTCGACGAAGGTCGCTCCGGCGGCGACGGCAGCGGCGGCGAGGGCCTCATCGAACCGCTCGCGCTGCACCATCGACAGGAATGCGCCACTCTCGGTGTGCGAGGTCGGCGAACCGCCACGCAACGTGAACCGCACGGTGCCGACTCGCTGTTCGACAGTCTCGAGCACGGATGCCGGAACCTGGTCGATCGAGAGACCGATGAGCCCGCCGCCGCAGGTCTTGTAACGCGGAAAGCGCGCGCGATCGAGGAGCAACACCGTCGCGCCGCGCTCGGCGGCCACGCGGGCCGCCGATGAGCCGGCGGGACCGGCGCCCACCACCACGACATCCCATACGCTCTGGTCGGTGACTGCAGACATTTGCCTTCAGGGTACTTCGCCCCGTCCGGCACCGCCCAGGGCTCGCGTCGATAAGTGTGCGCCTCCTGTGCCAAATGAAGGAACTCTCGCCCTGGACCTCCCGAATCTCGGGGCAGAATCGGCGCAGCGAGAAAGAATCTCCTTCATTTGGCACGCGGGTCGACGCGAACCCTGTTGGGGCGCGTCTCAGGAGAAGATCGATCGGGCCACCGCGGTCACATCGATGCGGAAGCCTTCCGGGACGAGCATCGAGAGCATCGGCGGCCGCCAATAGGCGGACAGTGCAACGGTGGCGCTGCGGCCGTCAGGAGTCTCCGCACGCTCCACGCTGAGCGACTCGAGGTCGCCGGTCGGCACACTGGCGAGGTAGTCGCGAACGGCGGCAGCGACATCCGGTGTTTCCAGCACTGGTCGCGGGCCTCCCCCGGCGAGCGAGACCCGGTCGAGGTCGAACGCCTCCGCCCCGACGAGGGCGGCGCCGTCGGCGAGCGTGAACAGCCGTTTGCGTTCGAGGTAGAGGGATGTCGCGGCGACGACCAGCATGACCAGCACCAGGGACAGAAGGCCGTAGAAGACCATAAGCGGCAGCGTGGAGCCACCCTCCTCCCGGAACTGTTTCATGGCGTTCTCCAAAATCGCGAGACCCTCTGCGTCGCGCTCGCCTGCAGGGGAACGCTGAGCGGCACGTTCGCAGTGATCGCCGGAGGCATGAGCGGCAGCGGAATCGCGATTCCGATCGTGACCGCCACCGTGCCCAGCCGATCGAGGCAGTCGCCAGGTTTCGGCCTGCAGGTCACCGTGATGTTTGCGGCATCCGCATCCAGCCCATAGTCGGCGAGCGCGAATTCGACGGCCCGCTCGGCCCTTGCCAGTGCGGACTGCTCGTTGTCTGCCTGCACGAAGACGCGTACCGCCTGCCGCGCGGCGCCCTCCACGGCGAGTGCGCCTGCCTGCACGGCGGCCATCGTCAGCACCAGGTACACGATCGGCATGAGCAGGATCATTCCCGCGGTCACGAATTCGAGCGAGGCGGAGCCCACTTCGTCAGTCATCGAGCGTCTCCACTGAAGCATGACCGGACACCTCCAATCCGCCGTCGATGCCGACGAGTCCGACTAGTGGGAGCGGTGTCCGCACAGTCACGATCGCCGCCGGATGCCCGAGATACGAGCCGTACGATGCCGTCACGTTCGACGCGTACCCCGGCCCCAGCGCCGCCGCGATGAGGTCTCGCGCCCGAGTCGTGCCGTCCCCGAGTGCGTTGTCGGCGAGCGCCGCGAATCGCGCTCCCTCGGATGCCGCGTCGAGCACGGTATTGCGGATGTGCAGTGCGAGTCCGAGCTGCAGTACCGAGAGAGTCAGAACCGTCAGGAGCGCCCCGACCATGACGAACTCGGCTGCGGCCGAGCCCTCGTCGCGATGTGCGGCCGCCCAAGGGGAACGCATGACTTCAGAAGCCTGTGACGCGTTCGATCGCCTGCTGGAACACGTTGCTGAGCGCCGGCCCCGCCAGACCCCAGATGATGACGACCAGCCCCGCGGTCATCAGGGTGATCAGGAAACACGGATTAGGGGTACGTTGGGCGATAGCATAACCGCATGCCTACGAGAGCCGCCGTGTACCTCCGAATTAGTCTCGATCAGACCGGCGAGGAGAAGGCGGTGGCGCGCCAGCGCGAGGATGCCCTAGCCCTCATCCGCAAGCGGAAATGGACTCTGCACGATGTGTTCGAGGACAACTCGATCAGCGCATCCAAGCGTTCGAAGTCTCGCCCCGACTACAACCGGATGGTGGCCGACTACAAGGGGGGGTTGTTCTCGGTGATCGTCTGTTACGACCTCGACCGCCTCACGCGCCAGCCCTCGCAGCTTGAGGAGTGGATCACGGCATCCGAGACCAAGGGCCTGCGCATCATCACCCTGAACGGTGAAGCCGATCTAGCGACAGACGCCGGTCGCCTGTTCGCTCGAATCAAGGTTGCGGTTGCCAGGTCGGAGATTGAACGCATGGGTGCCCGCCGCAAGAGGGCGAATGAGCAGACCGTGGCATCCGGCTCACCTGCGCCCGGTCGTCGCCCCTACGGCTGGGAGAAGGGCGGCGTGAAGCTCATTCCGGCGGAGGCGAGGGTGGTTCGAGCCATCTACACCGCCCTGCTCAAGAAGAAGTCTTTGCACTCCATCACCAGGCTGCTCAACGCTCTGCACGTACCGAGTCCCCAGGGCACCCCGTGGACGGCCTTCAAGATCCGGCAACTGGTCGACCGCAAGAGAAACATGGGGGTGCTGGAGCGCTACGGAGTCGAGCAACCAACAAGCCTGATCGAGCCGATTGTGGATCGGGAGACTTTCGAGAAGGCTCAGGCCATCGTCGGCGCTCGCGCGCAGCCGGGACGGCTGCCGGAGAAACATCTACTTTCGGGTTTGGCGGTGTGCGGCACCTGCGGGGAACCCATGGGATCGAAGCGGCTCAAGTCTCGCAACGCCAACGAGCGGGAACCGAACTACGTCTGCTCGAGCAGGATCAACCGAACGAGCGCGCCCGACGGATTGACGCACCCGGCCATCCGAGAATCAGTGCTTGAGCCGATGGTGGAGGATGCGGTGGCGTCGGCCTTCCTGCTCGGCCCATCGAACCTCTTCCCAGAGCGCGACAGTGCCGATCTAGGAGAACTCCACTTACGGCGGCAGGAGGCCGCAGACGGCGTTCAGAGGATCGTGGGGCTGGTGTCCGCGGGTCTGATCCGCGAGGGCGAGGCGGCGGCCCAACTGGCTCCTCTGCGGCGCGAAGAGGAGGCCGTGACACTCGCAATTCAAGATGCGCTGGCACGGTCGGCATCGTCTCGGTTCGCCGACATTCGCGGCGACGTGATGACCGGCTCCCTGGTCAGTGTCGAACGGGCGGCGGAGGTGCACGCAGCTCTCGTGAAGAACTTCCGCAAGCTCGATTTCGAGGCGAAGCGCCGAATAGTGAGCGCGCTCCTCGGCATCGAGGTGGCGACCGGATGGGGCACGCGCAGGGTGAATATCACACACCTGATTGCGACCAGCCTCAACGAGGATGCCACCGCGTAGAGGCCAAGGGGGCGCGGCGCCGGAATCGTAGCTCCCCGGCGCCGAGAATGCCGGGATTTAGTGGCCCGGGCGTGTCGCATGCCTGAATCGTCAGGATCACCGGAAGGATTGACCTTGGAAATGCCAAAGGCCTCGGAGCAAAGTGCTCCCGAAGAAGCGTCTTTGGCTACCTGAGGCCCAGACAGATCAACTTGGAACGGCGATCATCTGGAAGCCTAAGCCCGGCGCCGGGGAAAACGTGTAATCGAAACGCGTTTCCCCGTCGCTGGGTGGTAGTTGTCATTTCCAGGAATGAGAACATCATGGTATCTATACCGACACTCACGTGTCCTTATTGCCGCCACGTCTTCTACGGCGTGACGGTGGCGAGACACGGTGTCATGACCTGCGGCCAATGCGGCAGGATGATCCGGGTCTAACCCACATCAGGGGTGCATCTCTTCGGGGGTGCACCCCTGATGAACGCCCGGGGCGGGCTGTAGCGGTGCGCCTGTCGTTCAGTACGCTGGCACCGGATGGCCCGATGACAGACGAAACATTCGACGCCATACGCGTCGCGGTGGGTTAGTTGTATGTTTTCGCGCATGACTGATGAGAGCAACGTGTTTACGAAGGGCGAACAGGTCGGCGCTGACGTCCAGAACCACCCGATTACGGGCATTGTTATCGGCTCCGTGCCAAATTTGGGGAATGTCTACTACGTACAGTCGAAAGAGGGCGACGTATGCATGTACGACGGTCGGACTCTGACGCGAGCTTAGAGTCCCTGGCCGCGCGCGTTGCGTAACTATGACGACCAGGGGACCCAAACCCTGAGGGAAACACCCCCGGGGGAACTCCTCCACACGCCGAAACACAGTTAGAACAGCGTGTCGGCTGTTTGCTCGGGTTGGCTTGGCTCGGTGGGCCATGCGACAGGGTCGACCAGCTCGGGCCCGTTGTTCGGGACGCCCTTGGTGATCTGAACCTTGTTGACGGACCGGGACACCGGGTAGTAGTCGATCTGGTCGGCGACCTGCGTCGTCGTCTGTTTGAGCAAGTCGAGGAGTTCGGATGTGCCGAGGTGGTCGCCAAGCCAGTCGTCGTAGGAGTCCGGCGTCAGCATGCCGGGCATCCGGTCGTGGACCTCGCCCGGCACGGCGTGCGAGTCCATCGTGATGATCGACATCGACAGCTTCCACTTCTCGGGATCATCGTCGGCCTTGCTGCGGTCCGGCCACGCACCTAGGATTCCGGCCAAAGCGAGGTGTTCGTCTGGCTGGCGGATGAAGAACGGCTGCTTTCCGTCCTCACGAATCTGCCACTCGTAGTAGCCCAGCGCGGGCACGATGCAGCGTCGCTCCGCGAACGGCTTACGGAACAGGCCGTTAGTCGCGACGGTCTCGATGCGGGCATTAATTAAGGGTTTCCCGCCGCCGAAGACCGGTGACGATGCAGCCACCATTCCCCAGCGCACGAGGGCGGCCTCGCGTTGCCCTTCATGCATGCGGGCGACCGGTACGGGGTCCGTAGGGGCAATGTTGTAATTGAAGTTCGGCCAGTACTTCTGCCAGTCCTTTATCGCCCCGATGCCGTGCTGCTCCACTATCTCAGTGAGCATGTCGTTCGCGTCGTCGTCAATCGCAAATCGTCCGCACATGGGTTAATGATCCACTGTGCCGCCGACATCGTCTAGAACTTGAACCTCAACCGACGCACGAGGCGGCTGTCAAGCGGAAAGGTCATATTTCGATGGACGCTCTGCTCGGGATGTATGTGGAAGGCGCGCACGCTAAGCACACGCTCGTCGAAGTCAGTCGACATTTCTAGGTCAATGACGCGGTCGGTGTCGGGATCGATGCCGATGCTGTGGAAGAAGTGACTGGTGCAGTGAGCGATGACTTTCTCGCACACCCAGCCGATGACCTGCCCGTCGTGGGTCAGTTCCCAGACGGGGAGCTCAAAACGTGTAGCCGGTGCGAGCTGGCGCAAGTCATCCATGTTCTGCATCTCACTTATAGAAATGGAGCAGGAGCCACTCGTGGCGCTGCTCGCTGAAAAGAACATCAAAAATCCGAGTATCTCCGTCGTCTGCTGTCCCCTGGAACCGCCAGCCAGGAGGAAGTGCCGGCAGGTGGGTTAGTCCGTCAAGAATCTCTTCCAGCGGGGTCGGGGTATCACTGATGCGATATCGCCGCCCATTCCACA
>JAODMW010000160.1 GCA_025464815.1 Microbacteriaceae bacterium | reverse complement strand
GCGAGCGTGACGATCGCGTTATGGAACGATTCGCGCGTGATCACCTGGCTGATCGTCCGGCCCTCGAGGGCGAGCTCGACGGCCAGGCGGCCCGATTCGTGGGATGCCTCGAGAAGCCTGCTGTCCGGCGCCGGCGTTCCGGCAAGGCCCGGGATGGTCATACCGAGTGCCTCGGCCACGAGACCCATGGTCGACGCGGTCCCCATCGTGTTGCAGTGCCCCCGGCTGCGGATCATCGAGGACTCGGACTTGAGGAAGGTGTCCTCCGGCAGCTTTCCCGCGCGCACCTCCTCGCTCAGCCGCCAGACATCCGTTCCGCAGCCGAGCATCTCGCCACGGAAGCTGCCGTTGAGCATGGGGCCGCCGGGGATGACCAGGGCGGGCAGGTCGACGGATGCCGCGCCCATGAGCAGCGCGGGAATCGTCTTGTCGCAACCGCCGAGGAGCACGACGCCGTCGATCGGATTGGCGCGGAGCATCTCCTCGATCGCCATGGCGGCCATGTTGCGCCAGAGCATCGCCGTCGGCCGCACGAGGGTCTCACCCAGCGAGACCACCGGCAGGTTCATCGGAATTCCGCCTGCCTCATAGACGCCCTGCTTGACCGCCTCGGCGACCTCGTTCAGGTGTGAATTGCACGGCGTGAGATCGGATGCCGTGTTCGCGATCGCGATATGAGGCCGGCCGTCGAAGGCGTGCGCGGGGAGCCCGCGTCGCATCCACGCCCTGTGGATGTAGCCATTGCGGTCCGTTCCGCCATACCACTCTGAGCTGCGGTTCATGATGTTCCTCCCGGTACGAGCACTGTGCGGCCGATCGAGCCGGCAGCGAGTTGGTCATAGGCGTCGTTCACGGACTCGAGCGGCAGTCGGGCGCCGAGGAGTTCGTCGAGCGGAAGGCGGCCGGAGAGATAGAGGCCGAAGATGCGGGGCAGGTCGAGCCGCGGGTTCGACGAGCCGTAGAGCGAGCCGACGATGTGCTTCTGCCGCTGGACGAGTTCGTTGACGGGGATGGCGAACGTCGCGGTCGCACTGTTGAGCCCGATGGCCACAACCGTTCCCTGCGGTCCAACGCAGGAGAAGGCCTGCTCGAGTGTCGATGGACGGCCGATCGCCTCGATCGCCCATGGCACGCCGCCGGGGGCGATGTCGAGCACCCGCTCGAGCACATCGCCGTTCCGCGCGTCGATCGTGTGCGTCGCGCCCAGGCGCCGGGCGAGCTCGAACTTGCCCGGGTCGACATCGACGACGATGATCGGGTCGGCACCGACGAGCCGGGCGCCCATGATGCTGGAGAGCCCGACGCCTCCCGCGCCGAAGACGAGCAACGGCTTGCCTGCCGCCTCCTCGACGACGTTGAGCACCGCGCCGAGACCCGTGATGACGGCACAGCCCGCGATCGCGGCGATCTCCGGCGGAACGCCGTCCGGCACACGTACGACGGACTTCTCGGAGACGACGACCCGCTCCGCGAAGCAGGACACGCCGAGGAAGTGGTGCAGTTTCTCCGCACCCTCGTGCAGCCGGGAGGTGCCGTCGGGCAGTCCGCCCGTCGTCGCCTGGATCCTGCCCAGCCGGCACATCACGGGGTTACCGCTCACGCAGGCGTCGCACTCGCCGCAGCGCGGTCGCCACAGGAGCGCGACGCGATCGCCGACCGCCACCGTGCTGCCGGCGCGCGGTCCGAGCTGTTCGACGATTCCCGCGCCCTCGTGTCCGAGCACGACGGGCAGCGGGCACGTCATCTGCCCCGTCATGTAGTGATAGTCGGTGTGGCAGACTCCGGCGGCCTCGATGCGAACGACGATCTCACCCTCGCTCGGTTCGTCGAGCAAGACGTCCTCGATGCGGAGAGGGAGGCCCGGCTGGCGCAGGACAGCCGCCTTCATCGGAGCGCGACGCGCATCCCCGGCATGGTGGCCGGGGGAGAGGGGCGATCGGCCATTCACTGACTCCTCTGTCACGAAAGTTTCTTTTCACTACAGCTGGCTTCGAAGATTCGACCGCGGCCTCAGCCTAGGAATCACCGGCATTCGTGTCAAGAAATCCGCGGCAGCGGGGGGCCCGATGCGGGCATGGCCCCGGCGGCCGGAAGACGGGGTGTCTCAAAGCACCGCGTGTCTCGCGCCCCACCAGTTTCACGGCGACCCTGTCCGGCGACCTGGCGAAAATGGAACGCGAAACGTTTCTAAAATTTGTTTGAAAGTTGCGACTACGGTGGGAGCGGAGGTAACGTGGCCTTGCTCAGATTGCGCGGCCTCAGGACGAGGCAACGCTGCGCGGGACGAGGGAGTCGCGATGCACACCGCTACGCCAGCCGCGACGATCGTCGCCGGTATCGGCCATCGGGGTCGCTCCTATCCGAGCGGCAGTTGGACCGCTGTCTTCGGTCGTGCAGTCGATTCCGACCAGGAGGAAAACGATGCCATCTGAAGCTTCGACTGCTCCGTCGTCCGCACGCAAGGCACTCGTCGTGCGCGGAGGATGGGACGGCCACCAGCCCGTCGAGACGACGGGACTCTTCATTCCGTTCCTCGAAGCCAACGGCTTCGAGGTGCGCATCGAAGAGTCGTCGAAGGTCTATGCCGACGCCGACTACCTGGCGACGGTGGACCTCATCGTGCAGACCAACACGATGACCACGATCGAGCCCGAGGAATTCGCGGGTCTGCGCCTGGCGGTCGAGAACGGCACTGGACTCGGCGGATGGCACGGTGGCATCGCGGATTCGTATCGCAACAATGTCGACTACCTGCAGCTCGTCGGCGGCCAGTTCGCGGCGCATCCCGGCCGCCAGCCCGACGAGCGCACCGGCGAGCAGTCGGACAACTACGTGCCGCACACTATCCACATGCTTCCGGCAGCCGCCGACCACCCCATCACCGCAGGAATCGGAGATTTCGAACTCGTCACGGAGCAGTACTGGGTGCTGCACGACGACTACAACGACGTGCTCGCGACGACGACCCAGCCCGTGCGGCCCTGGGATCCGTGGCACCGCCCGGTGACGTCGCCAGCGATCTGGACGAGGTTGTGGGGCAAAGGCCGTATTTTCGTTTCGACGCCGGGTCACCGCATCGAGGTCGTCGAAAATCCGAACGTACGCACCATCATCGAGAGGGGACTGCTGTGGGCGGCCCGTTGAGGATCGGCATCGTCGGCGTCGGCAAGATCAGCGAACAGTACTTCGCTTCCTTCCCGTCGCTGCCGGGTCTTGAGCTGGTCGCCGTTGCGGATCTCGACGAGGTGCGGGCGGCGACGGTCGCCGCGGAACAGGGGGTCGAAGCCCTGACTGTCGACCGGCTCATCGGCGATCCGCGCATCGACGCCGTGCTCAACCTGACCATTCCGGCCGCCCATGTCGAGGTTGCAACGAGGGCGCTCGAGGCGGGCAAACACGTCTACGCCGAGAAGCCCCTCGCGCTCGCGCCCGCGGATGCCGTCGAGATGCTGGCGCTCGCCGAACGCCGGGGGCTCCGCATGGGCTCTGCGCCAGACACCGTGCTCGGCACGGGTATCCAGACCGCGCGCCAGCTGCTCGATTCCGGCCGGATCGGAACCCCGGTCGGAGCCACGGCGTTCTGGGCGTCGCCGGGCCATGAGCTGTGGCACCCGGCTCCGCAGTTCTACTACCAGCCGGGCGGTGGTCCGCTGTTCGACATGGGGCCCTACTACCTGACCGCACTCGTGACCCTGCTCGGCCCCGTCATCCGCGTCTCGGGCGCCCTCGGACGGTCGAGCAGGGAGCGCGTCGTCGCAACGGGCCCCAGTGCCGGGGCTCCCATCGCCGTGGACGTCGACACCCACGTGACCGCGACCCTGGAACATGCCTCGGGTACGGCCTCGAGCCTCACCGTGAGTTTCGACGTCTGGGCATCCCGCATCCCGAACATCGAGGTCTACGGCACCGGCGGCACGATCTCGGTCCCCGATCCGAACCGGTTCTCCGATCCCGTCGAACTCTGGACCAGCGGAGAACAGGCGTGGCAGACGGCCGGCGTCTCCGCAGGTTATGCGGATGCCGCTCGCGGCTTCGGCCTCGCCGACATGGCCCGCGCGATCGAAACCGACCGCCCGCACCGTGCCTCCGGCGAACTGGCGTTCCACGTGCTGGAGATCATGGACGCGGTCGTCCGTGCCGGCAACGAGCATCGCGTCATCGAACTCGGCAGCACCGTCGATCGTCCGGAGCCGGTGCCTCTTGGCGCCACTCCGGGCAGCTGGTAGGGAGAGAGCATGAACGACAGTCCGCGTCTGAGGGTGGGGATGATCGGCCACGGCTTCATGGGCGCGGCGCACTCGCAGGGCTGGCGGGTCGCGCCGCGATTCTTCGACCTGCCTGCGCAGCCCTCGATGGACGTGATAGTCGGCCGCCATGCCGAGGCGGTCGCCGAGGCCGCGAAGAAATGGGGCTGGCGCGAAAGCGAGACCGACTGGCGAAAGCTCATCGAGCGCGACGACATCGACCTCGTCGACATCGTGACGCCGGGCAACACCCACGCCGAGATCGCGATCGCGGCCTTGGACGCTGGCAAGCACGTGCTTTGCGAGAAGCCCCTCGCCAACACCGTCGACGAGGCGATCGCGATGGCGGATGCCGCGGCGCGCGCCGCGAAACATGGCGTGTTCGCGATGGTCGGCTACACCTACCGACGTGTGCCGGCGGCCACCTTCGCGCGCGACCTGGTCGCCGCGGGAAGAATCGGCGAGGTCCGCCAGGTGCGCGCCAACTACCTGCAGGACTGGCTGGTCGACGCGGAAGCACCGCTGACCTGGCGGATGAACAAGGAGCTCGCGGGCTCCGGCTCACTCGGCGACATCGGCGCTCACGCGATCGATCTTGCGCAGTTCATCACCGGGCAGCACCTCGTCTCCGTCTCCGGCATCCTCGAGACCCTGGTCAAAGAGCGTCCAGTGCTGGCGAGTTCCCAGGGTCTGTCCGGTACGGCGGGAACGGAACGGGGGCCGGTCACGGTCGATGACGTCGCCCTGTTCACCGGCCGTTTCGACTCCGGAGTGCTCGGCTCTTTCGAGGCGACCCGCTTCAGCACCGGTCGCAAGAACGCGTTCCGCATCGAGGTGGCCGGCTCACTCGGCGCGATCTCCTTCGACCTCGAGGAGATGAACTCGCTGGGCTTCTACGACGCGACCGCACCAGCGGGAGAGCAGGGCTTCACGCGGATCCTGGTGACAGAGCCGCAGCACCCATACGCTGCGGCGTGGTGGCCGACGGGACACCTGCTCGGCTACGAGCACGGTTTCTCCCACCAGGTCCGTGACCTCGTGGAGGCGATCGGGACAGGCGTGCAGCCGACCCCGTCGTTCGCCGACGGCCTGCAGGTGCAGCGGGTGCTCGCCGCGGTCGAGGCGAGTTCGGGGAACGGAAGCGCCTGGACGTCCATCCCGGCGTGATGACCGTCCGGACTACGATTGCACGACGGAGAGGTAGAAATACGGCTATGAGTTCAGGCAACGCGGACTACCGGGATTCCGGTCTCGAGTTTCCGAAAGAATTCCTCCTCGGATCTGCGACGGCGAGTTACCAGATCGAGGGCGCCTGGAACGAGGATGGTCGCGGACCGTCCATCTGGGACACCTTCAGCCATACCCCCAGGTTGGTGAGCGACGGGACGACCGGCGATGTCACCGACGATCACTATCACCTGCTCGAGCAGGACCTCGACCTCATGAAGGAGCTCGGCCTCGAGGCCTATCGTTTCTCCATCTCGTGGTCGCGCATCATCCCGACGGGATCGGGCGCGGTCAACCAGGCCGGCATCGACTTCTACTCGAAGCTCGTCGACGGGCTCATCGCGCGCGGTATCCTGCCCATCGCGACGCTCTACCACTGGGATCTGCCGCAGCCCCTCGAGGATGCCGGCGGCTGGCCGAACCGCGAGACCGCGTACCGTTTCGCCGAGTACGCCTCGGTCATCGGCGCGGCTCTCGGCGACCGCGTGCACACCTGGACGACTCTCAACGAGCCGTGGTGCTCCGCCTACCTCGGATACGGTTCCGGTGCCCATGCTCCCGCGCGCACGAACGGCGCGGACGCGCTCGCCGCGGTGCACCACCTCAACCTCGCGCACGGGCTGGCGATCGCCGAACTGCAGCAGGTCGTCACCAACGATCCGAAGTACTCCGTGACGCTCAACCTGCACGCGCTCCGCGGCGTCGGCGATACCGGCGACGAGGCTGTTCGGCAGATCGATGCCCTGGGGAATCGCGCTTTCACCGGACCTATGCTCCACGGGGCATATCCTCAGGACCTCCTCGACGACACCGCGTCCATCACCGACTGGTCCTTCGTGCAGGACGGCGATCTCGAGCTCATCAAGCAGCGCATCGACGTGCTCGGCGTGAACTATTACTCGACCACGGCTGTGCGCGTCTGGGATGGCGTGAGCGAGCGTGAGAACGCGGATGGCCACAAGCCGGCAGCGGGAACCGCCTGGCCGGGCGCCGACAGGATCGAATTCGTGGAGCAGGACGGCCCGTACACCGAGATGGGCTGGAACATCGCCCCCGACGGATTCGAGAAGCTGCTCTGGGATGTGCACACGGAGTTCCCGGAACTGCCGCTCATGATCACCGAGAACGGCGCGGCATTCGCCGACGTCGTCGTCGACGGGGTGATCGACGATACGGAACGTATCGACTATCTGCGCCGCCACATCACTGCAGTACATCGGGCGCTCGAGCGCGGGGTCGACCTGCGCGGCTACCTCGTCTGGTCGCTGTTCGACAATTTCGAATGGGCCTACGGATTCAGCAAGCGCTTCGGCATCGTGCGGGTGGACTACGACACCCTCGAGCGCACGGTCAAGAACAGCGGGCACTGGTACGCCGAGCTCGTCAGCACGCACCGCATTCCCGAGTAGGTCGACCGAATGACGGCGACCGAGTCCGCGCAGGCAGGGCGGGGCAACAGCAACGACCACGTGCGGCGACACAACCTGTCCGTCATTCTCGGGCTCGTGCATCGCAGTCGCGGACTGTCGCGCTCGCAGCTGACCAGGCAGACGGGACTCAACCGTTCGACGGTGGCGGCACTCGTGGGAGAGCTGGTCGAGCGCGACCTCGTCGTCGAGTCGGATCCGGATTCGAGCAACCAGGTGGGCCGGCCGAGTCCGGTCGTGCGGCCGAGCCCGAGCACTGTCGGTATCGCGATCAATCCCGAGATCGATGCCGTTACCGTTGGAGTCGTCGGCCTCGGCGGCACGGTGCTCAAGCGTGTGCGGTATCCGACCGATCATCCGCCCTCCGTCGGTGAGGCCGTCGGTATCAGCGCGGCCGTGATCGCGGGCATGCGCCCCGAACTCGACAGGCTCTATCGCACGGCCGGAATCGGCGTCGCCGTTCCCGGCCTCGTGCGCACCGAAGACGGCCTCGTGCGACTCGCGCCGCATCTCGGCTGGGAGGACGAACCGCTCGCGGTCCTGCTTGCGGATGCCACGGGCTATCCGGTTCTCGCCGCCAACGACGCACACCTCGGCACGATGGCCGAGAGCACCTTCGGGGCGGGCAGGGGACTGAGCGACCTCATCTATCTCAATGGGGGAGCGAGTGGCATCGGCGGCGGAATCATCTCGGGTGGTCGCTCTCTCGGCGGGGTCGCCGGCTATGCCGGCGAACTCGGCCACACTCTGGTGAACAGCCGCGGTGTGCGATGCCACTGCGGGGCCACTGGGTGCCTGGAAACCGAGGTGCGACGCGAACGCCTGCTGCAGCTCCTGGGCCTGACGGATGCCGATGCAGACGAACTCGAAGCCGCCATCCTCGCCTCCGATGAGCCATCGATTCTCGCCGAGGTGCATCGGCAGCTCGACTTTCTCGCCATCGCACTGCGGAACGCGATCAACACCCTCAACCCACAGCTCATCGTGCTCGGCGGATTTCTCGGATCGCTCTACGCGGTCGCTCCGCAGCATCTCGACCGCCTCCTGGCCGAGCAGCCGCTCAAGGCCTCGAGGGAGAGCGTGCACGTCACACGGGCCGAACTCGGCTCCGATCTCCTCATCATCGGTGCGGGTGAGCTCGCCTTCCGCTCCCTCATCGCGGATCCGGCGGGTTTTGTCTTTGCCGGGCGGGAATAGGGGACTTTCGCAACCGTTACTCTTCATGGGGGTTGGGGAATACCGAGGCAGCCTCCGTCCACCACCGCGTCCAGCTCCGGATGCGGCCGTCGTCTGGTGCTCCGCCACCTGAAGCCCGCAAGGACTGTTCTGTGACTACCGTTGTGCACCCTGGCGATTCGCTGACCCCCCGACAGCGTCTCGTCTACATCGTCGTGCTCGGAGCTCTCACCGCGCTCGGTCCGTTCACGATCGACCTCTATCTGCCGGCTTTCCCCGCGCTCCAGAACGACCTGGGCGTCACCGCCCCGGCCATCCAGCTCACACTCACCGCGACGACCATCGGCTTCGGGGCCGGCCAGCTGCTCGTCGGCCCATGGAGTGACAAGGTCGGCCGACGGCTGCCGCTCATCATCGCGAGCGTGCTCCACGTCGCCGCGAGTCTCGGTGCGGCGCTCGCTCCCGACATCTACTGGCTCGGTGTCTTCCGCGTGCTCCAGGGCATGGGCGCCGCGGCCGGCGGTGTCGTCGCGATGGCCCTCGTGCGCGATCTCTTCGGCGGAATCCCCCTCGTGCGGATGCTGTCGAGACTCGCGCTGGTGAGCGGCCTCGCCCCGGTAATCGCTCCGGTGATCGGTTCCCAGCTGCTGCGCATCGTCGACTGGCGTGGCATCTTCGTGTTCCTCGTCGCCTACGGGGTGATCGTGGTGCTCGCGGCGGTCTTCTTCATCGTCGAGACCCTGCCCCCAGCACGACGCGTCGATACCGGACACAGCACCGCGCGACAGCGTTACAAGGCGATCTTCAGCGATCGCGTGTTCGTCGGCGTCGCGGTGATCGGCGC
Source organism: Microbacteriaceae bacterium (assembly GCA_025464815.1). Taxonomy (GTDB): domain Bacteria; phylum Actinomycetota; class Actinomycetes; order Actinomycetales; family Microbacteriaceae; genus Lacisediminihabitans. Next base: position 576 of record JAODMW010000160.1, on the reverse strand, counting down.
GATGACCTTCTCCGGGCTCTTCGCCTATCTGTCCTCCTCGTCCTTCCTGTTCCAGGATGTCTATGGGCTGAACGCGCAGCAGTTCGGACTGCTCTTCGCCATCAACTCGCTGGGCATCGTTGCAGGGGTGCAGATCAGTTCACGCCTTGCCAAATATGTCGGACCCCAGTGGATTCTGGCCTGGTCCACCGCCACGCTGCTGGCATCGTCTCTCACGATCGTGATTCTGGATTCGCTGCATGTCGGCCTCCTCGGCATCCTGATCCCGCTCTGGTTCTTCATCGCGGCCTGCGGTTTCGGGTTCCCGCTCGTTCAGGTCCTCGGACTGGTCAATCACGCGCGCGAGGCGGCGACGGCGGCCTCGGTTCTCGGTGCGGTGAACTTCGGCCTCGCCGGCATCCTGTCGCCCATCGTCGGGCTCTTCGGAATCCACAATGCGGTGCCGATGGGTTCGGTCATGGCCGCGACCTCCGTCGTGTCCGTGCTCGCGCTCTGGTTCATCGTGCGTCCGCGAAGCGTGCCCGCGCTCGCCCGCTGAGGGCTGGAGCCGCTAACGTTCAGCCATGAGAATCCTCC
>JAODMW010000129.1 GCA_025464815.1 Microbacteriaceae bacterium | reverse complement strand
GCGTTCGTTGTCGGTGTGGTGGTGTGCGGAGGAGTCATCAAGACCAGCGGAGGTCGAGCGAGTGGACGAGCGGATGCCCGGGTGAGACGGTGGTGGCCTCCCCGGTGGCGAGGCCGTTGACCGGGCCAGAGAGCGGCTCGACACAGAACGCGTCCGGCATCGTCTCGCACACGATCCAGTGCGATCCGGTTCGTGCGATGGTGATCTCGAGGCCGTTCTGCCAACGCACCACCGGATCGGCCGCGACCTCCGCGAAGGAGTCGTCCCACGGACGATCGCCTCCGCCGGGAATCGTGCCGACGGGAATGCCCTCGTCGTCGCAGAGGTACCGGATGCCCGGTTCGAAGTCGTAGTTGGCAGCGGAACCGTCGGCGAGCGTGGAGGCGAACCAGGGGTGAAACCCGAGGATGCCGGGCATCCGTCGTTGCTCATTGCGCAGCGTCGCCGTCACGACCAGGCGGGTTTCGGTCAGCTCGAATCGCTGGTGCACCGAACCTCCGAGAGGCCAGCGCTCGTCGAGGTCGAGCGCGAGCTCCTCGCCGTCCCGTCGCCACGGGCGATCGAAGCCGAAGCCGTGCATCGCATGCGGGCCGAAGTTGGTCGGCATCCGGTAGTCCTGCCCCTCGAATGAGAATCGTCCGTGCGCGGTGCGGCCGACGAACGGCGCCATGACGAAGGAGCCGTGGAAGATCTGCTGTGGCCGACCCGGGACGGGCGCCGTTCCGCCGAGCACCTCGAGGCCGCCGATGCGCAGGGAGACCAGGCGCCCACCGTCGAGCGGGTCGACGACGATGGCCGACGCTCCCGTGGACTGTTCGAGCAGCCCGTCCGGGCGCTCGCGGAAAACTGTGCCGCTCACTTGAGGGCTCCGGCGGTCAGGCCGCCGACCAGATGCCGCTCGATGCTTGCGAAGAGCGCGACGACCGGAACGATCGCGATGAGCGAGGCGACGAAGAGGTACTGGTACTCGGTCTGCTGCAGCCCGACGAATTGCTGGATGCCCACCGGCAGGGTCTGCAGTCCTTTCGTCGGGTTGTTGAACAGCGTGAGCGAGACGGGGAACTCGTTCCACACCTGGATGAAGGAGAAGATGAGCGCGGTCACCAGTCCCGGCCGCACGAGCGGCAGGGCGATCCGAATCATCGTGCGGAACGGGCCGAGGCCGTCGAGCTTCGCCGCCTCCTCGATGTCGATGGGCACCGACTCGAACTGCCCGCTGAGAATCCAGGTCGAGAACGCGAGGTTGAAGGCCGCGTTGGTGAGGATGATCGACCAGTACTGGTTCACCCCGTCGACCCAGACGAACTCCTGGTAGAGACCGACCACGACGGCGACGGGCGCTATCACCTGCGTCACGAGCACGAGCCGCATGAAGAGGGAGCGCCCGGCGAAGCGGAACCGTGCGCTGAAGTATGCCGCCGGCACAGAGACGACGAGCACGATGGCGGTCGAGACCACCGCGATCACCAGGCTGTTCCTGAGGTAGTCGGCCAGGGCGATCTTCTGCCAGATGTCGACCCAGTTATGCCACTCCCAGATGGTGGGGAAGAAGGATGCCGGAGAGGCGAAGAGATCGGCGTCGCTCTTGAACGACGACACGAGCATCACGAGATAGGGAGCCAGGAAGAAGAGGGCGATAAGCGCGCCGAAGACGGGCATCGCAGCCGGACGCACCCGGTACCAGAAGCGGAGGCCGGCACTCGGTCCGTCCGCGAGACGGCGGGTACGGCGGGTGCGTTCACCGAACATCCGCTGCACCGGCGCGAAGAGGCGGGCCATGGCATCCGTGAACCTGCCGCTGCCGCCGCCGGAGTTCTCGAGCACCCGGAAGTAGAGGGCGATCACGATGCAGAGAAAGACGATGTTGAGCACCGAGAGAGCAGCGGCCTCGCCCGTGTCCAACTGCTGGCGAAAGGCGATCTTGTAGGCCCAGGTGATCGTCGTATCGGTCGAGTTGCCGGTGTTGCTGCCGGTGATCACCCAGATCACCGGGAAGGAGTTGAACACCGAGACGATGACGAGGATGGTTGCGATCACCAGCGAGGGCCGCAGCAGTGGGAAGGTGATGTTCCAATAGGTGCGCCAGGCTCCGGCACCATCCACCTTCGCGGCCTCGTGGACCTCCTCGGGAACGGTCTGCAATCCGGCGAGGATGACGTAGGTGGTGAACGGGATGGTCACGATGATGCCGACCACGATCACCGAGATGAATGAGAAACGCGGATCCTGGTACCAGCCGATCGGTTCGGAGATGATCCCGAGACTCATCAGGAGGCGGTTCAACAGGCCGTTGCTTCCCTGCAGGATGAAGCGCCAGACGGTCGAGCTCATGACGAGGGCCGCCGCCCATGGAACGATGAGCGACCAGCGCACGAATCGCCGGCCGATGAATTTCTTGTTGAGGAACTGCGCGAGGGCGAGCGCGACGATGATCGATCCGCCAACCACCGCGACCACCCAGACGAAGGTGTTGATGATCACCTGCGCCAGCGCCGCCTCGCGGAACAGGCGCGCGAAGTTGGCGAAGCCGGCGAAGCCATGGCTGACACCCGAAGAATCGATGTCCGTGAACGCGGACTTCACCATGATGCCGACGGGCACCACGATGACGAGCGCGATGAGGATCGCGGACGGGCTGACCCAGGGGGTCGATCGCAGGAAAGACCTGAGCGCCGTGAACGGACGCCGGGCGATCCGGGCGATCTCGGGTGTTGCAGCGGTTCTGGCCGGTAGTGCGTTCACCATCGTCGTCCTCTCCTGTGTGCTCCGCTTCCCGGCCCGCCACGGCGGGAAGCGGAGCACCGGTGGTAGTTATTTGGTTGCTGCGCCGTTGATGCCGTCGAGTATCGACTTCGAGTCTGCGCCGGAGGCGACGCCGGTGCCGATCTGGTTCTGCACGGCACCCTGAACCGTCGGGAACTTCGGGTCGGTGGACGGGTAGAACCGTGCCGACGGGAGCAGGTTGAGGAACGGGCCGAAGTCCGGGTTGTCGACCAGCGCGTCAGAAGCGCTCTTCGTCGCCGGGAGGAAGCCCTGGCTCGTCAGGAAGCGCGTGTAGTTGTCCTTCTCGTAGAAGAAGTTCAGGAACTTGCTCACCGCAGCGGTGTTGCCGGGGTTCTTGAACGACATGAGGTAGTCCTGCACACCGAGCGTCGTCGGCTTGATATTCCCGTTCACGGGAACGGGTGCCACCCCGTAGTCGACCGTCGAGTTCCAGCCCTTGAAGAGGCTCGGTGCGAAGCTCGCTCCCATCATCATGCCGATTTTGCCGTCGGCGAAGGGGTGGAAGACGCCATCGGTGCGGTTGGTCTGGCCCGGGTTCGGCTCGGTCACCTTGTAGACGTTCGCGAGGCAGTTGAGCACGTTGAGGGTGTCGACGTTCTTCGTGCTGTTGACCGTGAACTTGCCGGGAGCGCTTTCCCAGTCGCCGCCGTTCGCCCACATCCAGATCGCCCATTCCGCCTGGCTCTCTTCTGAACCGAGAGGGAGTCCATAGCCGACGTAACCGGCTTTCTTGAGCTTCTGGGCGTCTGAGACGAGCTCCTTCCACGTCGTCGGCGGGTTGGCGATGCCCGCCTTCGCGAACGCGGCCTTGTTGTAGAACAGCGCGCGCGTGCTGGTGATGAACGGGAGGGCGTACTGCGTCCCGTTGTAGACGCTCGCGTTTTTGAACGAGGGAATGAAGTCCTTCTGAACGCTCGACGAGACCAGATCGGCGGCCGGGGCCAGGAGATCGTTCGAGGCGTATCCGGAGAACTTGTTCTCATTCAGGATGTCGGGATACTGCTTCGTCTGGATCATCGTGGCGACCTGCTGGTCGATGTTGTTCCAGTCGATGATGTTGACGTTGACCGTGTAGCCGGGGTTGGCCGCCTGGAATTTCGTGGCGAGGTCGGTCCAGTAGTTGTCGGTCGTGTCGGTGTATGCGCCGCCGACGAAGGTGATCGTCTTCTGCTCCGCGGCGGTCTTGACCGAGCCAGAGGTCGTGGCCGGTGCCTTCGCCACCGCGGGGAGAGCGGCGGATGCCGGTGCTGCGACGGGTGACGTGAGGCCGGCCGCCGAGGGAGCCGGGGACGAGGAGAGCAGGGCATCGCAGGAGGCGGTGGTGAGAGCGCCGCTCCCACCGCTGCTGCCCGCACAACCGGCGAGTGTGAAAGCTGCGACCGCGGCGAGAGCGGCCACGATCGAGGCCTTCGGGACATTTCTAGTCATTGCGTGTACTCCATACCTGTGAGGGGCTGCATGCCCGTGGCGAGTGCGATCGACGCGGTAAGGACACTTACTTGACTTACCCGCGAGGTATGTAAACTTTGTTGACTATCCGGTACGGTGTCAAGAGCAGAACCGGTTCCCGTAACAAACAATTAACGCAACGCGGCGAGGAACTGCCTCCATCCGGTACGGATCCAGGCCATTATCCAGAGGGGGACGACGCTCCGCGTCGAGCAAATCGATGAGCACGACAGACAAAGTTGAGAAGCCGATGACGGCCCAGAGTCGCCCGCGTGGTTCTTATCGCGCGCCCGTTCCCGTGACGTCCTCGCCCCGCCTCATCTCGCAGTCCGCCACCGGGCGTCTCAATCGCACGCGGCTGTTGCAGATCCTCTACGACGTCGGACCACTGTCTCGCGCCGAGCTGGCCCGGCTCGCCGAAGTCACCAAGACCACCATCGGCTCGATCGTCCAGCCGATGCTCGACGAAGGCATCCTCGTGGAGGGGACGCCACAGCGCAGCAGCGGCCAGGGCGGCAAGCCAGCACGCCCGATCTGGTTTTCACCATCCGGTCGCCCGATCGTCGCCGTTCACGTCGGTCCTGGCACGGTTCGCGCCGCCCTGGTGAGCCCCACCGGCATCGTGCTGACCCACAGTGAGGGCGCGTTCTCGAGCACGGGTTCCAGCCACGAGCAGATCGTGGACCGGGTCGCCGACTGCATCGAGAGAGTGCTTCCCGGCAGTGAGGGCCCGCAGGCCCTGGGCATCGGGGTTGCGGTGAGCGGGATGGTCGACACCGACCACGGTCGAATCATCGAGGTCAATCTCGCGCCGCGGCTCTCCGGTCTCGAGCTCGGGCCGCTGCTCTCACAACGGCTTTCTCTCCCCGTGCATCTCGATCTGCACCCGCGGGTGCAGGCGCTCGGCGATCGCTGGTTCGGCAGCGGTCGACGTGTCTCGACCTTTGCATCCGTCTACTGCGGAGAGGCCATCGGAGCCGGGTTCGTCATAGACGGATCGGTGCATCGGGGCGCGTCGGGGGCGGGCGGCGAAGTCGGCCACACGATCGTCGACCTCGCGGGCGCGATCTGCCGGTGTGGTCGACGTGGATGCTGGGAGACGATCGCGACGCATCGCTGGCTTCGGTCGCAAGCCACCGCCCTCGGGCTGCCGGGTGCTGGACAGCTCACCGCGGCATCCCTCTCCCGTCTCGCCGAACAGGACCGGCCAGACGCCGTCGAGTTGCTCGACAAATACGCTCGGAACCTGGCCGTCGGCCTGGTCAACATCCAGCAGACCCTTGCGCCGGGTTTCTTCATCCTGCACGGCGATATCGTGCAGGGCGGCGAGCCGTTCCGGCTACTCATCGAGAAGCATTTCCGCCAGGGCATCGCCCAGCGCCCCGGCAGCGAGCCTCAGCTGCGCTTCGCCAGCCCCGATGACGACATCACACTGCTCGGCGCGGCCGGGCTCGTGCTGTCGCAGTCGCTCGACCTGCTGACCTGAGGCGGTCAGTAACCGACGACCGGTCCGAAGTGCTGGGCGAGGGTGCCGCGATGGGTCGCTCGCAGCTCGTCGAGGGTGAAGGTGAACTGGTCCTGTACCTCGAGGGCACCGGTCGAAGCGGTTCCGCCGAGCTCCGTCGAAGCGTTGAGTGAGGCATCCGTCACTCCGACGCGGAGTACGGGAACGCCGCGTCCCTCGCACAGGCCCATGAAACGCACGTCGTCTTCGCGGGGAACCGATACGATCGCCCGCGCACTCGACTCGCTGAAGAGTGCCGCCGTCGCATCCACGCCGTCGCGTTCCATGATCTCGGAGATCCAGAGTCGTGCGCCGATGCCGAAGCGCAGCACCGACTCGGAAACCGCCTGGATGAGGCCGCCGTCCGAGAGGTCGTGCGCCGACGCGATGATGTTCTGTTCGGAGCCTGCCTTGATGAGTCCGGCGAGTGCCTGCTCGGCAGGGAAGTCGACAAGCGGCGGATGTCCGCCCAGGTGGTCATGCACGACGCCGGCCCATGCGGAGCCATCCAGCTCGTCGCGGGTGACGCCGAGAAGGTAGATGTTGTTGCCCTCGTCCTGCCAGCCGGAGGGGATGCGGTCGGCGACGTCGTCGATCACGCCGAGAACCGCGACGACCGGGGTCGGGTGGATCGGCACGTCGCCGGTCTGGTTGTAGAAGCTCACGTTTCCGCCGGTCACGGGGATCTCGAGGGCGAGGCATCCGTCGGCCAGTCCTTCGACGGCCTGGGAGAACTGCCACATGACCTCGGGATTCTCCGGGCTGCCGAAGTTGAGGCAGTCGCTGACGGCGACCGGCGTCGCCCCGGTGACGGCGACGTTGCGGAAGGCCTCGGCGAGTGCGAGCTGCGCACCCCGGTACGGGTCGAGCTGGCTGTAGCGTCCGTTGGCATCCGTCGCCACCGCGAAGCCGAGACCGGACTCCTCGTCGACGCGCACCATGCCGCCGTCGTCGGGGTAGCTGAGGGCCGTGTTGCCCATCACGTAGCGGTCGTACTGGTTGGTGATCCAGTCCTTGGAAGCGAGGTTGCCGCTGCCGAGGAGGGCCTTGGCCTGCTCCCTGAGCTCCTCGCCCGCCGAGGCACGCGGCAGGCTCGATGCCGAGTGGCGCTGTAGCGCGTCGATCCAGTCCGGGTAGGAGACGGGCCGGTCGTACACGGGTCCGTCGACGGCGACCGTGCGCGGCTCGACATTCACGATCTCTTCGCCGTGCCAGTTGATGACCAGCCGCCCGGTGTCGGTGACCTCGCCGAGCACGGAGGTCTCGACATCCCATTTCTCGACCACCCTGAGGAAGCCCTCGAGCTTCTCCGGCGTCACGATCGCCATCATGCGCTCCTGGCTCTCCGACATGAGGATCTCCTCGGCCGTGAGGGTCGGATCGCGCAGCAGCACCTTCTCGAGCTCGATGAACATCCCGCCGTCGCCGTTGGAGGCGAGCTCCGAGGTGGCGCAGCTGATGCCCGCCGCACCCAGGTCCTGGATGCCCTCGACGAGTTCCTGCTGGAACAGTTCGAGGCAGCACTCGATGAGCACCTTCTCGGCGAATGGATCACCGACCTGGACGGCCGGGCGCTTCGTCGGACCGCCGGCACTGAAGGAGTCCGAAGCCAGGATGGATGCCCCGCCGATGCCGTCACCGCCGGTGCGGGCACCGAACAGCACGACCTTGTTGCCGACGCCGCGAGCGTTGGCCAGATGCAGGTCTTCGTGGCGCAGCACGCCCACCGCCAGCGCGTTGACGAGCGGATTGGCCTGGTACACCGGGTCGAACCAGGTCTCGCCGCCGATGTTGGGGAGGCCGAGGCAGTTGCCGTAGAAGGAGATGCCGGCGACGACGCCGTGCACGACGCGAGCCGTGTCCGGGTCGTCGATGGCGCCGAAACGAAGGGCGTCCATCACTGCAACCGGGCGGGCGCCCATGGAGATGATGTCGCGGACGATGCCGCCGACTCCGGTGGCCGCACCCTGGAACGGCTCGATGTACGAGGGGTGGTTGTGGCTCTCGATCTTGAAGGTGACCGCCCAGCCCTGTCCGACATCCACGACCCCGGCGTTCTCACCCATGCCGACCATGAGGTTCTTGCGCATCTTCTCGGTCGTCTTCGTGCCGAACTGGCGCAGGTAGTTCTTCGAGCTCTTGTATGAGCAGTGCTCGCTCCACATGACCGAATACATGGCGAGCTCGCCGCTGGTTGGTCGCCGCCCGAGGATCTCGCGGATCCTGAGATACTCGTCCTCCTTGAGACCGAGCGCGGCGTATGGCTGCTCTTTATCAGGGGTCACCGCGGCGTTCGAGACGGTGTCGACGACGGCCGCCTGGGGCAGCGTAGGGGTAGTCACGGGCGCAATAGCTCCTGGTTCGAGGGCGTGCCGGATACCTCGATTCTATCGGGCGCGATGGCCTGCCTTCGCGTCGTGGCGGCTCCCGGGAATGCTGCCTCGCAGCCGGTACTTGCACCCTGTGAGGCGCGTAGCCTTGAAGAAGGCGCGCACGCGCGCGCCGCGGAAAAGAGTTGACGGGTATGTCCATAACAGAACAGCAGGCCGTGACCACAGCGATGGCCATCGCCGAGGTCGAACGCCTGCGGGCCGACTTCCCGATCCTCGGTGAACAGGTCAACGGGCATCCGCTCGTCTATCTCGACTCCGCTGCGACTTCTCAGCGACCGACGCGAGTGATGGATGCCGAGCGCGACTTCGCCGAACACCGCAACTCAGCCGTGCATCGTGGCGCGCACACCCTGGCCGCCGAGGCGACCGAGCTGTTCGAGAACGCCCGCGCCACTGTGGCACGCTTCATCGGAGCCCGCGAGAACGAGATCGTCTGGACCTCGAATGCCACCGAGGCGCTCAACCTCGTCGCCTACTCGTTCTCGAACGCGAGTCTCGGTCGCGGGGGTGCCGACGCTGAGCGCTTCCGACTGGGCGCGGGTGACGAGATCGTCGTCACCGAGATGGAGCATCACGCCAACCTCGTCCCCTGGCAGGAACTCGCAGCACGCACCGGCGCGACCCTGCGCGTCATCGGCCTGAACGATGACGGCACGTTGCGGATGGATGAAGCGGCCGCCGTCATCGGCGAACGCACCCGTCTCGTCTGCTTCACCCACGTGTCCAACGTGCTCGGCACGATCAACCCGGTCGAGCAGCTGGTCGCCCTCGCCCGCGGCGTCGGCGCCCTCGTCGTATTGGACGCCTGCCAGTCCGCACCGCACCGCCCCCTCGACGTCGTGGCGCTCGGCGTGGACTTCGCCGCGTTCTCGGGCCACAAGATGCTCGGCCCGACGGGTGTCGGCGTGCTCTACGGGCGCGCGGAGCTGCTCGACGCGATGCCCCCGTTCCTCACCGGCGGTTCGATGATCACCACGGTCACGCTCGAGGGCGCCGCGTATCTGCCCGCTCCACAGCGTTTCGAAGCGGGCACCCAGCGCGTGTCGCAGGCGATCGCGCTTGCCACGGCGGTCGACTACCTCAACGAGGTCGGGATCGACCGCATCCATCACTGGGAGTCCGCCCTCGGCCAGCGACTCGTCGAGGGGCTCGAACAGATTCCGGGTGTGCGGGTGCTTGGCCCGGCCGCCGGCGTCGACCGTGCCGGCCTGGCGAGCTTCGTGTTCGACGGGGTGCACGCGCACGACGTCGGCCAGTATCTCGATGATCTCGGCATCGCCGTCCGGGTCGGCCATCACTGCGCCCAACCGCTGCATCGCAGGTTCGGCGTCACGGCGAGCACCCGCGCGAGCACCTACCTGTACACGACGCCGGACGAAGTGGATGCCTTCCTCGACGGTGTGCGCGGGGTCGGCTCGTTCTTCGGGGTCGGTTCCTCTGGGACTGCGCGATGAGCTCCGGGCTGGAGGGCCTGTACCAGGAGGTCATCATGGATCACTCCCGCAGGCCGCACGGCCAGGGGTTGAAAGACGGCCAGGTCGCAGAATCCCGCCAGATCAACCCGACCTGCGGCGACGAGATCACCCTCCGGGTCCACGCCGGCGAGGCCGGTATCGCATCGATCAGCTGGGAGGGCCACGGCTGCGCGATCTCGCAGGCATCCGCATCCCTGCTCTCCGACCTCATCGTCGACCTGGATGCGCAGGCGGTGCGTGAGCGTATCGCCGCGTTCCGCGAACTCATGCGATCGCGCGGTGAACTCGAGGGCGACGACGAACTGCTCGGCGACGCCATCGTTCTCGGCGGAGTCTCGCGTTATGTCGCCAGGGTCAAGTGCGCGATGCTCGCCTGGGTCGCCCTCGAAGACGCCCTGCAGCGCGTGGAGCCCTGAGAGTTCGCATCGACAGCAGCGCCAAATGAAGGAGATCTGTGCCGCTGCGGCGATCCTCGCCCCGAAGATTGGGGAGGGCCAGTGCGGGAGTTCCTTCATTTGGCACAGGGGTTCCGTTCCGACCCCTGGCGCTCGCCTTAGTCGCGAGCGAGCAGCTCGAGTGTGTCGACGACGCGGTTTGAGAAGCCCCACTCATTGTCGTACCAGGCCACCACTTTGACGTGGGTGCTGTGGACGCGGGTGAGCACGGCGTCGAAGATCGCCGACGCTGGCTGCCCGGTGATGTCGCTGGAGACCAGCGGCTCGTCGGAGTACTCGAGGATGCCTGCGAGCGCGCCGTCGGCCGCCGAACGGTAGGCCGCGAGCACCTCCTCGCGGGTGACCTCGCGTGAGACCGTGGTGTTCAGCTCCACGATCGACCCGACCGGAACCGGTACGCGGATCGAGTCGCCGGACAGTTTGCCCTCGAGGTTCGGCAGCACAAGGCCGATGGCCTTCGCGGCCCCGGTCGTGGTCGGCACGATGTTCACGCCGGCCGCACGAGCGCGGCGCAGGTCGCGGTGCGGACCGTCCTGCAGGTTCTGCTCCTGCGTGTAGGCGTGCACGGTCGTCATGAAGCCGTGCTCGATGCCGGCCAGATCGTCCAGCACGGATGCCAGAGGTGCCAGCGCGTTCGTGGTGCACGACGCATTCGAGATGATCACATGCTTGGCTGGATCGTAGGCATCCGTGTTCACGCCGTAGGCGAGAGTGACGTCGGCACCGTCGGAGGGGGCGCTCACCAGCACGCGTTTGGCGCCGGCGCGAATGTGAGCGCGGGCGGCATCTGCCGAGGTGAAGCGGCCGGTGGACTCGAGTACGACGTCGACCCCGAGTTCTGCCCACGGCAGGTCGGCCGGCTCGCGTTCGGCGAGCACCGTGATGCGACGACCGTCCACGACGAGATCGGTTCCGTCGACCTCGACGGTGCGGCCGAGACGGCCGAGCGAGCTGTCATACCTGAGCAGGTGGGCGAGGGTTTCGGGGGCGGTGAGGTCGTTGACAGCGACCACGTCGAGGTCGCTGTCGCCCTCGAGGAGGGCGCGGAGGGCGTTGCGTCCGATACGGCCGAATCCGTTGATGGCAATGCGGGTCATGGAGTTTCCTTTCGTTCCGCCTTCCATCGTCGGCATCCGGATGCTTGATCGACAGTGGCTTGAACGACAGTGTGCGCAAAGATCTCGCCACAGGCTATGCCACAGCCCGCAAGGATATCGCCAGCGCGATCTCAGGCGGAAAACGTGTGGCGATACTCCGTGGGCGAGGTGCCGAGAATGCGCTGGAAGTGCAGGCGCAGGTTGGCACCGGTGCCGAGTCCGACCCGGTCGGCGATCTGCTCCACGCCCAGGTCCGTGCTTTCGAGCAGTTCGCGCGCCAGGTCCACCCGCGCCCTGAGCACCCACTGCATGGGGGTATTGCCGGTGTCGTCCACGAACCGCCGCGAGAGGGTGCGAGCCGACACCCGTGCGTTGCGGGCCAATACCTCGAGCGTCAGCCTTTCGGCTACGTGTTCCAGAACCCACTCACGCGTGCTCGCGAACAGGTCGCCGAGCGGCTCCGGCACGCTTCGGGGAACATACTGCGCCTGTCCTCCGCTGCGGTAAGGCGCAGCCACCAACCGTCTCGCCACGTGATTGGAGAGCCCCACGCCGTGGTCGCGACGTACCAGGTGCAGGCAGAGGTCGATCCCGGATGCCGCGCCGGCAGACGTGAGCACGTCGCCCTCGTCCACGAAGAGCACGTTCTCGTCCACCAGCACGAGCGGATGCCTCGCGGCCAGGGCCTTCGTGTAGTGCCAGTGGGTGGTCGCCCGCTTGCCGTCGAGCAGGCCCGTCGCCGCCAACGCGAAAGCCCCCGTCGAGATGGCCGCGATGCGGGTTCCACGCTCTTGGGCGGCTTGGAGAGCTTCGACGACCGCTATAGGCGGTTCCGTGGTCGCCGGCTCCCGGTAGCCGGGGATGAAAATCGTGTCAGCATGTTCGAGAGCTTCGAGCCCCTCGGCCACGTAGTACGAGAGTCCGTCGCCGCCGGTCACCGGGCCGGACGCGGCACCGCATACACGCACCTCGTAGGGCATGCTGGGCCGGTTGGAGAACACCTGCGCGGGGATGCCGACGTCGAGCGGCTTCGCACCCTCGAGCACGAGCACGGCGACGCGGTGATTTTTGCTGGCCATGGTTCTCCCACCTGTGGCGATAGTCATACCTATCGCAAACATCCTGCCACTGACTGGCTGGCGCATCAGAGAGCGCTGATGCCGCAGGAGCCGTCGGAAAAGTAACCGCTCAGGCGGAGACGAGCGAGCGGATGGCGCTGGTGAAGAACTTCAGTCCGTCGGTGCCGTTGCGCATGGCAAGCGCCGTGTCGGGGCCGAAGCCCTCCTCGGTCGCGTGCTCGGGATGCGGCATGAGGCCGACCACGTTGCCGCGCTCGTTGGTCACGCCGGCGATGTCATTGATCGAACCGTTCGGGTTCACGTCGAGGTAGCGGAACGCCACCTGGCCTTCGCCCTCGAGGCGCGCGATGGTCTCGGCGGCAGCGATGAATCCGCCCTCGCCGTTCTTGAGCGGGATGGTGATCTCGGCTCCGTCGTCGAACTCGTTGGTCCAGGCGGTCGATGTGTTCTCGACGCGGAGCCTCTGGTCGCGGCAGATGAAACTGCCGTGGGAGTTGCGGATGAGGCCGCCGGCGAGGAGGTGCGCCTCGGCGAGCATCTGGAAGCCGTTGCAGATGCCGAGCACCGGCATCCCCTTGGCGGCGGCGTCGATGACTTCGGCCATGATCGGCGAGAAGCTCGCGATGGCGCCGCAGCGCAGGTAGTCGCCGTAGCTGAAGCCTCCGGGCAGCACGATCGCGTCGACGCCCTTGAGGTCGTGTTCGCCGTGCCAGAGTGCGACCGGCGTGGCACCGGCGAGCCGTATCGCGCGCTGGGCGTCACGGTCGTCGAGTGAGCCGGGGAAGGTGACGACGCCGATGCTGGTCACGAGGCGACCGCTCCGCTGTTGTCGAGGACGGTGATCGAGACCACGTCTTCGATGACCGAGTTGGAGAACATATCGTTCGCGAGGTCCGTGACCTCGGCGAGCACGGCATCCGTCACCTCGCCGTCGACCGTCAGCTCGAAGCGCTTGCCGATACGCACGGCGCTGAACCGGGTCTTGCCGAGTCGGATGAGGGCTCCCGCGACTGCCTTGCCCTGTGGGTCAAGCAGTTCGGCTTTGGGCATTACCTCGACGACGATTGTGGGCACCAATAACTCCAACGAGTTCGTCTGCGGATGGATGCCTCGATTCTAGCCGAGCGACTCAGGGAGCAGTCGTCACCCGGATGAGGTTGGCCCATGGGTCGTCGAAGCTGAGGGTCTGGCCGTCGTCGCGGGTTCCGATGCCGTAGTGCTGCATCCGCTCGCCGAGCGAGCCGAGATCGTCGGAGCTCGGCACGAGGATGTCGACCCGGCCGAGACCGAGGGTGCGCGCGCGGCGTCCGGCCCCGGCGCTGTTCCAGGTGTTCATCGCCATGTGGTGGTGGTAGCCGCCCGCGCTCACGAAGAGCGCGGAGCCGGCGAGCGCGGCGGTCTGCTCGAAGCCGAGCCGGTCGACGTAGAACTCCTTCGCCGTGGCAACGTCACCGACGGACAGGTGCACGTGCCCGACCACCGCATCGCCGAAATTGGGCACGTCGACGGCCTCCTCCGTGAGGTGTTCCCGCAGGAACGCGTTCGGGTCGAGGAAGAGCGTCGACATCTCGATCTGGCCATGGGTCCAGCTCCACTGTGTGCGGTCGCGGTCCCAGTACAGTTCGACGCCGTTGCCCTCCGGGTCGGTGAAGTAGAAAGCCTTGCTCACGAGGTGGTCGGAGCTGCCGGTGAAGGTTCCCGGCGCCTTCGTCGCCACCGAATAGACCGCAGCGGCCAGCGACGCCTCGCTGTCGAACAGGATCGCCGTGTGGAACAGTCCGGCATCGCGGGGGGAGGCGTGGACGAGTTCCGGTGCCGCACGAAGGATGATGAGGGGCGTGGTCCCCCGGCCGAGCGTGACGGTGTCCGCGGTGGCGGCCAGCACGCTGAGTGCAACGGCGTCGCGGTAGTAGGCGGTGAGAGCGTCGAGGTCGGCGACGAGCAGTGTCACCGGTCCCATCGAGGTGTCGGCGGCGAGCAGATCCTGGGTATTCATGGTCAGTACAACTTAGTTGAGCCTTCAAGTATTCCGCTAGAGTCGAGTCGTGAGCGGATTGACGGACGAACAGCAGCACGCCTGGCGGTCGCTTATGCTGGCGACTCTCGTGCTCGACGGAGCCCTCGACCGGCAGTCTCAACGAGACGGTGGCATGCCCCACGCCTACTACAAGGCGCTCGTCCTTCTCTACGAGACCCCGGGCCGTCGTCTCGCGATGGGCGCGCTCGCGGCCCAGCTGCGCTACTCGCTCAGTCGCCTCACCCACGCCGTGGCGAGCATGGAGAAGTCCGGTTGGCTGCGCCGCAGCAGATCGACGGATGACCGGCGCGTGCAGTTCGTGCAGCTCACGGATGCCGGCATCCAGACGGTCAGGCACGTCTCGCCCCTCCAGGCGACCGAGGTTCGTGCACGCGCCTTTTCGCGGCTCACCGCGGAGCAGGTGCAGCAGCTCGATGCCATCACGGCCGCGATCGTCCAGGGCCTCGACTCTCCCACGTCCTAGACGAGCGTCGCCACTGCGCTGCCGTGACCTTTGCGCATAACTCCTGCAATTCTCCCGAACTGTGTCGCCGAGGCCCGGGATTCCGGGCGCCGCCTCTTCCGCTTCACCGAAATTGCAGGAGTTATGCGCAGCGAGGTGCAGCGAGGTGCGGAGACGTACGGGAATCGGGATGGGCAGCGGCGGGAATCAGTGACGACGGATGTCGGGCAACAGGGCCTTGGGCGACCTGCCCTTGATCGCGCTGAACCAGACTCCCGCGCCGTAGGCCAGGTCGTCCAGCCGGCGCGCGATTCCGAAGCGGACCGGGTCGAGGCGTGGTCGTGTCCGACGGTATTCGAGGATCACATCGAGGACGCTCGACACCAGGAGCGCTCGCCGCGCTCGCCGTGAGGACACGCTCGCGACCACCGCCAGAGGCCACCAGTGGCGCACGAGGAGGGCCATCGTCTGGGTGATCGAAGCCAGGACACCCTCGGAGGTCAGGCCTGCCGCGACCCTGAGGGGATGCTCGCTGCGGCCGAGCTTGCGGGCGATCCGCCAGGCGGCGACGCCCGAGATCGCCAGCGCGACAGGAACGGACCAACGACGCTGGGCCAGCAGTGCGGCCATCACCCCGGCACTCCATGGCGCCAGCACGGCGGGTGCAATGTCGCGAGGATGGCGCACCGACAGCGGATGCGCCGAGCTGCCGTAGAAGGCCTTGCGCGAGAGCCAGTCGCCGACCGTCTGTCGGTGCTCGTGCCAGACCCTGGCCTCCGGTTCGAAGCGGATACGCCAGCCCTGCTCTGCCAGACGCCACACGAGATCGACGTCTTCGCCCTCACGCATATCGGCGCTGAAGCCCTCACCGATCGCGTCCACCCGCGCGACGAGAAAAGCCCCTGGCACCCAGGAGACGGGCGAACGAGGTCGGACCGTGGCCGGATGGATGCCGAGATCCAGCGACGATCTCGCCTCCTCGTAGCGGCCGATCCAGTTCATCCCCGCATCGTCCTGGAGCCCGAGGACTCGCGGGGCCGCCAGCGCGACCTTCGGATCGGCGAAGTGCCTGAGCAGCGCAGACGTGGCGTCGGGGTCGAGCACGATGTCGGAGTCGACGAACGCGACGAAAGGCGTCGTGACGTGCTTCAGTCCCTCGTTGCGGGCCGCCGCCGGCCCGCCGTTGGCGGCAAGGGGCAGGAAGCGCGCGCCGTGCGCTTCGACCACCTCCATGATCGCCGCCCGGTCGGGGGAGACGTCGTCCACCACGATGACCTGGCGTTCCGGTCCGATGCTGTCGAGCAGCCGGTCGAGGGCTCGCGGTCGCCCGAAGACCGGTACGACGAAGGTGACCTCCGCTTCATCGATTTCGGGCAGTGATCCCAGCACGGGGTCGGCCATTCCCGCATCGAGAAGCCGGTCTGCGAGCGCTCGGGTGCCGGCATCCATGACGCGGATCGTGCGGTCGGCGATCATGCCGGTCGCGGCATCCGTCAGATAGAGCACCCGTGTCGGTGCACCGCCGATCAGCGCGCGGCCGCCGTCGCGCACCCGCACCCGGCGGTTCAGTCGCACGGTGAAGCCATCGGGAAGCTGGCCTGTCATGTCAGGCACCCTCGTTCATCGACCGTGTAGGTGGTGAGGCGTCGCAACGCCGTCTCGATCATCTCGTCGAGCAGTGCGGCCCCCTCGGTCGCGTTCGCCCCGGTCGGATCGCCGAGCACTCCGGAGGGTGAAACCGCCCGGGTGCCGCCGACCTTCATTACCGCCAGGAGCTCGCTCACCGGGGCCACGTTGCCGGGGCGGGCTTGCGACAGTTCGACCGATCCCGGTGCGAGATGGAGCATGAGCGAGGTCTCGACCCGACCGGCGTGCGCATCGCCGTGTCGTACGGTGCACGGCACCCAGGCGACCCGGTGCGCTTCCGTGATCATCTGCGGAATCGCCGCCTGGAGCGATGTCACATTCCCTCCGTGCCCATTGACGAAGAGGATGCCGCTCGCCCACGTCGACAGGGAGCGAACGAGTTCGATGATGGCCAACTGCAGGGCCTCGTGGCCGATCGAGACCGTGCCGGGGAACGACTGGTGTTCGCCGCTCGCCCCGTACGAGACGGTCGGCGCGACGACGACCGCACGGGTCGCACGGATGCTCGCGGCAACACCGAGCGCGACCGCCGTGGCGATCACGCTGTCGGTGGAGAACGGCAGGTGAGGCCCGTGCTGTTCGGTCGATCCGAGCGGCACGAGCACCAGCGGCGCGCCGGAGACCGTCGGCCATGTCTTATCTGCCAACAGCTCTGTCACCCGCGCGCTCCTTTCGATCACGCTATCGCGACTTCGCTCAGGACTTCGCCGTCGACCGTGCCGGAGGCTTCTTCGGCGCCGACGCCTTGGCAGCCGGAGCCGGAGCCGCCGGGCTCGCGGGAGCGGCGGCATCCGCTCCGAGCGTCCGCGAGAACGTCGGCGGGATGTAGAGGTCGGCGGGCGAGAGCTCCTTGATCGAGGAGTGGCCGAGTCCGAGCACGGCGGAGTCGAGTCCGCCGCGCAGGATGTCGAGCACATTCTCGACCCCGGCCTGGCCGTTCGCCGCGAGCCCCCACAGGTAGGCGCGGCCGATCATGACGGCGCGGGCTCCGAGGGCGAGGGCCTTCGCGACGTCGCTTCCCCGGCGCACACCGCCGTCGAGCACGATCTCGACCTGGTTGTCGACCACCCTGGCCACCGACTGGAGCACGCGGATCGTCGCCGGAGTGCCGTCGAGGTTGTTGCCGCCATGATTGGAGACCGAGATCGCGGTGACGCCGGCATCGATCGCACGTCTCGCGTCGTCCACTCGCGTCACACCCTTGAGCATGAACGGTCCGCCCCACTCCTTGCGCAACCATTCGACGTCTTCCCAGGTCGGCGGAGGCGTCTGCATCCACTCGTAATAGGCGCCGAAGAAGGTCGGGGCCGAACCGCCGGGTGGCGCGAGATTCGGGGTCGTGAGGTCGGGAAAGTGGCGTGTCTTGGCGAACTCCCACAGCCACTTCGGATGCGGCAGCACGTTCGGCGCGAACGTCACCATGGTCTTGAGGCTCATCTTGTCGGGAATGGTCGGGCTGCCCCAATCCCGGCCGTTGGAGAACGACCAGTCGAGCGTGGCGATGAGACCCTTCGCTCCCGCGGCGCGAGCGCGATCCATCCGCTGCACCATCGCCTCGCGCGTGCCGGTCCAGTACATCTGGAAGAACAGGTTCTGGTTCGCAGCGGCGACCTCCTCGACCGGCTTGCTCGCGAACGAACTGAGTCCCATGATCGTGCCGCGGTTGTTCGCGGCGCGCGCCACGGCCACTTCGCCGTCAGGGTGCACGGCCTGCACGCCCGTCGGCGAGATGATCACGGGCAGCGAGATCGGGATGCCCATGACTGTCGTCGACAGGTCGCGTTCCGGTTTGTGCCCGGCCACGTGGGGCGCGAAGCCGAGTTCGCTGAACGCCGCCATGTTGTCATCGACGGTCAGGCCCTTCTCCGAGCCGGCCACCAGCGCGCCGTAGACGGACGATGGCAGTCGCTTCCTGGCTCGACGCTGCGCCTCGGCGACGGTCTCGAACCATGCATTCTTCGCCATTGGATTTCTCTCTTTCTTTCGGCATGCTACCGGTGGTGCTCAGCCTGCCGGTGCCGCATCCGCCCCTTCGGCGGATGCGGCGATGGTGCACTACACGATCTAGAAGTACTGCGCGCCCTGGTCGATGCTCAGGTGCTCCGAGGTGATGAGCCGGGCGTCATCCGAGGCCAGGAACGCGACGGCGTTGGCGATGTCTTCCGCCTCTGCGGCGAAGGTCGGCAAGAACGGCGTTCCCATGTTGTTGAGCACGGGGTTGGTCTCCGCCGCGTGGGTGAGCGCCGCCATCATGTTGCCCGATCCCATCGGGGTGTTGACGGCACCGGGATGCACGCTGTTGACCCGGATATTGTGCCGCCCGAGCTCCGCGGCGAATGCTCTGGTCATGCCGGTGACGGCATGTTTGCTTGTCGTGTAGTGCACCATGAACGGCTGCACCTTCTTGCCGGCATACGAGCTCGTGAGGATGATCGAGCCTCCGCCGCCCGTCACGAGGTGGGGCGCGCCGACCATCACGGTGTTCCAGACGCCGACGACATTGGTATCCATGGTGACCTGGAACATCTCGGGTGTCGTCTCATCCCATCGGGCGGGGATGCAGATGCCGGCGTTCGCGACCACGATGTCGAGCCTGCCCAGTTCGGCGACGGACGCATCCACGAAACTGCGCATCTTCTCCAGGTCGCGAACGTCACCCTGTTCGAAGATGATCCGCCGGTCGATGGCTTCGACGAGACGCACGGTTTCTTTCAGGTCGTCCAGTGTCGGTGAGTCGTAGGGAACGAGGGGGATCGGGCCGGCCAGGTCGATGGCGATGATGTCCGCACCCTCCTGCGCGAGTTTCACCGCGTGCGCGCGGCCCTGGCCGCGAGCTGCTCCGGTGACGAAGGCGACTTTGCCCTCGAGCTTTCCAGTCATGCGATTCTCCTTTTCTCAGTTCGGAACCCGGCCGGTACGACGAGGTTCCACGACTCTTCCGACACTAATGGCACTCGATGCCAAATAAAAGGACAGGATGCTGTGAGACCGCACAGTCACGCTCCGAACAACACGCTCAGCGCGGGCGCGACGTCGCGATAGCCGTGCACGAGTTGCGCCTTCCCTCGCCCGACGCGGGCCAGATCGCGCCCGAGGTCGACGTCTTTCTCGCCGCTGACGTCGATGAGCACGTCGAGCCGGGGAAGCCGTACGGCGGCCCCCCGTGGATCCGGCCCCGCGTTGTGCACGCAGTCCGAGAGCAGAACGACCCTGGCGTCCCTCACCGGGACGCGGGCGAGTTGCTGGCCGGCAAGCTCGAGCGGGAAGGAGATGTTGGTGAGCCCTCTCGCGGGCATTCGCAGCATCGTGTCGAGCAGGTCCATCGGATGCACCGGCTCGCCGAGTCGCAGCAGCACAGCCGCATCCGACCAGAAGGCGATGACCGCGAGAGCGTCATGCCGCAGTTCACCGGCCAGCGCTCCGACGGTGGCCGCCGCCGTCTGGACGCGCTCGCCCTTCATCGAACCGGAGATATCGATCGCGAGCACCACCGACCGACGGGTTCGCACCCGGTCGCGCACGATGATGTCCTCGTCGTCCGGCATCGGATGCTCGGCCAGGACCTCGATGGTCTTGTCGAGATCGATCTCGTCCGACCCGCCTCGGTACGGCAGGCTCGCGAGCGTTCCCGCTCCGCGCTGCCCCGTTCCGTCGTTCCGCGGCCTGCGGATCGACAGGCGTGCGGCGATCTGCCGAGCGCGCGCTCGAGCGGTCGGGTCGGTATCCGCCGCGTCCGTGCCGGCGAGTACGAGCTCGGCGCCCTCGTCGGTCACACCGGAGGTGGAGTCGCCGGGTTTCGTTTTCGCCGTGCCCGCATCACGCGACGGCTCGGCGCGCAGCACCATGCCATCGCCGCCCTTCCCCGCTTCGAACACCGTCGGCTCCTCGTCGAGTTGCTTCGGTTTGCGCCGCAGGGGCTGCATCGCGCGGCTCTTTTTCGGTCCGGCCTCGCGTCGTATCGGCGTGTCGGCCTCGACACCCCTTCAGCCGGGCTCGGCGATGGCCGGTTGAAGAATGAAGTGATCTTCCCAGATCTCGCGCAGCACATGCTCCGGCGTCGACTCGACCGCCTCGTCGAGATGGATGCGGCCTGAGAGCGAAACGATCATCGCGTCGTAGAACAGTTCGGGGTAGCCCGAATCGTCGGCGTGCAGGACATCGCGCAGCTCGGCCAGTCGCTCAGCGACCAGCACGCAGTCGATCGCCCCGCGCACGCTGCTGCCCTGCCGGATGTCCGGATGCTCTCGAGTCGCGCGCGTGACCGCGACCGCGTCCTCCACCATCCGCCGTTGCAGTGCGCCTTCGGCATGGGTGCGCAGCGTGACGATCCCCTCCTCCGCGGGAGCATCCTGGTAGCCGATCGAGAGCCGGTTGAGCCGGTCGTGCACGCTGGTGGACAGGCGTGTCGTTCCCACATTGTCGTACGGGTTCATCGAGGCGACCACCCGGAAGGTCGGCTCGGCCACGATCGTTCCGACCCGGGGCACCGCGATCGACCTGTCGGCCATCGCTGTCAGCAGCGTATTGAGGGTGTCTTCCGGCGCACGGTTGAACTCCTCGATGTAGAGGAACCCGCCCCTCTGCATCGCCTCGATGAGTGGCCCCGCGACGAAGTTGTCGGCGCTGTAGTCCTCCTTGAGCACGCGAGCCGGATTGTGGTGGCCGACGAGCTTGGCCGGCGTCAGATCGGCATTTCCCTCGACGAAGAGCAGCGGAATGCCCCACTCCTCGGTGATCGCCTTGAGCATCGTCGTCTTGCTGGTGCCGGGCGGCCCCTCGAGCACGATGTCGCGACCGGCGGCGACCGCGGCGAGCATGAGCTCCAGTTCACGTTCGCGGCCGACGAGGTGCGATGCGACCCGCTTCCGGGTGTCGGCGATGGTCGTTTGCGCCACGGATTCTCCTTCATCTGGCACGGGTTGGCGGGGCGACACGGTGCCGTGTCGCCCCGCGTGGTTATTTGACCAGCTGGCCGGCGTCGACGGGGAAGACGACCCCGGTGATGTAGCGCGCCTCGTCCGAGGCGAGGAACAGCACGGCGTTCGAGATGTCGACCGCCTCGACCCACGGGATCGGCAGCGCGTTCATCGTCTTGAAGCGCTCGCCGATGACCTCCTTCGTCCGCTCCGCCACCGGAAGGTCGGGCGCGAACAGCTCGTACGTGGCGGCGTTCTGGATCATGTCGGTGTTGACGCTGGTCGGATTGACGGTGTTGACCCTGATCATGTCGTTCGCGAGTTCGAGCGCGAGCGTCTTCATCAGTCCGATGACACCGTGCTTGGCCGCGACGTAGTGCCCGATGTTCGGCACCGCCTTGACGCCGGCAGACGAACTGGTGAGGATCATCGAACCGCCGCCGTTCGCGCGAAGGTGCGGGATCGCGGCCTTGGCCGTGTGCCAGACACCCTTGAGGTTGACGTCCTGCAGCTCGTCCCACTCGACGTCGGTCAGCTCCTCCATCGTGCCGAAGCTGAAGATGCCGGCGTTGGCCGAGACGATGTCGAGCTTGCCGAGCTGCGCGACCCCGTCATCCAGTGCGGATTTCACCGCGTCGTAGTCGCGCACATCCGCCTGCGTTGCGATGATGCGGCGATCGAGCGCTTCAATCTGCCTGACGGTCTCGGCCAGGTCGGCCGGCGTCGCCATGTCATATGGCACGCTGCCCATCTGGGCGGCGATGTCGATAGCGATGATGTCGGCGCCTTCCTGGGCCAGGCGCAGCGCGTGGCTGCGTCCCTGTCCTCTCGCCGCGCCCGTGATGAAGGCGACTTTGCCATCCAGTCTTCCCATGATGTTCTCTCTTTCCTGTCTCTAGTTCTGAAGGTGTGCGCTATTTGATTGCGGCGCCAGCGCGGTGCTATTTGATCGCAGCGCCAGCGTCGACGGCGAGGGGAACGCCCGTCACGTAACGCGACTCGTCCGATGCGAAGAACAGCACCGCGTTAGAGATGTCGACCGGCTCCACCCACGGGATCGGCAGCGCGTTCATCGAGACGGCGGCAGCGGCGAAATCGTCCCGCGTCGGATTCTCGAGGTCCGGCCGGAACAGCCTGTACGTTCCCTCGTTCTGCACCATCGGGGTGTTGACCGTCGTCGGGTGCACGCTGTTCACGCGGATGAAATCGGGCGCGAGCTCGAGCGCGAGCGTCCGCATCAGGCCGACGACGCCGTGCTTGGCGGAGACGTAGTGCGAGATGTTCTCGTAGGCGAACAGGCCGGCATCCGAACTCGTGAGGATGATGGAGCCGCCTCGACCGCCCGCCTTGAGGTGGGGGATGGCCGCCTTGGCCGTACGCCAGACCCCGGACAGGTTGATATCGAGCATGTTGGTCCACTCGTCTTCCGGGATGTCCTCCGAGCGATTGGGTGTTCCGCCGATGCCGGCGTTCGCCGAGACGATATCGAGCCGTCCGAGCTGGGCGACCCCGTCATCCACCGCCTTCTTCAGCTGGGCGAAGTCGCGCACGTCCGCCTTCGACGCCACGATCCTGCGGTCGAGCGCCTCGACCTGCCGCACGGTCTCCGCGAGATCCTCCTCCGTCGCCGGTGGATAGGTGTTCTCCGGGAGCGCCTCGCAGATGTCGATGGCGATGATGTCGGCGCCCTCCTGGGCCAGCCGGATCGCGTGACTGCGACCCTGTCCTCGTGCGGCACCCGTGATGAACGCCACCTTTCCTTCTACACGCCCCATCGCGTGCTCCTTTCTCTGTCCGCCGTCGTCGGCGGGTGGCTATTTCAGGAAGCAGCCCGCGTCGACGGGCAGCATGACGCCGGTGACGAAGCGCGCTTCATCCGAGGCGAGGAACAGCAGGGCATTCGAGATGTCGACCGCTTCCACCCAGGGGATGGGCAGCGCGTTGACCGACTGCGATGCCGGCGCGAAATCCTCGCGCGTCGGGTGCTCGAGATCGGGGCGAAACAACCGGTAGGTCGCCTCGTTCTGGATCATGTCGGTGTCGACCTGGGTCGGATGGATGCTGTTGACGCGGATCATGTCGTTCGCGAGTTCGAGCGCGAGAGTGCGCATGAGCCCGACAACGCCGTGCTTGGCAGACACGTAGTGACCGGCATTGGCGTAGCCCCGAAGCCCGGCCTCCGAGCTGGTGAGAATGATCGAGCCACCGT
>JAODMW010000098.1 GCA_025464815.1 Microbacteriaceae bacterium | reverse complement strand
GATCCGGCATCCCCACTGCGATGTCCTTGACCTTCTTGGTGCTGAACTCGAAGGCGGCGTTGAGCGCTCCGATGTTGTCGGTGAGCACGCCCTCCCTGGTGGACTGAGCAACGATATTCGCTACCTCGTCGACAGTGAACGCACTGTTCGCCTCGTTCTTCGGTTCGACGCGGAACAACCGCAGGAATCCGTTGGCCGTCGCGTTGAGGGCGATGATGATCGGCCGGAAGGCCATCGAAAGGAACACGAGCGGCGGCGCGAGGATCAGCGCGGCACGATCCGGCACCGAGAAGGAGAGGTTCTTCGGCACCATCTCGCCGAACACGACGTGGAGGAACGAGACGATCACGAGCGTGATCACGAAGGCGATCGTGCCGAGAACCTCCTCAGGCCAGCCGGTGAGCGCGAGCGGCAGTTCCAGCAGGTGATGGAGTGCAGGTTCTGAGACGTTCAGGATGAGCAGCGAGCAGACCGTGATGCCCAGCTGGCTCGTCGCGAGCATCATCGTCGCGTGCTCCATCGCGTACAGGGTCGTCTTCGCGGCCCGGCTGCCGGCCTCCGCCCTCGGCTCGATCTGCGAGCGGCGCGCGGAAATGACCGCGAACTCTGCGCCGACGAAGAAGGCGTTGACGAACAGCAGCACCACGAGCCATGCGATTCCCGACCAGTCGCTCACGAGCGGTCACCGCCGTTGCCGTCGTCCGGGGACGGGGTGAAGCGAACGCGATCGATCCGCCTGCCGTCCATGCGCTCGACACGGAACTCGCCTGCCTCGATGGACACGGTGTCGCCGACCACGGGTAGACGCCCCAGTTCGCTCATGATGAAGCCCCCGACGGTCTCGTACGGCCCGTCTTCCGGCACGGTGACATCGGCTCGCTCGAGCAACTCGTCCGGACGCAGCATCCCGGGGAAGGTCAGCCAGTCGCGGGACCGGACCACGCCGGCGCGCGTGCGATCGTGTTCGTCCGCCACCTCGCCGACGAGTTCCTCGACCAGGTCCTCGAGAGTCGCTACTCCGGCCGTGCCGCCGTATTCGTCGACGACGACGGCCATCTGGTAGCCGCGACCGCGCAACTCGCCGAGCAGGAGGTCGAGTTTCATCGTCTCCGGCACGCGCAGCGCGTCGGTCTGCAAGGCCGAGACCGGCACGTCCGCCCGCTTCTGCCGCGGAACGGCGACGGCCTGCTTGATATGCACGAGACCCACCACGTCGTCGATGCCGTCATCGACGACCGGAAAACGCGAGTATCCGGTCTGCTTCGCGAGGTCGAGCACGGTCTGCGCCGAGGAGGTCCGGTCGACACTGGTCACGCGAGGGCGCGGCGTCATGACGTCGGAGGCGATGTGCTCGCTGAACACGAGTGTGCGAGAGAGCAGGGTCGCGGTATCCCGGTCGAGACTGCCTTCCGTCGCCGAGCGCCGCACCAGCGAGCGCAATTCTTCTGCGGTTCGGGCGGAGGAGAGTTCTTCCTTCGGTTCGATGCCGACGGTGCGCAGGATGACATTGGCCGTGTTGTTGAGGAGGGCGACGAATGGCTTGAACACGGCCGTGAACCCGACCTGGAACGGGATGACGAGCTTCGCGGTCGGCAGTGGCAGCGCGAGCGCGAAGTTCTTCGGCACGAGCTCGCCGACGATCATCGAGAGCAGGGTCGCGACGATCACGGCGATGATCGAGGCGACCGTCGTCACGACGGGCGATGACCAGCCGATCGCGGTCAGCGGTGCGAGGAGGAAGTAACTGATCGCCGGCTCGATCGTGTAGCCGGTGAGCAGCGTCGTGAGCGTGATGCCGAGTTGCGCGCTCGAGAGATGGGTCGACGTGACCTTGAGGGCGCCGATCGTCATGCCGAGGTTCTTCTCGCCCCTGGCGACGCGCGATTCGAGGTCGGAACGGTTGAGGTTGACGAGGGAAAACTCGGAGGCGACGAAAAAACCGGTGCCGATGGTCAGGATGATCCCGACGCCCAGCATGATCAGCTCATACATGGGGCTGCTCGACATGAATCTGGCCGGCACGGCGCCTAGGGGGAGGGTCGTCCATTATCTGATCGAGTCTACTGAACGACGGGCCGGGAGAAAGCCCCTCGGCAGTCACCAGGAGACGGGCAGGGCCTTGCCTTCTTCATAGCCTGCCGCGGACTGGATGCCAACGAGCGCACGCTCGTGGAACTCCACGAGGTTCGATGCCCCGGCGTAGGTGAGCGAGCTGCGAACGCCCGAGGTGATCATGTCGAGCAGGTCTTCGATCGACGGCCGCAGCGGATCGAGGTAGATCTTCGACGAGGAGATGCCCTCGGCGAACAGCTCCTTGCGGGCGAGTTCGTACGGGTCGAGGCGGTCGAAGCGGTCGTGCACGGCTTTCGTCGAGGCCATCCCCCAGCTCTCCTTGTAAAGGCGACCGGCGTCATCCGTCTCGAGTGTTCCCGGCGCCTCGATGGTGCCGGCGAACCAGGAACCGATCATGACGGATGCCGCCCCAGCGGCGAGCGCGAGCGCCACGTCTCGCGGATAGCGGACTCCGCCGTCCGCCCACACATGTGCACCGAGCTGGCGAGCGGCTTCTGCCGTCTCGAGCACGGCGGAGAACTGCGGACGGCCGACGGCCGTCATCATTCGGGTGGTGCACATGGCGCCCGGACCGACGCCGACCTTGACGATGGTGGCCCCCGCGGCGATGAGGTCGTTCACGGCCACGGTAGTGACGACGTTGCCCGCAACGATCGGAAGGCCGAGTCCCAGGTCGGCGACCGTCTTGATCGCCCGGAGCATGCCGTCCTGGTGGCCGTGCGCGGTGTCCAGCACGAGCACGTCGACGCCCGCGGCGGTGAGCGCCTTCGCCTTGCCGGCGACATCGCCGTTGATGCCGAGGGCGGCGGCGACCCGCAGGCGGCCGGATGCGTCGAGCGCGGGTTGGTAGAGGGTGGAACGCAACGCGCTCGTACGGCTGAGGGTCCCGACCACTTCGCCGTGATGCAGTACCGGCGCGAATTGGAGATCGGCTGCCACCATGAGGTCGAAGGCCGCGCGAGGGTCGGTCACGTCGTCGGCGTCGATCGAGGCGAGGCGCCCGTGCAGCAGATCACCGAGCCTCGCATCGGCCAGTGCCGTTCCCAGGCGTGCGGCGGAGATGCACCCGAGGAACTCGCCGTGCTCGTCCTTGATCACTATGCCGTGGTCCCCGATGGCGGGAATCTGCCGCAGCGCATCGGCGACGGTCTGCTCGGGGCGGAGCACGAGCGGAGTGTCGAAGGCGACCGGCTGGTCCTTCACCCAGCGGATCGCGGCATCCAGGTCCTGAAGATGAAGGTCCTGTGGCAGAACGCCGAGGCCGCCACGACGGGCCAGGGTCGCCGCGAGACGCGGTCCGGTCACGGAATTCATGTTCGCGGAGACGATCGGAATGGTCGCGCCGGTACCGTCCCTGGGCGCGAGCGAGACCGAGAGCCTGCTCCCGACCTCCGAATGGCTCGGCACCAGGAAAACGTCGGAATAGGTCAAGTCGTGGCTTGGCGCGGTCTCGTAGAATTCCATGATTTTAAAGGTAATCCCTAGGGCTGCCGGTCGGTGCTGCCGCTTGAAAACGATTAAGCTTGATGGGTGTGTGCGGCCGTGAAGGCCGCAGACGACATTCAAGCCAGCGATAGTGGACAGCGCATATAAAAGAGGGTGGCGGTAGGCTGTGTCAAGCCAAGTGACCGGACTTGCACCGGAGGATGGATCCTCGGGCGAATTCGGAGCCAACGAATGGCTCGTAGACGAAATGTACGAGCGATTCCTTGTAGACAAGAATTCGGTGGACCAGTCGTGGTGGCCGATTCTCGAGAGCTACCACCAGACGGCGAGTGAAGCGGCAGCTCCCGCAGAGGCGGAAGCAGCACCCACGGAGGCCACTGCGGCAGAGCAGCCCCAGGCCCCCGAAGTCGTCACCGACGCACAGCCGGCGCCTGCCGCACCGGAAGCTCCGGCGCCCTCCGCTCCGGTCGAGCCCACGGCTCCAACGACCGGCAGCCAGCCCGTCGCCCGTACCACCTCTCTGCAGCCCAAGCCGCAGCCCATCCCCGCCGAGGCACCTGCGGCATCCCCGGACACGGTGGCACTGCCAGCAGAGGCACAGGACGTGGTGTCGACGCTCAAAGGGATGGCGAAGTCGCTTGCCTCCAACATGGATGCCAGCCTCACCGTCCCGACGGCGACAAGCGTTCGCACCATCCCCGCGAAGCTCATGATCGACAACCGCATCGTGATCAACAACCATCTCAAGCGCGCCCGGGGCGGCAAGGTGTCGTTCACCCACATCCTCGCCTGGGCGATGGTCAAGACGCTCACGGAGTTCCCGAGCCAGAACGTGTTCTATGAAGAGGTGGACGGCAAGCCTTCCGTCGTCTCCCCCGCACACATCAACCTCGGTATCGCAATCGACCTGCCGAAGCCCGACGGCACCCGTGCACTGCTCGTTCCCGGTATCAAGCGCGCCGAGACGATGAGTTTCGGCGACTTCCTCGTGGCCTATGAGGATGTCGTCGCCCGCGCCCGCGCCAACAAGCTCACCGCAGCCGACTTCCAGGGCAACACCATCTCCCTCACCAACCCGGGTGGAATCGGGACAGAGCACTCGGTCCCCCGCCTGATGCGTGGAGCCGGAAGCATCATCGGCGCAGGCGCGCTCGAATATCCCGCCGAGTTCCAGGGCATGTCGCTCGAGACCCTTGCCGAGCTCGGCATCGGCAAGACGATCACCCTCACTTCGACCTATGATCACCGCGTCATCCAGGGTGCCGGTTCCGGCGAGTTCCTCAAGAAGGTGCACGAGCTGCTCATCGGCCAGCGCGGATTCTACGAGGGAATCTTCGCGGACCTGCGCATTCCCTATGACCCGATCCACTGGGCATCCGACATCCACGTCGACCTCGCCAACCAGGTGGGCAAGACCGCCAGGGTGCAGGAGCTCATCAACTCCTTCCGTGTGCGTGGCCACCTCATGGCCGACGTCGATCCGCTCGAATACCGTCAGCGATCGCACCACGACCTCGAGATCTCGAGCCACGGTCTCACCTTCTGGGATCTCGACCGCGAGTTCGTGACCGGAGGGTTCGGCGGCAAGCGTTCTGCGCTGCTGCGTGAAATCCTCGGCGTGCTCCGCGACTCCTACTGCCGCACGATCGGCATCGAGTACATGCATATCCAGGACCCGGAACAGCGTCGCTGGATCCAGGAACACGTCGAAAAGGCCTACACGAAACCGACCAAAGACGAGCAGCTGCGCATTCTCGGCAAGCTCAACGAGGCAGAGGCTTTCGAAACCTTCCTGCAGACCAAGTACGTCGGCCAGAAGCGGTTCAGCCTCGAGGGCGGCGAATCCACGATCGCCCTGCTCGACGCCATCCTGCAGGGCGCCGCCGAGGCAGACCTCGACGAGGTCGCGATCGGCATGGCCCACCGCGGTCGCCTCAACGTGCTCACCAATATCGCCGGCAAGACCTACGGCCAGATCTTCCGCGAGTTCGAGGGCACGCAGGACCCGCGCACCGTGCAGGGCTCGGGGGATGTCAAATACCACCTCGGCACGGAGGGCACCTTCACGAGTGCGACGGGCGATCAGATTCCGGTCTACCTCGCGGCCAACCCCTCCCATCTCGAAGCAGTC
The DNA here is from genome assembly GCA_025464815.1 of Microbacteriaceae bacterium. Classification (GTDB taxonomy): domain Bacteria; phylum Actinomycetota; class Actinomycetes; order Actinomycetales; family Microbacteriaceae; genus Lacisediminihabitans. Next base: position 2,929 of record JAODMW010000098.1, on the reverse strand, counting down.
GACGGCGTGCTCGAAGGCGTCGTTCGCGCAAAGCAGGACCGCAAACCGATCGGCAGCTTCACGGTGCTCCCCGTGATGGTGCATGGAGACGCGGCCATGGCCGGGCAGGGCATCGTCGCGGAGATCCTCCAGATGTCGCAGCTGCGGGCCTATCGCACCGGCGGCACCGTACACCTGAACATCAACAACCAGGTCGGATTCACCACGCCTCCCGGCGAGGGCCGCACCTCGATCTATTCGACGGATGTCGCCAAGACCATCCAGGCGCCGATCTTCCACGTGAACGGCGATGACCCCGAGGCTGTCGTCCGCGTGGCGGAGCTGGCGTTCGCATACCGCCAGCAGTTCCACCGTGATGTCGTCATCGACCTCATCTGCTACCGCCGCCGTGGTCACAACGAGGGCGACGATCCCTCGATGACCCAGCCGCTGATGTACAACCTCATCGAGGCCAAGCGCTCCGTGCGCACCCTGTACGTGGAGGCTCTCGTCGGTCGCGGTGACATCACGCAGGAGGAGTACGAAGCGGCGCACGCCGACTTCCAGGACCGTCTCGAGCGCGCCTTCGCCGAGACCCACGCGGCGCAGACCGGCTCGATGCCGATCATCGTGCAGGACGGCAACGCCGTCGCGGACCTCGAGCGTCCGGAGTCCCAGCAGGACGACAGGGCGGGCGAGCCAGAGAGCACTGCGGTCAGCGAGAGTGTCATCTCCCTCATCGGCGACGCTCACAACAACCCTCCCGCCGGTTTCACCGTCCACCCCAAGCTGCAGCAGTTGCTCAAGAAGCGCTTCGAGATGAGCCGCAATGGCGCAATCGACTGGGGTTTCGGCGAGTTGCTTGCGCTCGGCTCCCTGCTCGTAGAGGGAACGCCCGTGCGGATGGCCGGCCAGGACACCAGGCGGGGCACTTTCGTGCAGCGCCACGCGGTGCTCCATGATCGCGTCAACGGCCAGGAGTGGCTGCCGCTCGGCAATCTCAGCGACAGCCAGGCTCGGTTCTGGATCTACGACTCCCTGCTGAGCGAATACGCGACCATGGGGTTCGAATACGGCTACTCGGTCGAGCGCGCCGACGCTCTCGTGCTCTGGGAGGCGCAGTTCGGCGACTTCGCCAACGGCGCCCAGACGATCATCGACGAGTTCATCTCGGCCGCCGAGCAGAAGTGGGGCCAGCGCTCGAGCGTCGTGCTACTGCTCCCGCACGGCTACGAGGGGCAGGGTCCCGACCACTCCTCGGCACGCATCGAGCGTTACCTGCAGCTCTGTGCCGAGAACAACATGACCGTCGCCCGCCCGTCGACGCCGGCATCCTATTTCCATCTGCTGCGTCGCCAGGCCTACGCCCGTCCGCGTCGACCGCTCATCGTCTTCACGCCGAAGGCCATGCTTCGACTGCGCGGGGCGACCAGCGAGGTCGCCGACTTCACCAGCGGCAAGTTCGAGCCCGTGCTGGATGACGCGACGGTCACCGACAAATCGGCGATCAGGCGCGTCGTTCTGAACTCCGGCAAGATCTACTACGACCTGCTGACCGAGCGCGAGAAGCGCGACCAGAAGGACGTCGCACTCGTGCGGCTGGAGCAGTTCTACCCGCTGCCGCAGGAGCAGCTGGATGCGGTCCTGGCGCAGTATCCGAACGCGGACCTGGTCTGGGCGCAGGACGAGCCGGAGAACATGGGCGCATGGCCCTTCCTCGGCCTCGAGTTGGTCAAGCGACTGCACGGCCGCACGATATCGGTAGCGTCGCGTCCGGCATCCGCGTCCCCTGCCTCCGGGTCCAGCAAGCGCAGCGCGCAGGAGCAGGTGGAGCTGATCAACACGGCTCTGACGATCGGCTGACGCCGGCGGAGTTACGTCGCCCGACCGCTGACCCGCACCTTCACGGTAGGGAAAACAGCGGTCGCGGCGGGGAAAACTTCTCACGGACCCGGTTACGACTGCCTCCGCGAAGGTGTTTCTCCGCCGCGGCGCACTCCGCTGCAAAAAAGGGCACGACCGGATCAGCCGCGAAACCCGGCGCGGCACCAGGGCCACGCGTCAGCGTCGCCCGGGAACGGCTCAGGCGGACGCTGCCTCGCGCAGCTTGAGCAGAACCTGGTCGCGAAGCTCCTCAGGAGCCTTCTCCTGGCATGCCTTCTGAACCTTCTGGGTGAGGGTGATCCCGAGCAGGTGCTCGGCGCTGCAGTCCTCGCAGGTCGCCAGATGATCCGAGACATCCTGGAAGTCCCGCTCGCTCAGTTCACGACGCAGATACTCTTCGAGCTCGGACCTCGCTTTATCACAACCGCAATCGGTCATTTCTTCTTACTCCCAGCAGTGGCAGGTTGCGCGGCTCCGCGAACGGCGGAGAGCCCACGCTCTTGCGCATAATCGGCCAGCAGGTCCCTCAGCATTCGCCTGCCACGATGCAGGCGGCTCATTACGGTTCCTACGGGGGTTTTCATGATGTCGGCGATCTCCTGGTAGGAGAAGCCCTCGACGTCGGCGAAGTAGACGGCCATGCGGAAATCCTCGGGGATTGCCTGCAGGGCGTCTTTCACCGCGCTATCCGGCAGGTGATCGATGGCTTCGGCTTCAGCCGAGCGCGTCGAACGTCCCTGCGTGACAGACTCGGCGCCACCGAGCTGCCAATCCTCAAGATCATCGATCGTGCCCTGGTAGGGGTCACGCTGCTTCTTGCGGTAGTTGTTGATGAACGTGTTGGTCAGGATGCGGTACAACCAGGCTTTGAGGTTCGTGCCCTGCTGGAACTGCGCGAAGGCAGCAAAAGCCTTCACGAAGGTTTCCTGCACTAGGTCTGCGGCGTCCGCCGGGTTACGCGTCATGCGCAATCCGGCCGCATAGAGCTGGTCCATGAACGGTATGGCCTGCTCCTCGAAGAGGGAGCGGACATCCGGCACCGCCGCAGTCTCCGGGACCTGAGGCT
>JAODMW010000096.1 GCA_025464815.1 Microbacteriaceae bacterium | reverse complement strand
CGCCGCCGGCCTGCCCAACGACCCCGAAATGATCAAGAATCTGATCGGACAGCTTCAGAGCGCCCTGCAGTCGAGCGGTGACGGGGTCAATTGGGGTCTCGCGCTCGAGCAGGCGCGAGCGCTCGCTTCGAAGGATGTCGTCGCGACGACGCCCGCCGAACGTTCCGCGCTCGAACAGGCCTTCCACGTCGCCGCGCTCTGGCTCGATGAAGCGACCTACATCTCAGAGCTCACCTCGACGCCCCGGCTGATGAGTCGCACGGAATGGATCACCGCGACGATGCCGATCTGGACTCAGCTCGCCGAGCCGGTCGCCCTGAGTATCGCCAACTCGCTCACGGATGTGCTGCGCGAGCAGGCTCCTGAAGAGATGTCCGGCATGATCGAGGGCGCGAGCAAACTCATGCGCAACGTCGGCGGCACCCTGTTCGCCATGCAGCTCGGCCAGGTTGTCGGCCAGCTCGCGAGCGAGGTCGTCTCCGGCGGCGATATCGGCATCCCGCTGCTCGGCTCCGCCAGCGACACCGACCACCAGGCCGCGATCATCCCCCAGAACGTAGCCGCGTTCGGCGTCGGTCTCGACATCGAGGCCGACCAGGTGCAGCTCTACCTCGCCGTGAGGGAGCTGGCCCATGCACGTCTCTTCCGGCACGCCAAGTGGCTCCGCTTGCAGCTCATGACGTCCATCACCGAATTCGCCCAGGGCATCCGCATCGACACCGATCGCCTCGAAGAGTTGGCGACGGACTTCGACCCGTCGAATCCAGAAGAACTGCGCGAGGCGATGGTGAGTGGGGCGCTCATCCCGCCGAAGTCGGAGGCGCAGCTCGCCGCGCTCGGCCGCCTCGAGACGATGCTCGCCCTGATCGAAGGCTGGGTGGATGTGGTGACCGCGCAGGCCACCGCTCGTCTGCCCAAGTCCGGCGCGATCGCCGAAACCGTCCGTCGGCGGCGTGCGGCCGGGGGGCCGGCCGAGTCGGCGTTCTCGACGCTCGTCGGACTCGAGCTCCGTCCGCGCCGCCTCCGCGAGGCGGCGGCCATGTGGCAGAAGCTCACCGATGAGATCGGTGAAGAGCGCAGGGACGACCTGTGGTCGCACCCCGATCTCGTTCCGACCTCTGAGGACATCGACGATCCTGAAGCACTCGTCGCCCGCCTGACCGGATCGGAGGCGGCGACCGACGACTTCGACCAGGCGATCGAGGATCTGCTCAACGACACCGGGGATCGGCCGCACGAGGGCGACGACGGCACCACCGAGGAACCGCCCGCGCCGCAGTAGCCGCTCCGGGTTGTGGACTGTCGGCGACGACAGCGAGGATCTGCGGGCATCATTCCCGCATGGTCCTGAAACTCGATCCCCGATTGCCGCTCGTCTGGCGCACGCCCACAAGCCTCCAACTGGGAGTTGATGCTCCTCCCGTGCGACTCGACGAGCTCTCCAACGCGCAGGAGCGGATGATTGCGGCCCTCGTCGCAGGCATCAGCCGGTCGGGTCTCGACATGGTCGCGCGGGCGGCCGGAGCCGGCAAGCACGATGTCGACGCGCTGCTGAAGGCGGTCTCCCCCGCCCTGGAGGAGGAGAAAGTCGACGGGCAGGGAGCGATAACGATCGCTGGAAGTGGGGCGACCGCGATGCGTCTCGCGGAGATCCTGCGCCAGTCGGGAGCGCAGGTCGTAACGGACGGCGGGGAGACCGGTTTCGCGGTCATCGTCGCCCACTATGTGATCGAACCCGAGCTCCACGGATACTGGCTTCGACGCGACATCCCACACCTGCCCATCGTCTACGGCGACACCTCGGTGCGCGTCGGCCCGTTTGTCGAACCGGGCCTCGGCCCGTGCCTGTACTGCCTCGAGCTTCGCCGGACGGATGCCGACCCCGCCTGGCCGACGATCGCCTCGCAACTCTGGGGAAGAAGCAGCACGGCGGAGAGTGCACTCGTCGCGGGCGAGGTGGCGGCGCTGGCGGCGAGATTCGTGCTCAGGCGGCGGGACACCGGGCCGGAGATGATCGCCCGTTCCATCGATCTGGACATCGGTACGGGCACCACCGTCGCCCGGCGCTGGTCGCCCCACCCTGAATGCGGATGTATCGAGGTGGATGAGAAGCGGCACAACACGATCAGTGGACGAGCACGACCTGGACCTGTGGAAATCAGCCCAGCTCGGCCAGGAAACGGCTCGGTCGCCGCTCTCCCCCGCGAGCCGAACCGCCCTTCGCCCAGGACAGATGCAGGCGGTGGCGCGCTCGCGTGATGCCGACGTAGAGCAGTCGCCGCTCCTCGTCGATCGCCTCGTCCGTCTTCGCGTAGGTGATCGGGACGAGCCCGTCATTCAGGCCGACGAGATAGACGGTGTCCCACTCGAGGCCCTTTGCCGAGTGCAAGGTGGCCAGAGTGACGGCCGACATGGTCGGTTCGTGCTGAGCGGCCGACCGCTCGAACAGTTCGTCGACGAAGTCCTTGAGAACCGTGCCGGCAGGAGAGGCTTCCGCAAGCCCCATGAGCGCGTTGAGCGACTCCCAGCGGTCGCGTACCGCGCCTCTCGCCTCTGGTGCGGTCTGGGTCCAGCCGAGCGAACGAAGCACGTCGCTCACTGTCTTGAACAGCGGCTCGCGCGTGGCGCCGACCACGGCGCCCTTGAGCATCATGAGCGCCTGCTTGACCTCCTGCAGTTCGAAGAAGCGGGTTCCGCCGCGCAGCTGGAAGCTCACGCCAGCATCCGTGAGGGCCGTCTCCAGCACCGCCGACTGCACGTTCACGCGATACAGGATCGCGACATCCTGCGGCCGGGTGCCCGTAGCGATCGACAGGGCTATCTGCTGGGCGACGGAACGGGCCTCGGCGACATCGCTCGCGTAGGCGGTGACTGTCGGCTCGGCCTTGCCCGGCGCGGCAGTCGCAGCCCGCAGGGCGAGGGCGCCCGGACGGCCCTTCATGAGGGTGTTCGCCGTGTGCACGATGGCAGGGGTTGAACGATAGTTCTGTTCGAGTCGCACGACGGTCGACTCCCGATAGCGACTGGGAAAACCGAGAAGGAAGTCCGCGGATGCCCCGGCGAACGAGTAGATCGTCTGGCTCGCGTCTCCGACGACGCAGAGGTCCTGCCGGTCGCCGAGCCAGAGGTCGAGCAACGACTGCTGGAGCGGGGACACGTCCTGGTACTCGTCCACCACGAAGAATCGGTACTGCTCGCGCACCTGCTGGGCGACCCGTGGCTCGGACTCGATCATGCCCGCGGTCGCGAGCAGCACGTCCTCGAAATCGAGCTGGCGCCGCTCATCCTTCACCGACTCGTACGCCCGGTGCAGCGCGATCATCTTCTCGGCGTCGAGCAGAACGGGCAGTGCACGGGTGCCGATGACATCCGAATACTCCTCGAGAGTGAGACGCGACACCTTGCGCCATTCGATTTCGGCCGCCAGGTCGCGAAGTGTCGCCGTGTCGAGTTTGAGCCTCAGAGTCTCGGCGGCATGCCCGAGCAGACGTCCCTTGCTGTCGAGGATGCGCGGCATGGTTCCGCCGATCACCTGCGGCCAGAAGAACCCGAGCTGCGAGAGCGCCGAGGCGTGGAAGGTGCGCGCGGCGACACCGGTCGCGCCGAGCTGCCGTAGTCGCCCGCGCAGCTCCGCGGCGGCACGCGCCGTGAAGGTGAGGGCCATGACTCGACCCGGTGCATAGACGCCGGTCGCGACCCCGTAGGCGATGCGATGCGTGATCGCCCTGGTCTTGCCCGTGCCGGCGCCGGCGAGCAGGCAGAGCGGGCCCAGCAGCGTTTCGGCTGCGACGCGTTGCTCATCGTCGAGCCCTTCGAGGAGCGACTCCGCGGTCACCACTCGATGCGGTCGTCTATGGGACCGCCATACCAGTCTTCGATGATGGCGCGCGCGATCGACGTGACGCCCGGCAAGGAGATCTCGCCGAGCGCGGCGGTCAGTTCTTCGCGGCTGAACCAGCGCAGATCGAGGATCTCGGCGCCGTCCGGCGTGAGTGTCGATTCGACATCCGGATCGACCTGCGCGGTGAACCCGAGCATGAGGGATGCGGGAAACGGCCATGGCTGCGAGCCGCGGTAGACGGGGTCGACGACGCGGATGCCGGACTCCTCGAACACCTCGCGGATGACCGCGCTCTCGAGCGACTCCCCCGGCTCGACGAACCCGGCGAGCAGTGAGTAGCGATTGGTCTCCCACAGGGCATTGGATCCGAGCAGGATGCGGTCGTTCGAATCGATGATCCCGACGATGATCGCCGGATCGGTTCGTGGAAAGACCTCTCCGCCGTCCTCGACGCTGCGGCGCACCCAGCCCCCGAGCTCCGGTACGGTCCGCGCGCCGGTTCGCGGGGAGAAACCGTGCGAGGCGTGCCAGTTGGCGAGCGCGAGCGCCGCAGTGAAGAGGCCGGCCTGGAGGTCGCTGAGCTTGCTCCCGAGCATCCGAAGATTGCCCCAGGCCGCCGGATCCGGGTTGATGGATTCTGCGGCCTCATCCGAGAGCACCGCCGCGACGAAGGCCGTCCCGGTCGAGCCTTCCGCGATCGAACGGCCGAGGTAGAGGCGCAGTTCGGGCTCGGGCAGGGATGCCGTCGGCAGCAGCGCCAGTCCGCCCTGGCCGTCGAGTAGCGCATTTCCCTTCCAGAGCGGCAGCACTCGCGTCTCCGGATCGGCCCAGAGCCGCTCGAAGAGTTCCGGCTCGTTGCGGCTCAGATAATCGCGGTCGAGCTCGTGGCGCGAGAGCGGGAGTGACGAGGCGGGAAGGGGCGGCAGCAACTCTTGAGGCAACGAAGAACCAATCATCGAAGGAGGCGGGAACTGCGTGGCGTTCGAGGCCGGCCGGCGACCTACGACCTACCCTGTGAGGTATGGCCAGATCCCATCTCACTCTAGCCGCGCTGGCCACCTCGGCCGTAGCCGGTCTCGACGTAGCGGCTGCCAGCAACTTCGGCACTGGTAGCCATGGCGATTTCGAGTCTGCGCTGCTGACCGGGCGTGACGGGCGCCACTGGATCATCCGCGTCCCTACCTCTGAGCGTGCAGAGGCCGAGCAGTCCGCCGATCTCGTTGCGCTCCGCGCGCTGAGCGTCGGCGTGCGATCCCGCCTGCCATTCGCCGTCTCGGCGTTTGCCGGACAAACGCCGATCGGTGGCACCCGCGCGGTCGTGTACGAATTCATCTATGGATCGAAGGTCGCGCTTGGTGCGATCCCCGGCGGCGAAGGGCTCGCGTCCTCGATCGGACGATCGATCGCCGCGATCCACACCTTGCCGACGAGTTTCATCGCGGATGCCGGACTCCCGGTGCTCACTCCGCTCGAGATCCTGCGGGGAACTGTAACGATCATGGACCGGGCCGCGGCCACCAATCTGGTGCCTGCATCGCTGCTCGGCCGCTGGGAGCGAGCGACGGAAGACTCCGCCCTCTGGCAGTTCGCCCCCACCGTGATCAACGGCGCGCTCGGTGCCGAGTCGTTCCTGAGCGCGGATTCGGATGTCACGGGGATCATCGGCTGGCAGAGCCTCAGCGTCGGCGACCCCGCCCGTGACCTGTACTGGCTGCTCGGCGCGCGCGGCGAGTACGTCGCGGAGACGGCCTTCGACGCCTACAACCTGGATCGCGGGTCGAGCGACCGCCAGATCAAGCAGCGCGCGATGCTCTATGCGGAACTCGAGATCGCCAAGTGGCTGCTGCACGGTACCCAGGAACGCAGCACCGAGATCGTGGATGACGCGGTCGAGATGCTGCACGGCCTCGTCGACACCGTGCATAACGATCTCGATCCGGCGCTCACCCACAACACCATGCCCGTCATGGCCTAGGACGAGGTCGAGGCGATGCTCGACCGCAACCAGCGCGCTTAGCCGGCTTCGACCGCGGGTGCCCTGCGCGACACGATCTGCACGAGCCGCTGGCGACCGCTCAGACGGATCTTGAGGGCGAGGTTGCCGGAGCGCGCAAGCACGATTGCGATCACGACGGCGGCGAGCGCGGGAACCGCACCGGCGATCGTCATGGCGACGTGCACCCCGAAACGGTCGGCGACGGCACCGCTGATCGGACCACCGAGCGCCTGCCCGCCGAGCATGACCATCGAGTAGATGGACATGACGCGTCCGCGGATCGAGCGATTCGTCG
>JAODMW010000088.1 GCA_025464815.1 Microbacteriaceae bacterium | reverse complement strand
TTCGACCGACGGAACCGGAAGCGCCGCCGCGATCGCCGCGAGAAGTTCCTCGACACCCTCGCCAGTGCGGGCCGACACGAAGATCGCGTTCGGCTCGAGTCCGCGCAACACCAGGCGCTGGTCCGGATCGACGAGGTCGCTCTTGTTGAACACCACGATCTCGGGAATGTGCCGCGCCTCGACCTCGCCGATGACGTTGCGCACCGTGGCCAGCTGGTTCGCCGGATCCGGATGAGAGCCATCGACCACATGGAGGATCACGTCGGAATCGGCTATCTCCTCGAAGGTCGAGTGGAACGCCTCGACGAGCTGGTGCGGCAGGTTGCGCACGAAACCGACGGTATCGGTGAGCGTGTACGCCTGGCCGTCCTCCGTCAGGTTCTTGCGTACGGCGGTGTCCAGCGTGGCGAAGAGCGCGTTCTCGACGAGGGCACCTGCCTGCGTGATGCGGTTGAGCAGCGACGACTTGCCGGCGTTCGTGTACCCGGCAATAGCGACGGACGGCACGGAATTGCGATCACGGTTCGCGCGCTTCGCCTGACGAGCGGGCTTGAATCCGAGGATCTGCTTGCGCAGCCGGGACATCCGAGTGTGGATGCGGCGCCGGTCGAGCTCGATCTTCGTTTCACCCGGACCACGGCTTCCCATGCCGTTGCCCGCGCCCATCTGGCCACCGGCCTGGCGGGACATCGACTCACCCCAACCACGAAGACGAGGGAGGAGGTATTCGAGCTGGGCGAGTTCCACCTGGGCTTTGCCCTCGCGGCTCTTGGCATGCTGGCTGAAAATATCGAGGATGACGGCCGTGCGGTCGATGACCTTGACCTTCACGACATCCTCGAGCGCACGGCGTTGGCTCGGGGCGAGCTCGCTGTCGACGATCACGGTGTCTGCGCCGGATGCCGCGACGACATCCCGGAGTTCGATCGCCTTGCCCTTGCCGAAATAGGTACTCGGATCGGGATTCGGGCGTCGCTGCATCAGACCGTCGAGAACGACGGCGCCCGCGGTTTCGGCGAGAGCGGAGAGTTCACGCATCGAATTCTCGGCGTCGGCCGCATTGCCCTGGCTGTAGATGCCGATGAGCACCACACGCTCGAGGCGCAGCTGCCGGTATTCGACTTCGGTGACGTCTTCGAGTTCCGTCGAGAGTCCCGCGACACGTCTCAGTGCCTGCCGGTCTTCGCGATCGAACTGGTCGCCATCGCTGGTCGACCTCGTGTCGACCGCCTCGGTCTGGAGCGCCTGGGCGCTTCCGCTCGTAAAAAGGGCATAACCTGATGACCGCGTGGCCGCCCTCGCCAGCACGCGGTCGATTACGTCCCCGTCCTGCGGTTCCAACGGCTCAATCTCAATCATTGGGTTAACCCTAGCTCCTCGTATTTCGATAGGTTCGTCTGCATGGCCAGTGAGCATTACTTCTCCGAAATCCCCGAGAGTGAGCTCAGATTCCGCAACATCCGGGTGCCACTCGCGGGCCAGGTCTACGACCTTGTCACGTCCAACGGTGTTTTCAGTCCCGAGCGGATCGACGCGGGAACACAGGTACTCCTCGCCAACACTCCGCCGGCTCCTCCCGGAGGCCATCTGCTCGATCTGGGCTGCGGCTGGGGGCCGATCGCGCTCACGCTCGCCATCGAATCACCACACGCTACCGTGTGGGCCGTCGACGTCAACGAACGGGCGCTCGAGCTGGTGCGGCGCAACGCTCAATCCCTCGGCCTCGGTAATGTCAACGCCTGCAAGCCCGCGGATGTTCCCGACGACATCGAGTTCATGAGCATCCGGTCCAATCCGCCCATCAGGGTGGGCAAGGACGAACTGCACAACATGCTCGAGCGATGGATTCCGCGGCTGGGGGCGGGATCGGACGCCTGGCTCGTCGTACAGCGGAATCTCGGCTCCGATTCGCTGCAGCGTTGGCTCGAAGGCGCGCTGGCACATGACTACACGGTGACCCGCGCCGCAATCAACAGGGGCTATCGCGTGCTCAGGGTCAAGCGCCACTGAGACCCGCTAGATCGTCAGATCGCCCTCGAAGACGAGTTCGGCCGGGCCGCTGAGGGAGACGTGCTCGCCGTCCTCCGCCGCCCACATCCGTACCCCCAGTGAGCCGCCGGGAACCTCTACTCGCCACTGGTTCGGTGCCCCGGTGCCAGCCCAGTACCGTGTAGCCAGTGCCGCCGCCGCCGCTCCCGTGCCGCAGGAGAGTGTTTCGCCGCTTCCTCGCTCATGAACGCGCATGCGAATGCGTCCAACGCCGTCCTTCACGAGCGGATCTGAGGGAACGACGAACTCGATGTTCGCGCCGAGCGGCGGCTCGGGCTCGAGCACGGGGATGAAGGTGAGGTCGGCCGATTCGAGTTCGTCATCGCTCGAGAGGGCGACGACGACATGCGGATTGCCGATGTTGATTCCAAGGCCGGGGCGAGCCACCTGGAGGTTCTTGGCCCTGACGAGCGGCTCACCGCCGTCGAGCGACCAGCGGCCGAGGTCCACCTGGAAGCCGGAGGCGTTGCGCTGAACGTCTCGTACTCCCCCGCGGGTCCCGATGGCGAGTGTTTCTCCGTCGCCGAGCTCGACGAGCCCGTTCTCGATCAGGAATTTCGCATAGACACGGATGCCGTTGCCACACATCTCGGAGGGCGAACCGTCGGCGTTGTGGTAATCCATGAACCACTCGGCGGACTCGTCCTCCGCAAGAGAGGCCGACCCATCGGGGAGGTTCTTCGAGCGAATGGCACGAATGATCCCATCTCCGCCGACGCCGAAATGCCGATCGGCGATCGCCGCGAGTTGTGCGGGGGTGAGATCGATGTCGCCATCGGGATCAGCGAAGAACACGAAGTCGTTGCCGGTTCCGTGTCCCTTGGTGAAGTGCAATTCAGGCATGGTCCAACAGTAGTTGCAGCGCGGTATCCGACCGTCCGGGGTCGTCGTAGTCCAGCCAGGTCGTTCGCGGGTAGCGCTTGAACCAGCCGACCTGCCGACGCGCGTATTTGCGGGTGAGAATCGCGGTTCCTGCGATCGCTTCGGTTTCGCTGAGTTCGCCATCGATCTGCGCGATCGCCTGGGCATAGCCGATCGCCCGGGCCGCCGTCACGCCGAGTCCGTTCTTCCTGAGTGACCGGGCTTCCTCGACAAGACCCCCCTGCCACATTCCGCGCACCCGCTCGTCGAGCCGCTGGACGAGTTCCTCGCGTGGCGCCCGCAGGCCGATCGTCACCGTGGGCATCCAGTACGTCGATTCGTCCGGGAGTCCGGAGCCGAACGGTTCCCCGGTCATCTCGATGACCTCGAGTGCTCGCACGATACGACGGCCATTGTGCGGCCCGATCGCTTTCGCAGCATTCGCGTCGAGATCCCGTAACCGTCGATACAGGGTGCCAGGACCGGATTTGGTGAGTTCGGCCTCGAGGCGGTCACGGATGACCGGGTCGGTACCGGGAAAACGGAAGTCATGGAGGACCGAGGACACGTAAAGCCCGGACCCCCCGACGAGGATCGGGATCGCGCCGCGCGCCTGGATGCCCTGGATCGCCGCGCGGGCATCCGTTTGGTAGTCGGCGACACTCGCTTCTTCGGTCGGTTCCAGCACATCGAGCAGGTGGTGCGGGATGCCGCGGCGCTCGGCCACGGGCAGCTTCGCGGTTCCGATGTCCATGCCGCGATAGAGCTGCATCGCGTCGGCGTTGACGATCTCCGCCGACAGGCCGCGTTCTGCCAGGCCGTCTGCGAGATCGAGCGAGAGAGCCGACTTACCGGTGCCCGTGGCCCCGACGATGGCGACGAGCGGGCTGCTAGCGCTGCCCATCGTGCGGGTCGTAGATGGGCGTCGTGGCGATGCGCAGGGTCGGAAGACCGAGCGAGACCCGCCCCGGAGTCGTCGCCATGCCCGGCTGGGCGGGAACCGCGCAGGACTCCGCCTCGGCCCGATCCCAAGCGTCACCGGCGGTCGTGCGGCGGATCGTGAGCGGAGCGCCGTCCGCCGAATCGGCGAGCAGGTAGAAGGGCTTCGCCTCGGAGATCCGTACGCTGACGATGTCGCCCGGACGAGGAATCTCGCTGTGAGGTGTCACCTCGAAGTGCACGAGACGACTGTCTTCCGCGCGGCCCGAGAGACGGTGCGTGTCGGCGTCCTTCGTGCCTTCGGCGCCGACGAGGACGTTGACCTCGGTCCCGACGAGCGACAGATTCTCCTCCCAGGAGATCCTGTCCTGCAGTGCGATGAGCCGCTCATAGCGCTCCTGCACGACGGCCTTCGGAACCTGGTCTTCCATCGTCGCGGCGGGCGTACCCTCGCGAACGGAGTACTGGAAGGTGAAGGCAGATGCGAAACGCGCCTGCTCGACGACGCGAAGCGTCTCTTGGAAATCCTCTTCGGTCTCACCGGGGAATCCGACGATGATATCCGTGCTGATGGCGGCGTTCGGGATCTTCACACGAACGCGATCGAGGATGCCGAGGAACTTCTCCGACCGGTAGCTGCGGCGCATGGCCTTCAGGACGCGATCGGATCCGGACTGCAGCGGCATGTGCAGCTGCGGTGCCACCGAGGGGGTCTCGGCCATCGCATCGATCACGTCGTCGGTGAAGGCAGCAGGATGAGGACTGGTGAACCGGATTCGCTCGAGGCCGGCGATCCCCCCGGCCGCACGCAGAAGCTTGCCGAAAGCCTGGCGGTCACCGAACTCCACACCGTAGGAGTTGACGTTCTGGCCGAGCAGGGTGACCTCGATCGCGCCGTCGTCGACGAGAGCCTGGATCTCGGCGAGGATGTCGCCGGGGCGACGGTCTTTCTCCTTGCCTCGCAGGGCCGGCACGATACAGAAGGTGCAGGTGTTGTTGCAGCCCACCGAGATGGACACCCAGCCGCTGTATGTCGACTCGCGCTTGGTCGGCAGTGTCGAGGGGAAGACGTCGAGGGATTCGAGGATCTCGAGCTGCGCTTCGCCGTTGTGCCTGGCCCGCTCGAGGAGCGTCGGAAGCGAGCCCATGTTGTGGGTGCCGAAAACCACATCGACCCACGGCGCCTTCTCGAGAATGA
>JAODMW010000161.1 GCA_025464815.1 Microbacteriaceae bacterium | reverse complement strand
CTCGAAGAGATCAAGGACTTCCTCAAGGAGCCGGCCAAGTTCCAGGCTGTCGGAGCCCGCATCCCCAAGGGCGTGCTGCTCTACGGGCCTCCCGGTACCGGCAAGACCCTGCTCGCCCGTGCCGTGGCCGGCGAGGCCAATGTGCCGTTCTACTCCATCTCCGGTTCGGACTTCGTCGAGATGTTCGTCGGCGTGGGCGCCAGTCGCGTGCGCGACCTCTTCGCCCAGGCGAAGGAGAACTCGCCGGCCATCATCTTCGTCGATGAGATCGACGCCGTCGGCCGCCACCGCGGCTCCGGCATGGGTGGCGGGCATGACGAGCGCGAGCAGACGCTCAACCAGCTGCTGGTCGAGATGGACGGATTCGACGTCAAGACGAACGTCATCCTGATCGCCGCGACCAACCGCCCGGACATCCTCGACCCCGCGCTTCTGCGCCCGGGTCGTTTCGACCGGCAGATCGGCGTCGACGCTCCAGACCTGCTCGGTCGCAAGCAGATTCTCGAAGTCCACGGCAAGGGCAAGCCGCTCGCCGCCAGTGTCGACCTCGAGGTACTCGCCCGCAAGACGCCTGGCTTCACCGGTGCCGACCTGGCGAACGTGCTCAACGAGGCTGCGCTGCTGACCGCCCGTTCGAACGCGCAACTCATCGACAACCGTGCGCTGGATGAAGCTGTCGACCGTGTCATGGCCGGTCCGCAGCGCCGTACACGCGTCATGCGCGACCACGAGAAGCTCATCACCGCCTACCACGAAGGCGGACACGCGCTCGTCGCGACAGCGATGCGGAACACGGACCCGGTGACCAAGGTCACGATTCTCCCGCGCGGCCGCGCCCTCGGATACACGATGGTGCTCCCGCTCGAGGACCGCTACTCGGTCAGCCGCAACGAACTGCTCGATCAGCTCGCTTATGCGATGGGTGGCCGCGTTGCCGAGGAGGTCGTGTTCCACGACCCGACCACCGGTGCGTCCAACGACATCGAGAAGGCGACCACGACCGCTCGCAAGATGGTGACCGAGTTCGGCATGAGCGCGAGCATCGGCTCTGTGAAGCTCGGTTCCGGCTCCGGGGAGATGTTCCTCGGGCGCGACATGGGCAGCCAGCGTGACTATTCGGAGCGCCTGTCCGAGCAGGTCGACAAGGAGGTTCGTGCCCTGATCGAGAAGGCGCACGACGAGGCCTGGGAAGTGCTGAACAACAACCGCGACATCCTGGACAAGCTCGCGACCGCATTGCTTGAGAAGGAAACACTCGACCACAACGAGCTCGCCGAGATCTTCAAGGACGTCAAGAAGCTCCCGGAGCGCCCGCAGTGGCTCTCGAGCGACAAGCGTCCCGTTTCGGACATGCCGCCCGTGATCGTGCCTCAGAAGGCACCGATCGATGCGGGAGTGGTCGATGGTGGAGTAACGTCCGAGCCAGTGAAGAAGGCACACGTGCCGCGCCCGCGCAAGCGGCCCGACATCGCAACAGCCTAGGCAGTCTCAACGGCGTAAGGGGATTCGTGGCCAGCTCGACAACTGACCCGATCGATACGGCTCGCATCGAGGCGGCCGTGTCGGACATCCTTGCCGCTATCGGTGAGGATCCGGCCCGGCCCGGCCTCGCAACGACCCCGCAGCGCGTCGCCCAGGCCTACACCGAGTTCTTCGCCGGACTGGCCGTCGACCCACTGGACCATCTGGCCGACAGCGCGGAGTTCACGGCGAAGCCCGGCGAACTGAGCGAGCTCGTGCTGCTGCGCGACATCGAGTTTCGCTCGATGTGCGAGCATCACCTGCTGCCGTTCAGGGGCGTGGCGCACATCGCCTACATCCCGCGGTCCCGCATCGTCGGGCTGGGCAGGCTGCCCCGGGTGGTCGAGACGCTCGCCTCGCGCCCTCAGATGCAAGAGCGACTGACGGAAGAGATCGCGGATACCCTGCAGACCGGTCTCGATCCGCTCGGTGTGCTCGTGGTGCTCGACGCCGTGCACGACTGCGTGACGGCGCGCGGCGCACGGCAGGGGCGGAGTTCCACCGTTACCATGGCAAGTCGCGGCATCCTGACCGAGCCTGTCGCGCGAGCGGAGATAGTGGCGATGATCGGCGCGGCGCATGAGTAACGAAATCGTCTCCCTGCGGCCGTATCGGCCGGTCGGGCTTTCTCGCCCCCGCATCATGGGCGTACTCAACGTCACTCCCGACTCCTTCAGCGATGGCGGCGTTTTCGCGCAGATCGATGCCGCGATCGCGCGTGGCGCGGAACTCGTCGATGCCGGTGCCCAGCTCGTCGACGTCGGCGGAGAGTCCACCCGTCCGGGAGCGGAGCGCCTGCCGGTCGAAGAAGAACAGCGCCGCGTGCTGCCGGTGATCGAAGCGCTCGTCGAGCGCGGGATTCCGGTGAGCGTAGACACCATGAACGCGTCGACTGCCCTCGCCGCCGCTGAATTGGGCGTCGTGCTCATCAACGACGTGTCCGGGGGTCTCGCGGATGAGGGCATGGCGCGTGTCGCCGCGGAAACCGGTCTCCACTTCGTCGCCATGCACTGGCGGGGCCCGAGTAAGACCATGGACGAGAACTCCGTCTACGACAACGTGCTCAAGGATGTGCGCAACGAATTGAAGATTCGCGTCGCGGAGCTCATCGTCAACGGCGTTCGCCCCGACCGCATCATCCTCGATCCGGGAATCGGCTTCGCCAAGACGACCGCGCACAACTGGCAGCTTCTGTCGAACCTGCCCGCGCTCGAAACGATCGGCTACCCGGTGCTCATCGGTGCCTCGCGCAAGAGGTTCCTCGGCACGTTGCTGCCGAAGGATGCGCCCCCCGGGGACCGCGATCCGGCGACCGCCACGATCAGCGCGCTCGCCGCCCAGGCGGGAGTCTGGGGAGTGCGTGTGCACGACGTCGCAGGCACCAGGGCGGCCCTCGACGTCTGGGAGGCGATGCAGCCGTGACCAGCGCCGACAGCATCGAACTGACCGGCCTGCGGGTATTCGCGTTCCACGGCGTGTTCGACGAGGAACGGGAAACCGGCCAGGAGTTCGTGATCGATGTCAGGATCAGCCTCGATCTCGCCCCCGCGGCCTCCAGCGACGACGTGACCCAGACGATCCATTACGGCGAACTGGCCGAAGCCATCGCGGCTGCGGTACAGCGCGATCCGGTCGATCTCATCGAGACCGTAGCCCAGCGCGTTGCCGACCTCGTGCTGGCCTTTCCCCCCGTCACGCTCGTGAGCGTCACGGTTCACAAGCCCCATGCGCCCATCACGGTTCCGTTCGACGATGTCTCCGTCACACTCACCCGAGGCCGGGGACACAGTTGATGCGCCGCAGAATCGTGTCGCCCGCAGTGATCGCACTCGGCTCGAATCTCGGCGACCGTGAGGCGAACCTGCGGCGTGCTGTCGGCGCGATCGACGCCCTGGACGGGGTGACCGTCAGCGCCGCATCCGGCATGGTGGAATCCCGGGCGGTCAAGCCGGAGGGGGTGGATGCCGCGGCCCCGAGTTACCTCAACGCGGTCGCGCTCGTCCAGAGCGAGCTTCCGGCGGAACGGCTGCTCGACGAACTCAATCGCATCGAGACCGAGCACGGCCGGGTTCGCCATGAGCGCTGGGGAGATCGCACCCTCGACCTCGACATCGTGGTCTTCGGTGAGCTCACTGTGGATTCCGCACGGCTGACGCTGCCGCATCCGAGGGCCTGGCAGCGGGCGTTCGTGATCGTGCCGTGGTTGCAGGTCGACCCGGATGCCGTGCTCCCCGGCCACGGACGTATCGATGCTCTCGAGGTCGCCGCTTCTTCCGAGGTGTGGCCTTTCGACGCTGCGCCGCTGCTGGACGGCGCG
Organism: Microbacteriaceae bacterium; assembly: GCA_025464815.1. GTDB lineage: Bacteria > Actinomycetota > Actinomycetes > Actinomycetales > Microbacteriaceae > Lacisediminihabitans. The sequence continues at coordinate 478 of JAODMW010000161.1, read as the reverse complement.
CGCCTGTGAAGCGCACCAGCCCGGTCACCCTGGTCCTGCTCGCCGTCCTCGGTGGGGTCGTCGGGGCGTTCCTCGAGACCGCGCTCACCGCCGGTGGGCGCCCGATCATCGTTCCTCCCCTGACTCTCGCGATCGCGCTTGCGGCCATCGGAGGCATCGTCATTTCGCTTGCGGTGCCCATCCGCCGACTGACCAGGGGCAAGGCCAAGGGCCCGATCGACCCTTTTTACGCGACGCGCGTGCTCATGCTGGCGAAGGCGAGCGCGCTCTGCGGTGCGCTGCTCACGGGTTTCGGCATCGGCATCGGCATCTATCTGCTTACCCGTTCGGTCCTGCAGGTAAACTCGGTGGGGCTGGCGGTCGCCACGATCGTCGGCTCTGCAGTACTGCTCGCTGCCGGGCTCATCGCCGAGCACATGTGCACGATTCCGCCAGGAGATGACGATGACGACGATCCGGGCAAAAAGGCCATCAAAGT
>JAODMW010000029.1 GCA_025464815.1 Microbacteriaceae bacterium | reverse complement strand
GACCGCCGCCTCCGAATAATACGCGCCGCCGCGCCTCTCCAGAATGGCCGGTTTCGTGTCGATATGCGGGTCGGCGTAGAGCTCGAGCAACTCTGCCTCGACCTCCATCACGGCCTGCGCGCGGGTTGGCGAGCCGAGTTGCTCGCGCAGGACCTCGTCGTGGTCGTAGAAGTAGCGCAGGTAGTACGACGGCACCGAGCCGAGCATCGACAGCAGCGAAGGCGGCAGTTCGACCTCCTCGGCGATCTCGCCCAGGTGCGAACCGAGAAGTTCGGGCAGCATGTCGCGGCCGTCGACGGTCACGCCGCGCTCCCAGGTCAGGTGGTTGAGTCCAACGTGATCGAGCCGGACCGAACGGAAGTCCACATCGAGCAGGTTCGCGAAGCGGCGCTGGAAGCCGATCGCGACGTTGCAGAGCCCGACGGCGCGATGGCCCGCCTCGAGCAGGGCGCGCGTGACGATGCCGACGGGGTTGGTGAAGTCGATGATCCAGGCGTTCGGCTTGGCGTGACGACGCACCTGCTCTGCCACCTCGAGCACGACGGGCACCGTACGCAGCGCCTTGGCGAAGCCGCCCGGCCCGGTCGTCTCCTGGCCGATCACGCCCGCTTCGTGCGGCCAGGTCTCGTCACCGTGGCGGGCGGCCTGCCCGCCGATCCTGAGCTGCAGCAGAACGATGTCGGCGTCCGAGACCCCGGCCACGACATCCGAGGTCGCCATGATCTTTCCCGGATGCCCCGCCCGAGCGAACATGCGCCTCGAGACCCCGGAGACGAGCTCCAATCGCTGCGGATCGGGGTCGACGAGCCACAGTTCCTCGATCGGCAGCAGGTCGCGCAGCCGGGAGAACCCGTCGATGAGTTCTGGCGTGTAGGTCGAGCCTCCGCCGACGACGGTCAATTTCATTGCTATCCCTTATATTCCAGTCAGCGAGCTGATTTCGGTGAAGAGGACTTCGCGTACCCGATGCATGAGCATCTCCCTGGCGCCCCGGAGCACCGGATGCCTCGCGACGGCGGATCCGGTGATGAGCGGCCGCCACGGATGGTCGCGCTCGATCTCCACGCGCACGAGTTCGGCGAGTGCGTCGCCTCCCGCCAGACCGATCGGTCCACCGAGCACGATGACTTCTGGATCGAGGATGGCGAGTATGGGGACGACTCCGAGCGCGATCCTGGGGGCCAGCTCCGCGAGAACCGCCGCCCGGTGCGGGTGGCCGGCCATGGAATCCGCGATGCTTTTCGCGTCGGTGCCCTCGATGCCGTGCCGACGCGCGATGTCGATGACGGCCGAACCTCCGATGAGGTCCTGGAGGTCGGTGGCGGCTGGATCGATCCCGGTGGCGACCTTGGGAACGGGCAGATAGCCGATCTCATCGGCGCCTCCCGCAGCTCCGCGGTGCACCACGCCGCCCAGGTCGACGGCGAGGCCGAGGCCGTCGCCCATCCAGAGCAGCGCGAAGCTGGACGAACTCACGGCGGCGCCTTCGGAGCGCTCGCTGAGAGCAGCGAGATTCACGTCGTTCTCGATGTATACGGAGAGGCCGAGAGCCGCCTCCAGTTCGGCTCGCACACCGGTTCTCGGCCAGCAGGGCAGGGTGTCGATGAACGAGAGTTCGTCGGTGCGCTGGTCGATCGATCCCTGCACTCCGATGCAGACAATCTTCACCGCGGCGGCATCCGCCGAGCTCGCTCCGCAGGCCGCCTGGATTGCGGCGCGAATGTCGGCCTCCGCGGATCGCCTGTCCGCGTCGCCGATGGCGATCTCGACGACCGGGTGCTCCGCGCCATGCGCGTCCACGAGGGACGAGCGGATGACGGACTCGTCGATGTCGACGGCGACGCCGAGCACTCGATCCGACCGCACACCGTAGCTCACGGCGTTCGGGCCGCGTCCGCCGGAGACCTCGCCGACCACCTCGATCAGGCCGGCGGTCTCGAGGCGGGAGGCGATCTGTGAAGCGGTGGGCTTCGAGAGCCCGGAGAGCTCGCCGATGCGATTGCGCGTAAGCATGCCGTGCTCGAGCAACAACGAGAGCGCTGTACGGTCGTTCGTCTCACGCAGCCATGACGGCGTGCCGGGGATGGTCGTGGCCATGCACCCTCCCGTACATCGTTCGAAAGCTCGCTCGGCGCCACTTCGGATGCGCGACCCAGGATGCCGCCGAATATATCAGTAAGGTTTCTTAATAGAAAGGCGTGGTTTCTCCATGAACGTCTCCTCGACGAAAACGCAGGAGATTCGATCGCTCAGGCGCGCATCCGCTCCGGAAACGACCTCGAACTGCGGCGTCTCCTGCGTTTTCGGCAGGGGCGGGGTCAGTACGACTGTGGCTGGGTGAAGAAACCCTTCGGGTCGTACTTTTTGCGGATGCCGGCCAGCCGGGCGGCGTTGTCGCCGAAGTAGGACTCGGCCGGGTTCGCGAGAGTCGGATCCGCGTAGTTGACGTAGGCCCCGTCGCCCCACTCGGAGGTCAGCGCGGCCCGGAATCCCCGCACGTATGCGTCGAGTGGGGTGGGGTCGGTACCGTTGGGGAAGGTCGCGGTGTACTGCACGGTCATGAGCGCGCTTCGGTGCGGGAAGGCGGTCGCGCTCGATGCGACACCGGCCACTGCGCCGCCGAGGGCGTCCATCGAGATACCGCCCTCCTTGATCCCCGCGACGCCCTTGGCCGCGGTGACCTGCGCGAGGAGAGTCTGGATGCCCGCGTCATCCAGTGCCCTGTATGCGACATGCGAGGTGGCCGAGAACGATTCGCGGCTCAGCTTGCCTCCCGAATCGGTCGTACATTCCTCGACGGGAATGTTGCTGCATCCGGCGTAACTCATCATGGCGTCGTGGTAATTGTGCTGTGAGGACCCGTTCCTGGTCGGGCGGCCGGCCGCGGCGATGAAGGATGCGAGCTGCGCAGGGAGGGCGGCATGATCGCCGAGCCAGGTACCCGAGACGAAGATGCCGGGACCGCCGGTATAGGTGGGACCGTTGAGCAGCTTGAGCGTCGACCAGAGTTTCGGGTCGGCCGTCGGCGCCCAGGCCTGCCAGGCCTTGACGACCGTGGCCGCGGATGAGAACGGCCAGCTCAACGAGAACATCATCACATCGGGCGCAGGCTGCGTGGCAAAGGTCAGCGCGGTCACGACTCCGAGATGTCCGCCTCCTCCGCCGCGGCAGGCCCAGAGGAGGTCGGGCTCGGTGGTCGCGTTCGCGATCTTTACGGTGCTGTCGGCGGTGACGATCTCGACCTCTGTGAGGGAGTCGCAGGTGAGGCCATAGGCACGCACGAGCACACCGACCCCGCCGCCGAGGGTCAGCCCTGTTATCCCCACGGTCGCGCAGGATCCGCCGGCAAGCGCACGTCCGGCCTTGCCGAGAGTGTCGTAGACCTGGGCGAGTGAAGCGCCGGCGCCGATACGCACCGTGTTGTCGGCGGCGAGCGTGACGTCCTTCATTCCCCGGGAGTCGATCACGAGGGAGGGCTTCACGCCCGTTCCGGCCGCGCCGCCGGCCGAATAACCGGGGTAGCTGTGACCGCCGGAACGGAGGGCGATCGGCAGGCCGTACTTCAACGCGAAGGCGACGCCGGCCGCGACATCCGCTGCGGATGTCGCGGTCAGAACCGCAAGCGGCCGTGCATCGTCCCAGCGCGGATTCTCGGTCACCCGCACGGTGTCGTAGCTCGCGTCGCCCTCACGCGCGACTGTTCCTTTGGCCTGCGACGCCAGAGCGGCCCAGTCCGGTGGGCCGACGGGCGTGGCAGTCGGTGTCGGCGTCGGTTTTTCCACGACGGGCGCGCATCCAGCGGCGACGAAACCGACAGCGGCCAGGGTCAACACGTGCCGGCGGGAGAGGTGGTTCACTCCGCCATCGTATTGAGCGTTCTTCACACGGGATCTCCGTTGCGTGTTTGTGCCCTGCGCGCGATCCCGACGCGGGAGGCGACGTTCCAGCGGCGGAGGATTTCCGTCACGTGTTTCTCGACCGTCTTGACGCTGATTCCAAGCTCATGACCGATCTGCTCGTTGGTCTGGCCTCGCATGATGCAGTCGACGACCGCATTCTGTCGCGGTGTAAGCGCTGGGAGCTGTTCCTGGCTGGAATCCGGTGCCACCGTACCGGAGAGACGAGCCGCCACAGCCGCTCGCGATGCGACGCCGAACGCAGCGAGCACTCGCGAGACGTGGGCCCGCACGGTGTGTTCCGAAACATGGAGCTCCGCGGCTATCGCCTGGTTGCCGAACCCCTCGACCACGAGCAGCGCGACATCGCGTTCGCGGGGCGAGAGGCCGTCCCAGCCGCTGTCCGGCCGCGGTCGAAGTCGCCGGCCGATCGAACGCAGTTCGCGTGCGGCAGATCGCCGCGCCGCCAGATGACCCGCATCCACGGCCACGCCGACCATCGCTTCGAGTGCCACCCGTGCCTCGCCGGGGGCCGCGAGTGCGATCCGCGCATGGGGGAGCACGATTCCCGCCTCGGGGGTTTCGATGACTCGGCCGGTCGCGGCGGCGCTGTCGACTGCTCGCTGTGCCCAATCGGCCGCGCTCTCGGGGCGGCCCGCGAGCAACTCCACGCGACTCACGAGACGCTGCACGGTGGGGGCGGAGATCGGATTGTCGAGGAGCGGTCGTGCGCGCTCCTGCCAGGCCTCCGCCGCATCCAGGTCGTCCTCTGCGATGGCCGCCGCGGCAAGCAGTTCGAGCCCGAGTGCGCGATCGACGATGGTGAGGTTCTCGAGACCGGGCGTGCCGCCGGCGGCGAGGAGAAACCGCACGGATCTCGCGATGTCTCCGGTGACGATCAGGCCGTAGGCGACAAGCAGGTAACAGCCGCAGCCCAGGTAGTTGTCGGGTTTCGGCAGGCCGCTCTCGAGCCTGTCCGCGATCGCTCGGACCGAAGCCGGCTGAGATGCATTGCCGAGCAGCAGGCACATGGTCGCTTCGGCGAGGAGCAGGGATGTCGGATCTTCCGCGCTTGCGACGGCGGCCCGACCCAGCGCGAGGCCCTCCGCCACCCGACCCTGGAATCCGAGGAGGCGTGCACGCATCACCTGTATGAGCACGGCGAACGGATGCCGCCGGTCGTTCTCGAGAAGGAAGTCAGGCGGGAGGTCGCCAGAGTGGGCGATGAATTCGGACGCGAGGGAGAGCCGTCCACAGGCGAGCGAGGCTTCCGCGCAGAGATACAGGATGAACACTCGCGAATCACGCTGGGCATCCGCGAGCAGATGCAGCTCATCGAGAGCGTCCGCCAGTGGGTCCCCCTGGCTCTCATGAACGGGGGTGTTCGGCCAGCCTGCAGCTGCAAGGCCGCACATGGCACGCGCGAGAGTGGTGGCCTCTGGATCATCCGCATCCTCGAGCGCTTGCGCCGCGGAGCGTGCCGCCGTTTCGAACTGCTGTCCGAAGAACTCGGCAAAGGCGCGCAGTGCGACAACGTAGGGGTCCGTGGCCTGTGCGCACACGGCGATCGCCCCTGCCGTATCGAGCTGCATGAGCTGTCGCAGCACAGCCCGCAACGCCCCCATTCGCCCCATGTTCGCGATAGTACGCGCGTACGGGCAACTGCACCGTCCCAGTTCGGGGGCCGCTGGAGTGGTGAGAGGGCCGCTAATATCGGCCCATGACCGATCCGAATCCCGCGTCACTGCAGCCAGCATCCCCCTCCGTTGCGCCCGGGTGGTACGCGGATGCAGGCTCCGGCCGTACACGTTGGTGGGACGGAACGAAGTGGACAGAGAACTACCACCAGGCTTCCGTCGTTGCAACCAACGGCTTCGCGACCGCGTCCCTCGTGCTCGGGATCATCGGTTTCGTGCTCATGGGGATCCCGCTCTTCATCGGCTGGTTCCTCGGCGGAATTCCCGACGTGCTGGCCGTGATCTTCGGCATCCTCGGTATCAGCCAGAGCAACAGGCTGGGTGGCGTCGGCAAAACGTCGGCAATCGTCGGCCTCGTGCTCGGAGGGGTGAGCCTGCTCTCCGTTTTCGTGGGAGCTGGAAGCATCTGGTAGGAAGCCTCGATACCGCGCGGAGGGGCCTCAATAGGGCGGGACCGGCGACCCTCGGAATGGGGGAGGCCTGACCTATCTCTATATAGCTAGTTTTGGAGCATGGAGCCACTCTCTCGCGTTACACCCGCCACCATCGACGTTCTCCGCGTGCTCGATGAATCGCCTGACCCCTGCTGGGGACTGCTCGTGATCAAGTCGAGCGGCCGACCCGCTGGGAGCGTCTACCCGATCCTCGAGCGCCTCGAGTCCACAGGCTGGGTCACGTCATCGTGGGAGGCGGATGACTCTCGCCCAGGCCCGCGTCGCCGCTACTACGAACTCACCGAGGGTGGTGCTGCGGCTGCGTCGGAGACCATCGCCGCCTTTGCGTCGCGGGTCCGCCCGGCGACCACCCCGCGCGTCGCCACGTCGTCGGCGATGACCGCGTGAGCCAGTCGGCGCGCCTCGTCGTGCATCTCGCTGCCGCCCTCCTTCCGCGACATTCACGCGAGCGTTATCGGGAGCAGTGGCTCGGTGAGCTGCGCGACGCTCCCGCGCTCGGTATCCGTGCGTCGGAGATCGCGATCGGTTCGCTCGCCTTCGTCGCAACCCTCGCCCGACCAATGCCAGGCAGGGCACGCGTTTCGGCCGAGGTGGCCGCGCGGCGGTCACGGTGGGCCGTTGCGCTGTCCCTCAGCGCCGCGATCGTGGCGATAAGCCAGTACGCGAGTGTGGTGACGGTGAGTGGGCCGACGAGCACTGAAGCGTACAACCTTGTTATCTTCATGGCGTCAACACTCCTGGCGGCGTACGCGGTGCTCGCGCCGCTCGTCGCGATCGTGACTGTCTGGGCCACGCGGGGCGTTGCCCGCCGGGTGCGCGTCGCCGTAGGACTGCTCACGCTCGCGAGCTACGTGCCTGCATTGCGGGCAACAATCGACGAGCGAGCCTCCTCGGGATTCGCCAGCGAATACCTCACCATAGGTACCATCGTCTATCCCGTGGCCGTCGCGCTCGTCGTCCTTGCCGGGATCGCACTCTGGCGTGAATATCGCCCGCTCGAGCCTGGCGCGCGACCGGGACGACGCTCCCGTCGACTGCTCTACTCGACCCTGGGCGGCCTTGTCGTTGCCCTGAGTGTCGCTCTCGGCTTCGCCGACGCCATTGCGCGATGGGCCGCACGCACACCCCTCTTCTTCGGCTATGCGTTCACCAACTCCAACCGCGCTCTGTTCGAGGAGTGGCTGACGCTCAAGGTCCGTGGTGAGGATCTGGTGTCCGACGTCCTCGGCGTGTGGGCAGTTGTCGGCGTGGCGGCTGCATGCGCCGTGGCCGCGTCCGGACTCAGCCGACGCGCAACCGTGCGCCGCTCGACCGCGCTTTCGCTCGGAGTGCTGTGCGTCATCCTGGTGTCGTATGGAGGCATCGTGACCTTCCTCCGGCTAATGACGCCAAGCGTCACCGCGACCGTACCCGTCGATCTGGTGATGCTCGTGGGGCGAGGGGGGCTCATCGTCCTCGTGCTGATCATGGTCGGTAGGATGCGAGGCCGAAACGACTCCGCGCCGACTCGTGGGCGACGAGCTGTTCTCTCAATGGCCGACCGACACATCGCCGCCCCGAACGCTGACGCCTAGCGCAAGAGCTACGACCCGCGCCTCATGGCGACAGACGAGGCAGATCAGGTGGCACTGGTCCCATGCGTCCCTAGGCAGATTCGAGCTGCCGCCGCTGGCCAAAACGTGGCCACGATCCAGGCGCATCCAACGAAGCCCCCCACCACGGGGGGTGAGCAAAAGCCTGACGGGGACGGCCAGCCTTGCTAAGGTGCGTTTAGATCAAATCGCGACGCGGTACCCGGGATCTTCGACTTACCAGTCTTGGGGACCGCATTGCTAGGCCGACACATTCTTCGATCACCTGACGAAACGGCCGCTGTTATCCCGCGCAGGGTCTCTCAGCCGTTATGCCCGACGGAATGCTGTCAGGCGAGAATGGCCAGGCTCTACAGCCACTCGACACGGGTCCGATAGATGGACCGCCACGAGTTGCGGCGCCGAATAGCGGCTCCGCTCACGAGATGCTGGCTGGCAATGCAGCAGACGAGAAATCAGTCAGCACCGCGACCGAGCGACGCTCCCGAAGCTTACGTGCCGGGCCCGGATGCCGATCGGGTACTCATATTCGGTTCCGGTCCAGCCGTCGGGTGGGGTGTACTGACCAACGAAATCGCCCTGCCCGGATCGCTTGCCCGGGCGCTGAGCCTCAGGACTGGACGCGGAACCAACGTCGAGCTGGTCGCGGACATGCGGATCACTGTGGGCAACGCTCTGCCGACGTTGCGTGCGATCGACACCTCTCAGTTCGATGTCATCGTGGTCGTTCTCGGTGCAAACGACGCTGTCAAATTGTTGCCGTTGCCCACCTGGCGTGAACAACTCTCCGCGGTGCTCAGCAGCCTCGACCAGAAAACATCAGGACAATCCAGGACGTTCGTGACCGCTATCCCACCGGTCGAAACTATTCCCGGATTCGCCTCGGGACTCGGCCGGATCGTCGCAGCTCACGCCCTGCAGATGAACGAGGTAACCGCCCGGCTGTGCGACTCCTCCAACGCAACGTTCGTCCCCCTGCCCGCCGTCGAACCGACGAACGCGCTCGGAGTGCGCGACGGTCAAACGTACCGAAAATGGGCCGCCACCATTGCAGACATCATGGTGCCGCAACTCGACGAACTCAAATCACTGAAAGAAATACGAGCTCTCGAGATGAACTACCTGGTCGTCGAGATCCGCCGTGAACTCGTCGAACGTACGATCGACGAACGCTTGCTTGTGAACGTCGTAAACGCGGCCGCTCTCCTCGAGTAAATCTTCGAGTCGCTCCTCGAATTCAGCGATCTCCCCGCCCGCATCGAGTGCGAGCCTGGTGAGCAACGCTCGACACCTTATTTACCATTTCGATGTCGATCTCGACAGCGTCGCAGTGGCTATGGATCGGGTGGTTCAAGGAATGAATCATTGGTGCCCCCACGCAGATTCGAACTGCGGCCCCTGCCTCCGGAGGGCAGTGCTCTATCCCCTGAGCTATGGGGGCCAGGAGTTGCGTGTCTACGTTACCAGCCGGCCGGGCATCCGTAGGCTGCCAGACATGAGTAACGATTCCTGGCGCGATCGGCTTCGCGCGCTGCCCGTATTCGACGATGACCTTCCGGGTTTCGCTACGGATGCAGCCCCGGCCGATCCGATAACCCTTTTCACTGAGTGGCTGAACTCCGCCATCGACGACGGCGCGTCACAGCCGCATGCGATGACGATTGCCACCGCGGATGCCGAAGGCGCGCCATCCGCTCGCACCCTGCTGCTCAAAGATCTCACCCCCGAGGGGTTCTGGTTCGCGACGATGTCGAACAGCCGGAAGGGGCTCCAGCTCGGGGAAAACCCGAGGGCGGCCCTCCTGTTCTACTGGCGCGAGCACGGGCGCCAGGTCCGAGTGAGCGGGGACGTCGTTGTCGGCGACAGGGCGGCCGCCGAGGCTGATTTCCTGCAGCGCAGCACGGATGCCAGGGCCGTCGCGATCGCGGGGCCGCAGAGCGAGGTGCTGCCTGGCCGGGAACGGTTCGAGTCCGCGGTGGCGGATGCCCGCGCCATCCTCGAGTTCAAGCCGGACTATGTCCCGACCGCCTGGACCGCCTACCTGGTGAAGCCGGCCGCCGTCGAGTTCTGGCAGGCGACGCGCGACCGCGATCAGGTCCGGCTTCGCTACACGAGGGCCGCTGAGGGCTGGACCCGCGAGCTGCTCTGGCCGTAAACCGGCTGAGATCCGGCGATTGGTCCTTTCCGACAGAGCGAAAGGACCAATTGCCGGATCTGACGTGCAGTCGCGACCCGATGACGTGCAGTCGCGACCCGGATCTGACGCGCGGTCGTAACACGGTCATGACAAGATCGGCAGATGCTTCGTAACGTCTCAGCGCACCTCGAGCTCGACCTGTCCGGGCGCACCGACATGGTGCTGAGCATCGCGGTCGCACAGAGCGCCCGGATCGGGTCGGAGAACCTTGCCATCGCGCTCGACGGCACGCCCGTCGCGCCGACCGAGCTGGTCGACCGCCACGGCACGCGCCTGCACCGCCTCATAAGCGAGTCGGGTCGAATGACGATCGACTATGCGGCCGAAGTGATTGGCCAGGCCGAACCCGCCCCGATGGACCCGCTCGACCAGGTGATCTATCTCCGCCCGAGTCGTTATTGCGAGTCCGACACCCTGTTGCCGACCGCTCAGTCCGAGTTCGCCGGCCTCTCCGGCCTTCCTCTGCTCGAAGCGGTCGGCTCGTGGGTACACGATCGCCTCTACTACGTGCCGGGCTCGAGCCGGGTGACCGACGGCGCCGTCGGAACGCTTCTGGCCCGCCAGGGCGTCTGCCGCGACTACGCCCACCTCGTCATCGCCCTCCTGCGCGGCATCGACGTTCCCGCGCGCATGGTGGCCGTCTACGCGCCAGGTCTGCAACCGATGGATTTCCACGCGGTGGCCGAGGCCTACGTCGACGGCACCTGGCACGTCGTGGACGCGACGGGCCTCGCACCGCGGCAGAGCCTGGTGCGCATTTCGACCGGCCGGGACGCCGCGGACATCGCCTTTCTCACC
>JAODMW010000021.1 GCA_025464815.1 Microbacteriaceae bacterium | reverse complement strand
CCGGTCGACGGGGAGGATTGGCAGCGGTAGCCAGCAGGACTCAGTAAGGGAGACGCGCAATGTCGCAGGTCAACAGCTTCGATTCGAAGGACACCCTGAAGGTCGGTTCTACCGAGTACCAGGTGTTCCGCATCGACAAGGTCCCCGGCCACGAGCGACTGCCCTTCAGCCTCAAGGTGCTGCTCGAGAATCTGCTCCGCACCGAGGACGGTGCCAACGTCACCAGGTCGCAGATCGAGGCGCTCGGTTCCTGGGTTCCGACGGCCGAGCCCAACACGGAGATCCAGTTCACTCCCGCCCGCGTCGTGATGCAGGACTTCACCGGCGTGCCGTGCATCGTCGACCTCGCCACCATGCGCGAGGCCGTCGCCAGCCTGGGCGGCGACCCCAAGAAGATCAATCCGCTCGCTCCGGCCGAGATGGTCATCGACCACTCGGTCATCGCCGACCTGTTCGGCACCGAGAACGCCTTCGAGCGCAACGTCGAGATCGAGTACGAGCGCAACGGCGAGCGCTACCAGTTCCTCCGCTGGGGCCAGACGGCATTCGATGATTTCAAGGTGGTGCCGCCGGGAACCGGAATCGTGCACCAGGTCAACATCGAGTACCTGGCTCGGGTCACGATGACCCGCACGGTCGACGGCGTGCTCCAGGCCTATCCAGACACCTGTGTCGGCACCGACTCGCACACGACCATGGTCAACGGCCTCGGCGTATTGGGCTGGGGCGTCGGAGGCATCGAAGCCGAGGCGGCCATGCTCGGGCAGCCCGTCTCGATGCTCATCCCGAAGGTCGTCGGTTTCAAGCTCTCCGGGTCGATTCCCACCGGCGTGACCGCGACGGATGTCGTGCTCACGATCACCCAGATGCTGCGCAGGCACGGTGTGGTCGGCAAGTTCGTCGAGTTCTACGGCGAGGGAGTCGCGGCCGTGCCGCTCGCGAACCGCGCAACCATCGGCAACATGAGCCCCGAGTTCGGTTCGACGGCCGCCATGTTCCCCATCGACGATGTGACACTCGACTACCTGCGCCTCACCGGCCGCAGTGAGGAGCAGGTCGCTCTGGTGGAGAGCTACTCGAAGGTGCAGAAGCTCTGGCACGATGCATCCGTCGAGCCCGTGTTCAGCGAGTACCTCGAACTCGACCTCGGATCGGTTGTTCCTTCGATCGCCGGGCCGAAGCGGCCACAGGATCGCGTCGAGTTGAGCTCGGCCAAGTCGCAGTTCGAGATCGACCTCGGAGCCTATGCGGATACCGACCGCTCGGGCATCGACGCCGCCCTCGAGGGTACTTTCCCGGCCTCTGATCCTGTCGGGTTCACCTCCCAGGACGAGGAGACGGCTCACCGCCTGTCGCACACGAGCCCGAGCCCGTCGCACGCCTCCAACCCCTCAGAGGTGACGCTGCATAACGGCGATCACTTCACGCTCGACCACGGTGCCGTCGCGATCGCGGCGATCACCTCCTGCACGAACACCTCGAATCCCTCGGTGATGCTCGCCGCGGGCCTGTTGGCCCGCAATGCCAGCAAGAAGGGCCTGAAGTCGAAGCCGTGGGTCAAGACCACGCTCGCCCCCGGCTCGAAGGTCGTCACCGACTACTACGAGAAGGCCGGACTCAACGGCTACCTCGAAGACCTCGGCTTCTACCTCGTCGGCTACGGCTGCACGACCTGCATCGGCAACTCGGGTCCGCTCGAAGACGAGATCTCGAAGGCCGTCCAGGACAACGACCTCGCGGTCACTGCCGTGCTCTCTGGCAACCGCAACTTCGAGGGTCGCATCAACCCCGACGTGAAGATGAACTACCTGGCCTCTCCGCCGCTGGTCATCGCCTACGCGCTTGCCGGGTCGATGAACTTCGACTTCGAGACCGATGCGCTCGGCCAGGACCACGACGGCAATGACGTCTTCCTCAAGGACATCTGGCCGGATGCCGACGAGGTGCAGGCCACGATCGACTCGTCGATCGACACCGAGATGTTCACCCGTGAGTACGCGGGTGTCTTCGACGGTGATGAGCGCTGGCGTTCGCTGCCCACTCCGACCGGCTCGACCTTCGAGTGGGACGAGAAGTCGACCTACGTGCGCAAGCCCCCGTACTTCGACGGCATGACCATGGAGACCACCCCGGTCAGCGACATCGTCGGCGCCCGGGTGCTCGCGAAGCTCGGCGACTCTGTCACCACCGACCACATCAGCCCTGCGGGAAACATCAAGGCCGACAGCCCCGCCGGTCACTACCTCGACGAGCACGGCATCGAGCGCAAGGACTACAACTCCTACGGCTCGCGCCGTGGCAACCACGAGGTCATGATCCGCGGAACCTTCGCGAACATCCGTCTCAAGAACCAGCTTCTCGATGGTGTCGAAGGTGGCTACACCCGCGACTTCACCAAGCAGGATGCACCACAGTCGTTCATCTACGACGCCGCGCAGAGCTACCAGGCCGCAGGCACCCCGCTCGTGATCCTTGCGGGCCAGGAGTACGGTTCCGGGTCGTCTCGCGACTGGGCGGCGAAGGGAACGAGCCTCCTCGGCGTCAAGGCGGTCATCACCGAGAGTTTCGAGCGCATTCACCGCTCCAACCTCATCGGGATGGGTGTCGTACCGCTGCAGTTCCCCGCCGGTGAGGGATGGGCCTCGCTCGGCCTCGACGGCACGGAGGTGGTGAGTATCACCGGTCTCGAGGAGCTCAACAACGGGACGACACCGAAGACCGTGCACGTCACAGCCGCACCGAGCGACAATTCGCCAGCGGGCAAGGAGACGGTGGAGTTCGACGCGGTCGTCAGAATCGACACCCCCGGTGAGGCCGACTACTACCGCAACGGCGGCATCCTCCAGTACGTTCTGAGGTCGCTGGTTTAGGCTGACTCAATGAGTCTTTTGGAGAGTATTCGCGGTCCTCGTGACCTGGATGCGCTCACTCAGGACCAGCTGACCCAGCTCGCCATCGAGATTCGGGAGTTCCTGGTCACCGAGGTATCGAAGACCGGAGGGCACCTCGGGCCGAACCTCGGAGTGGTGGAGCTCACCATGGCCGTGCACAGGGTATTCGATTCGCCGCACGACGCGATCGTGTTCGATGTCGGACACCAGTCCTACGTGCACAAGCTGCTGACCGGGCGCCAGGATTTCAGCCGTCTTCGAGAGAAGGGCGGGATCGCGGGTTACCCTCAGCGTTCGGAGTCGATCCACGACATCGTGGAGAGTTCTCACGCATCGAGTTCCCTCAGCTGGGCGGACGGAATCTCCCGCGCCTTCAAGATGACAGGCCAGAAGGATCGCCACGTGGTCGCGATCGTCGGCGACGGAGCCCTCACCGGCGGGATGACGTGGGAGGCGCTGAACAACATCAGCGACGACAACAGCCGCGACCTGGTGATCATCGTCAACGACAACGGCCGGTCATATGCCCCGACGATCGGCGGAATGGCCCGCTTCCTCAACGACGTCCGCACCCGCCGCTCGTATCGCAGTCTCTACGCATCGAGCCGTCGCCTCTTCGACCTCTTCGGCGGCCCCGGTCGTGCTCTATACCGGGGTATCCGGGGTGGCACCCACGGCTTCCTCAGCCGCTTCACCAACAATGAGGCGCTGTATTCGAACCTCGACATCAAGTACATCGGCCCGGTGGACGGCCACGACCTCCGGGCGATGGAAGAGGCCCTGACGCAGGCGAAGAACTACGGCGCTCCGGTGATCGTGCATGCGATCACCCAGAAGGGGAAAGGCTATGAGCCCGCCGTCCTGGATTCCGCCGACCAGTTCCATGCCGTCGGCCACATCGATCCGGAGACCGGAGAGCCCATCGGCGGCTCCGATCGCCCGTCCTGGACGTCCGTCTTCTCCGAGGAGATCGTCAAGCTCGCGGATTCCGACCCGACGATCGTCGGAATCACGGCAGCCATGCTACGTCCGACCGGTCTCGACAAGCTCGCGGCGAAGTATCCCGAACGCGTCTTCGACGTCGGCATCGCCGAGCAGCACGCGGTTACCTCCGCCGCGGGTCTCGCCTACGGTGGGCTGCACCCCGTCGTCGCACTCTATGCGACCTTCATCAACCGGGCCTTCGACCAGGTTCTGATGGATGTCGCGCTGCACCGCGCCGGCGTCACCTTCGTGCTCGATCGGGCGGGCGTCACGGGACCGGACGGACCGAGTCACCATGGCATGTGGGATCTGGCCATCCTGCAGGTCGTTCCGCACATCCGGCTGAGTGCACCCCGCGACGCGGCACGCCTGCGCGAGGAGCTCGCCGAAGCCGTCGCCGTCACGGATGCCCCGACCGTCGTGCGCTTCTCCAAGGGCAACGTCGGTACGGCGTTCGAGGCGGTGCGGCGCACGGATGACGGTGTCGATGTGTTGCGCGAGGCGCCGCATCGAGACGTGCTCATCGTCACTGTCGGGCCCATGGCGGAGATCGGCCTCCAGGTCGCCGAGCGACTCGCGGCGCAGGGGATCGGGGCCACGGTCGTGGATCCGCGCTGGGTGGTCCCCGTGCCGGAGAGCGTCGTCGAACTGGCAGCACAGCACCGCCTGGTTGTCACGATCGAAGACGGCATTCGCGTCGGGGGCATCGGCACGCGCATCCGGCAGGATTTGAGGGCGGCCGGCGTCGACACTGCTCTGACCGAACTCGGGCTGCCGGATGAGTTTCTCGGGCACGGTTCGCGTGCGGAGATTCTCGAACAGGTCGGGCTCACCCCGCAGCAGATCGCCCGTGATGTCGTCGAGCAGGTGCTGGGAAGCAAGATTCCGGTTGCCCGTCCGCTTCCGGACGACGTCGAGGAACAGCGCCGCCTCGGCTCCGAGAGGTCCGGAGGTTAGCAGGGGCGGCTCCGCCGACCTCGTGCAGGGTAATCATGGCGGGTGACCCAGCTCGGAGAATGCTGGGATTGCCCGGTACCATTTGACTTCGAGCGCACTCTAAGTTCTAGCGTTAAGTCGTGCCCATTGAAAATGTGACGACGGCCGAGCTGTCACTCTCGATTTCCCAGGTCGCTGAACGCACCGGGCTTACGACACACGCGCTGCGTTATTACGAGCGCGTCGGACTGATGCTCGAACGCATCGGCCGGGCTTCATCGAGTCATCGTCGTTATTCGGAAGCAGATGTGCGTTGGGTGACCTTCATCACCAAGCTGCGGTCGACGGCGATGCCCATCTCCCGGGTGCTGGAGTACGTCAAATTAGCCCGACGCGGCGAAGAGACCATTCCCGAACGGCTCGAACTACTGCTCATCCATCGAGTGAGCGTTGCCGCTCAACTCGACGAGATGGCCACAAGCCTGGCCGCGATCGATTTCAAGATCGCGACCTACCAAGGAAGGACCCCAACGGAATGAAACACATCACACTAGGGACGAACGGACTCGAGGTAGGGCGTCTCGGCCTCGGCTGCATGGGCATGTCCGCGTTTTACAGCGGTGCAGGCCAGGATGACGCCGGCTCGATCGCCACGATCCATCGTGCGATCGACCTCGGCGTGACCTTCTTCGACACCGCCGAGATGTATGGCCCGTATATCAACGAGGAACTGCTTGCGAAGGCCTTCGACGGCAAGCGTGACCAGGTGACGATCGCGACGAAGTTCGGCACTCTCCTTCACCGCGGTGACGGGAGTAGGGGGTTGGACGGCAGCGCGGAGAACGTTCGACTTTCGGTTGAAGGTTCACTCACGCGGCTGAACACCGACCACATCGATCTCTACTACCAGCACCGCATGGACCCGAGTACCCCGATCGAGGAGACCGTCGGTGCGCTCTCGGAGCTCATCGCCGAGGGCAAGATCCTGCACTACGGGCTTTCGGAGGCGGCACCGGAGACGATCCGGCGGGCACATGCCGTGCATCCGGTGACTGCGCTCCAGACCGAATACTCGCTCTGGAGCCGCGACCCCGAGGCCGAGATCCTGCCCGTCGTGCGCGAGCTGGGCATCGGTTTCGTACCGTACTCGCCGCTCGGCCGCGGCTTTCTCACCGGTACGATCCGTTCGCTCGATCAGCTCGAGGCCACCGACTTCCGGCGCAACAACCCGCGGTTCGAGGGCGGGAACCTCGAGGCCAACATCCGCATCGTGGAGCAGGTGGATGCCGTCGCGGCGGAGATCGGCGCCAAGCCGGGGCAGGTCGCGCTCGCGTGGCTGCTCGCGCAGGGCGACGACATCGCTCCGATCCCCGGAACGAAGCGGATCACCTACCTCGAGGAGAACGTCGCTGCGGAGGCGCTCCTGCTCTCCGCCGAACAGCTCGCACAGCTCGACGCCGTGGCCGCCCCTGTCGGCGACCGCTACGCAGACATGAGCCCGCTCAACAGGTAGCGCCAGGTGCTTGCGGGTTGAGTAGGGCCGTCTACGGCGCGTACTCGCACTGAGTAGCCGTCTACGGCGTATCGAAGTGTCGAAACCTCACACCGACATAGGTGAGGTTTCGATACGGGCGCTAAGCGCCCTACTCAACCCGCAAGCACTACTCAACGCCGCGAATGGGCGGGTCGTGGAAGGTCGTTCCGAAGACGCGTTCCGAAGCGCCTACGCGGTCGAGGTACGGCGTCGCGCCGCCCATCTGGAACGGATAGCCCGCACCGAGGATGAGGCAGAGGTCGATGTCCTCTGGCGCAGAGACCACGCCGTCCTGCAGCATCCGATGGATCTCGTCGGCGAGTCCGTCCTCGATGCGCGTGCGCAGCTGCTCAGCCGTCATCGGCGAGTTGCCGCCGGCAACGATGTCTCTGGCCTTCTTGTCGATGCCCTTGATCTTGCCCTTCGCATCGCGCTCGAAGATGTGCCCGAGATCGGCGAGCTTGTGCAGGTTCTCGCTCTGGAAGAAACGCTCGGGAAACGCGGCATGGTGCGTATCGAGCACGTGGGCGCCGACCTTGAGGCCTACCAGTTCGAGGAGCTCGAACGGAGTCATCGGGAGGCCGAAGGGCTTTGTGGATTCCTCGACCACCTCGAACGGGGTTCCCGTGTCGACCGCGTGCATCGCCTCGCCGAGCACCTTGGCGAGGATGCGGTTCACGACGAAACCGGGGGTGTCCTTCGTGATGACCGCGTTCTTGTAGAGCTTTGCGGCGGTGACCATCGCGGTGCTGAGGGTCTCGTCATCCGTTGCCGGCGTCTTGACGACCTCGATGAGCGGCATGACCGCCACCGGGTTGAAAAAGTGGAAGCCGACAAGTCGTTCCGGGTGCTTGAGTTTCGCCCCGATCTGCTCGACAGAGAGCGAGGAGGTGTTCGTCGCGAGCACGGCGGTCTCGGAGACGTACTGCTCGACATCCGCGAAGACGTCCTGTTTCACGCCGAGTTCCTCGAACACGGCCTCGATCACCCAGTCGGCGTCCGCGAAGTCTGCCTTATCGGTGGTCCCGCTCACCAGCGCCTTGAGACGGTTGGCCTCATCGGGCGAGATGCGCTTCTTGCCGAGAAGGGCATCGATCTCGCCACGGATGTAGGCGAGGCCCTTGTCGACGTGTGCCTGGTCGAGGTCGGTGATGACCACCGGCACCCTGAGGCGACGAACGAAGAGCAGCGCGAACTGGCTGGCCATGAGACCTGCACCGATAACGCCTACCTTGGTGACGGGCCTGGCGATCTTCTTGTCCGGTGCTCCTGCGGGCCGTTTGGCACGCTTCTGAACGAGATTGAACGCATAGATGCTCGCCCTGAACTGGTCGCCGGAGATGAGCCCGGCCAGCGCCTCGTCCTCGGCGGCGAACCCGGTTTTCCTGTCGGTGTTCTTGGCCGCCTTGAGCAGCTCGAGCGCCGTGTACGGCGACTTGGCCACACGGCCGATGCGGCTCTCGAGCATCTTCGTGGCGACGCCGACGGCGATGTCCCACTTGACTGCTCGCTCGATCTTGCCCGGCTCGTTGGCCCGCTTGACCTTGACCGTGCCGGAGATGACCCCGTCGGCCCACCTGATCGAATCCTCAAGGAAGCTGGCCGAATCGAAGATCGCGTCGGCGATTCCGAGGTCGAAAGCCTCCTGGCCTTTGAGCGTTCGGTTGTTCTTGAGCGGGTTTTCGATGATGACCTTGAGCGCGTTCTCGATGCCGATGAGGTTCGGGAGCAGCCACGCGCCACCCCAGCCCGGGATGATGCCGAGAAAGACCTCGGGCAGGGCGATAGCGGGCACGTTGCGGTCGACCGTGCGGTAGTCGGAGTTGAGGCCGATTTCCAGGCCGCCGCCGAGTGCGAGTCCGTTGATGAAGGTGAACGACGGAACACCGAGTTCGTTCAGTTTGCCGAGCGTGTAATGGCCGAGCTGGGCCATCTGCCTGGCGACCGCCTTGCTGGGAATGTCGCTGACCTTGCTGAGGTCCGCGCCGGCCGCGAGGATGAACGGCGTGCCCGTGATGGCGACGCCCGCGATCTCACCACGTGCGGCGCGCTCCTTCTGGGCATCCAGCACTTCCGCGAGTTCGAGCATCGTGATCGGACCGAGCGTGCTGGGCCTGGTGTGATCGCGGCCGTTGTCGAGGGTGATCAACGACAGGGTTCGGTCCCCGGAGATGGGGATATCCCGCACGTAGGAGTGGGTGACGACCTCGTCATCGGACAGCGCCCTGAGCTCTTCGAATTGCGCGAGTTCGGACTGTGCCATTACCTGCTCTTCTTCCCGGTGAAGTGGGGGTTCTCCCAGATGACGGATCCACCCTGGCCGAGGCCGACGCACATGGCCGTGAGGCCGTAGCGCACGTCGGGGCGCTCGGCGAATTGTGCGGCAAGCTGGATCATGAGACGGACACCGGATGACGCGAGCGGATGCCCGATCGCGATCGCGCCGCCCCACTGGTTGACCCGCGGGTCTTCGTCATCGATGCCGAAGTGGTCGAGCAGCGACAGCACCTGCACGGCGAACGCCTCGTTGAGCTCGAACATCCCGATGTCGTTGATCGTGAGTCCGGCCTTCCTGAGTGCCTTCTCGGTCGAGGGGACCGGTCCGATGCCCATGATCTCCGGCTCGACGCCCGCAAAGGCGAAACTCACGAGCTTCATCTTGGCCGCGAGGCCGAGTTCCTTGGCCGTCGCCTCGCTCGAGAGCAGGCTCACGGTCGCACCGTCGTTGAGGCCGGAAGAGTTGCCGGCCGTCACCCGGCCGTGCGGGCGGAACGGGGTCTTGAGCCCGGCAAGGCCCTCCATCGTCGTTTCGGGCCGCAACGCTTCGTCGCGAGTGGCGAGTCCCCAGCCGGCCTCGCTGCGAACCGCTACAGGGATGAGATCGGGCTGGATCTTGCCGGCCTCGTAGGCAGCGGCAGCCTTCTGCTGGCTGCGCATCGCGTAGCGGTCCGAGCGCTCCTTGGTGAGTTGCGGGAACCGGTCGTGGATGCGCTCAGCTGTTGAACCCATATTGAGCGCCTCCTCGCCGACGAGTTTCTCCGCGAGGAAGCGCGGGTTCGGGTCGGCGCCGAAGCCCATCGGATGCCGACCCATGTGCTCCACGCCGCCAGCGATGGCCAGGTCGTATGCGCCGAAGGCGATGCCTCCGGCGAGAGTCGTGACCGAGGTCATCGCACCGGCGCACATCCTGTCGATGGCGAATCCTGGAACCGACTTGGGCAGTCCGGCGAGAATCGCGGCCGTGCGGCCGAGGGTGAGTCCCTGGTCACCCTGCTGCGTGGTCGCGGCAATCGCGACATCGTCGATGCGGTCCTTCGGAACGTCGGGATTGCGCTCGAGCAGCCCGATCATGGCCTTGACGACGAGGTCGTCCGCCCGGGTGTTCCAGTACATCCCTTTTTCGCCGGCTCGTCCGAACGGGGTACGAACCCCATCGACGAACACGACTTCATGTCTCTCGGCCACAATGCCTCCACGGTCTCAGGTCCGCATCCGATCCTAGGCTCGGCTGTTTTGCCCCAAGAATCGTTTGCTTCTTTCTACGAAGCCGGTTCGTCAGGGCTTTCGATCGTTTGGCTGGCTTCGACAAAGGCATCGAGGATCACCTGTGAGATGGCGTCAATCTGCCAGGGGCGCGCACCGAGTTGGGCGAGTCCGTCGCGGATGCCGGCGATGTCGAGGAGTTCGGGGGGAGTCCAGGCCAGTCGGCGCAGCAGTTCCGGCGTCAGAAGGTTCTCGACCGGAATGCTCAGCTCCGTCGAGACCGTGGTCACGGCAGCGCGGGCCTTCTTCAGCCTGCGGTCGGCCTCCGGATTCCGGTCGGCCCAGATTCGGGGTGGCGGCATCGTCTCGCCGGGGACCCGCAGGGTCGGCAGATCCTCGGTCACCCTGCCCGCATCGATGGCCGCCCACCAGCGAGCGAGTTCGGAACGGCTGGCCCGTCCGTTGAAATCGCGAAGGGCGGCGAGTGCGTGCTTCGATTCCGGCAGGGCTTTCGCGGCAGCAACGAGTGATGCGTCGGGCACGAGTCGCCCGGGCGCCGTGTCAGTCTCGCGGGCGAAGCTGTCGCGCGCCTCCCAGAGTTCCCGGGCTACGGCGAGGTTGCGTGCGCCGCGTACGGTGTGCAGGCCGGAAAGCCTGCGCCATGCGTCGCCCTTGACCTGTTTCGCCTCGCGCGCGAGCACGGCCGCGAACTCCTGTTGAGCAATCTCGGTCTTGCCTGCTTCTTCGAGGAGATCGGCCATGGCATCGCGCAGGTCGACGAGCA
>JAODMW010000015.1 GCA_025464815.1 Microbacteriaceae bacterium | reverse complement strand
ATAACTCCTGCACAATTCCTGCTGTGCTGTTTCTCTATCCGGAAGTTCGGTAGCTCCGATGCTGGCGCAGGAATTCTGCAGGAGTTATGCGCACAAGAGGCGTTCTGACTGTTGTTCGGAGGGCGCTCATAGCGGAGGTGTCGGCGACCACCACCCGCAGCCACGTATCACGGATGCCGCCCCGCACCTAACCATGGTGCTCCGACGGCCGATAGTGCTGTGTATGGGCCCAGGAAGGGCCCGCTAAACAAGCAGGGATGCGCTCATGATCGTCGTAACGCGGCTGAACGACAGCCAGTTTGCGCTCAATCCCGATCTGATTGAGCGCATCCATTCGAACCCCGACACCACCATCGTGATGGTCGACGGCGCCAAGTACATCGTCACAGAGTCGATGGCCGAAGTGATCGACCGCGTCTCCCGCTACCGGGCCACGGTCATCGCCCTCACCCACGAACTGTCCGCCGGCGGCCACCTGTCCGCTCCTCGCTCGCTCGAGCTCGTCGACGACGTCGACGAGATGAAACACGCCGCTCCCCTTCGTCCCAGGAAGATCTGATGGATCCCGCAACCATCATCGGCATCGTCCTCGCCTTCGGTGCGCTCCTGGGAATGATCACGCTCGAAGGTTCCGCCTTCTCTGCCATCCTGCTCCCCGCACCGATGCTGCTCGTGTTCGGGGCCACGATCGCCGTCGGTATCGCGAGCGGGACGCTGAAGGACTTCTTCCTGGCAGTGAGAGCCGTCCCGCACGCCTTCACCGGAACGGTCACCAAACCGCACGAGACGATCGAACATGTCGTGGCTCTCGCTGAGAAGGCACGCCGGGAGGGACTTCTTTCGCTCGAAGAGGAGGCGGAAGCGGTCGACGACCCCTTCCTCAAGAAGGCATTGCAGAATGTCGCCGACGGCATGGACGGCGAAGAGCTGCGTGTACTGCTCGAGGACGAGATCGCGACGCGGACCGGATCGGACCGCATCGCGGGCAGATTCTTCACCACCATCGGCGGTTTCGCTCCGACCGTCGGCATCATCGGCACTGTCGTCGCCCTCACCCATGTGCTCGAGAACCTCTCCACCCCTGACAAACTCGGCCCGCTCATCGCCTCGGCCTTCGTCGCCACCCTGTGGGGTCTGCTCTCCGCCAACTTCCTCTGGCTTCCGATCGGATCACGCCTTCGCCGGCTAGCCGACCTGGAGAGGGATCGGATGACGCTGGTGATGGAGGGCATACTCGCCGTTCAGGCGGGAAGCCAGCCCCGGCTGCTCGGCGAGCGACTGCGGGCGATGGTGCCGGAGAACTCACTGCCGAAACTGTCGAAGGCCGCGTGATGGCGAGGCGTCGAAGCCGCGGCCAGGAGGAGGAAGAGCACCACCACGAACCAGAGGAGCGCTGGATGGCTTCCTACATGGACATGGTCACGGTGCTGATGTGCATGTTCATCGTTCTCTTCGCGATGTCCACCATCGATCAGAACAAGTTCGACAAGCTTCGCAATTCGCTCGCAACCGGTTTCGGGGTGACGAACATCGGAAAGCTCGACCTCGCGCAGGGCACCATAGTCCCGCCGAGCCAGGCCGACGACAAGTCGCAGAGCTTCGCCAACGGCCAAGCGGCCATCAAGGAGGTGCAGAACCTCAAGGCGCTGCAGGACAGTATCAGCGCGGCCCTCGCCGCGCACGGCCTTGCCGGCACGGTGCAGTTCCAACTCGACGAGCGCGGACTGACAATCAGGCTCGTCGACAGCCAGACGTTCTTCACACCCAACAGCACCGCCCTCGTCGGCGTGGCTCCGAGCGTGCTCGACACCGTCGCCCCGATACTCGCGAGCGCTCCGTATAACATCTCGGTCGAGGGTCACGCCGACCTGCGCCAGCCGCAGAGTCCCTTTCCGACCAACTGGGAGCTCTCCGCTGGACGCGCCGTGCAAGTGTTGCGCCGCATGGTGGAGTCGGGCGGGGTATCGCCGGAAAAGATCGGCGCAGTCGGATACGGGTCCTCTCGTCCTCTCGCGAGCGGCACGGCGCCCGAGGACCTGGCCCGGAATCGCCGCGTCGACATCGTCGTTCTCTCCAACGCGTCGGAGGCGGTGCGCGCGCTCATTCCCGACGTGCTCAAGGGCACGATCCCGAGTGCGTCGACGCCCGGAGACAAGATCGCGCCATTTCTCTTACCTGCGAGCGCCAACGGCCGATAGTTTGCTGCGTGACGGTCCAGGAACACATCGCTATCGGCGTGCCCGCGAAGCAGAGCTTTGCCGCGGAACCCTATGACTTCCGTCGTCCGACCACGCTCGCTCGCGAACACTCCCGTGTACTCGAGCTCGCATTCGAGACCTTCGCCCGTCAGTGGGGTACCCAGCTCACGGCCAAGGTCCGTGTGGTCTCCCAGGTGACCTGCGAACAGGTGGCGATGCAGACCTATGACGAGTACGCCGCCGGTCTTCCCTCGACGACGGCGATGGTGCTCTGCGCCATCGAGGGGATGGAATCCAAGGCCGTCATCCAGTTCCCCGCCTCCGCCGCGCTGACCTGGGTGTCCTACATGCTCGGCAGCAATCAGGCCCACGTCGCGCCAGAGCGCAAATTCACCCAGATCGAGCAGGCGCTCGTCCGACGGCTCTTCGACGATGCGCTCGAAGACCTGCGCTATTCGCTGGGATTGTTGCTCGTGGCGTCGATCACCGTCGATGCAATCCAGTACAACTCGCAGTTCGCCCAGGCGGCCGCGACGTCCGATCTCATGGTCGTCTCGTCGTTCGCGATCCGGGTCGGCGATAGCTCAACCACCGCCACGCTCGCCCTCCCCGCGGAGGCGGTCCTCCCGCAGCTCGGCGAATCCAACCCGACGACCACCGTCGCGAACGCGAAGCAGCTCGTGGCCGCCCAGGTCGGCCGGGTTCCCGTCGAAGTCTCCCTGCAGCTCGCCCCCGTCCACGTGAAGCCCAGCAAGATCCTCGGGCTCGTCGTCGGGGACATGCTGCGCATTCCGCATCCGCAACATCGTCCGCTTGACGTGATGGTCGACGGCCAGCCGCTTGCCCGCGCGGCCGTCGGTTCGAACGGCTCCCGTCTGGCCTGTGTCGTCGTCACCACCGAGGAGAAACCGTGAAGAAGAGCACCGTTCTGGATCCGCGTACCGCCGCCGCGCAGGCGCTGGCGAAACTGCTGCCGAGCACGGCCGAAGTCACTGCTGCCGCCTTCGACGGTGGCTCGGTCGTCGCACAATCCGCGGTCGTCGCATCGTTCGTCGGCGAGGTGTCGGCTGATCTGGCCGTCGTACTGGTCGATTCGGATGCGCTCGCCGCGGCATCCGGCACCGATTCGGCACTCGTCTCCATCGTGGACGTGCTGCGCCCCGCCCTCGAGTCGGCTGCGCTCGAGCTCGGCACCGGCGTTCTCGGTGATGCCAGGAGCGACGACGCGACTGCGCTTTTCGCCGATGACGACACCGAGGTGTTCACCCTCTCGGCTGCGGGAGTCGCGACCGGCTGGTTCGCCATTCGCGTTCGCCAGAACGGCGTCGTCACCGGCGCCCGCCCGATCTCGGAAGAATCGATGATCGGCAAGCTCGGGCGCATCAACAATGTCGAAATGGCGCTCACCGTGGAGATCGGACGAACCCGGATGTCGGTGCGCGACGTGCTGGCGCTCGAACCGGGTGCGGTCATCGAGCTCGACCGCTCCGCAGGCGCCCCCGCGGACGTACTGCTCAACGGCCGCCTCATCGCCCACGGCGAGATCGTCGTGATCGACCAGGACTATGCCGTTCGGATCACCAAGATCCTCGATGTGGCCGAGGGCATCGGCTAAGTGGAATCCGTTCTCGTCGCTCTGCGCGTAATCCTCTCCCTGGCCGCCGTGGTCGGGCTGCTCTGGGTGGTGCAGCGACGCATCACGAAGGGCGCGAAGCCGACCCGCGTGACGAAACTCGTCAAGGTCGTCTCGCGCCAGGGCATCGCGCAGAAGGCGTCTGTCGTCGTCGTCGATGTCGAGGGCCGGCGCTTCCTCCTCGGCGTGACCGAGCATTCGGTGACCGTGCTCAACACGAGCGAGCTGCCTGCCGAGGAAGCGGTGGAGATCCCCGTCATAGCGAAGGCGGCGAAGACCGACTCTGCAGCGGCCTTCGGTACCGTCATGGCCTCCACGAGGGCGCCCCGCTTCACGAGCTTCGACCCGAAGACGGGCAAACCGCGCAGCGGAACCTTCGACGGGTCCATCCTCTCCGCTGCCACCTGGAAGCGGGCGGCCGCGGCACTGCGCAGCGGCCGATGAAACTCGCGATGCCCAACTGGATGTCGGGGAGGATCGCCCGCGCCATGGTGATCGCCCTGCTCGTGCTGGTGACCGCCGTGGCGCTCGCGCTCGTGACTGCGACGGCGGGTCATGCGGCTCCCGTCGATCCGACCCCGCCGACCGTGCCGGTCGCCCCAGACGGCACCGGCGGATTGTCGATCAACGTCAACGGTCCCGGCGGTGCTCCCTCGTCATCCATCGTCACGCTGATCGGGATCACGCTGCTGTCGGTGGCACCGGCCCTGCTGCTCATGATGACCTCGTTCACCAAGATCTTCGTGGTGCTCGCCATG
>JAODMW010000007.1 GCA_025464815.1 Microbacteriaceae bacterium | reverse complement strand
CGCGGAGCCTTGGAAATCACGGACTCCAGCACCGGTCCGATGTCGCGCTCCGGCGCCGTGAATCCGGGCACATCGGCGTTCGTCGAGTCGGGCAGGAACAGGTCCACGCCCACCTCGCCGAGACGGGCGAAGGCGCGCAGGTCGGTGATGCGATCGTCGAGAGGCAGCTGGTCCATCTTGAAGTCACCGGTGTGGAGCACCAGGCCGGCGCGCGTTGTGATGGCGACCGCGAGAGCATCCGGAATCGAGTGGTTGACGGCGATGAACTCGAGATCGAATGGTCCGAGCCTCTCGTGCTGGCCCTCCGTCACGCTCAGCGTGTACGGCGTGATGCGGTGTTCCTTGAGCTTCGCCTCGATGAGCGCGAGCGTGAGGTTGGAGCCGATGAGCGGGATGTCCTGGCGCAGGCGAAGCAGGTAGGGAACCGCACCGATGTGGTCCTCATGGCCGTGGGTGAGCACGACGCCGATCACATCTTCGAGGCGGTCCTTGATCGGACTGAAATCGGGCAGGATCAGGTCGACACCGGGCTGGTGTTCCTCGGGAAAGAGCACGCCGCAGTCGACGATCAGGATCTTGCCGTCGATCTCGTAGGTGGTCATGTTGCGGCCGATTTCACCGAGACCTCCGATCGGGATGACGCGGAGGGTTCCGGGGGAAAGGGGGCGTGGGTCGTAGACAGGTGAGTTCATAGCATCCAGTGCTCGTGTGGCCGTTCGGCCGTTGTGGGGTCTCTAGCCCCCTGTTTAAGCTCTCAGCGGGTGGTACCGGCGACCTTGGGCAGGGCCCCGCCTGCCGCGGCGTTGCGGTCCGGACGGAAGTTGCTCAGGTCGACACCGGGGATCTCGCCGACGAGTGCGAGCTCGTCTTCGATCTGAGCGGCCTCGAAGTCCTCTGGTCCGACGAGGGGCAGGCGCACCCGCGGGGATTCGATGCGGCCGAGGCCGTGGAGGATGTACTTGGCCGCGACGGTTCCGGGAACGTGGGTCATGACCGCACGCACCAGCGGCTCGAGCTGCTTGTGTGCGGCGGTGGCGGTCTTGAGGTCACCCGCGTTGACGGCATCGACGATGACCCGATATGGCGCCGCCGCGATGTTCGCCGTGACGCCGATGAGCCCGGTCGCACCGATACTCAGGTGCGGCAGCACGTTGACGTCGTCGCCGGAGAAATACAGGAGATCGGTCTGGTTGAGCACCCGGCTGACCTCGCTGAAGTCGCCCTTGGCATCCTTGACGGCGAGGATGTTGGGGTGCTGCGCCGCACGGAGGATCGTCTCGTACTTGATCGGGATGCCGGTACGCCCCGGGATGTCGTAGAGGATCACCGGCAGATCGGTGGCGTCCGCGATCATGCGGAAGTGGGTGAGTACACCTGCCTGGGTCGGCTTGTTGTAGTACGGCGTGACGATCATGACGGCGTCGGCGCCGGCCTTCTCGCTGTGCTTGTAGAGCTCGATCGCGTGGGCCGTCTCGTTGGAGCCGCCCCCCGTGATGATCTTGGCCCGGCCCGCTGCGACGGCCTTGCCGACCTCGACGAGCTTGATCTTCTCCGGATCGGTGAGCGTACTGGTCTCGCCCGTGGTGCCGGTCACGACGATTCCATCCGCGCCCGCCGTGATGACATCGTCGATGTGCTTCTCTACGCCGGCCCAGTCCACTTCACCGTCGGCGGTGAACGGGGTCACCAGTGCGACGAGTACCTGACCGAAGGGGTTGTAAGACGTGGACACGAACTACAGGTTATCGCCTGTGGCACGCGTGCGCCTGCGCCAGGGCTTCGCTCACCGAGACGGCCAGCCGGTCGCCCGTGGGTTCGCGGCGACTCCAGTGCAGGATGACGGCGATCTCCGTCTCCCTCGCGGATTTTTCCTTGTATGTCAAAGCGTCTCTCAGCCGGGATGCAGTACGAGGCACACCGACATGCAGGCGCCCTGCCTCGGATGGCCAAGGGATCGACGTCGTTGCAGGCGTACCACCCCCTTCGCACTCGGAGTATGCGCCCGTATTCGGCCAGCAGACGAACCTGATCCGCCGGATAGCCCTTGCGCACCAACTCGCCCATGCTCGCGAGACCACCGAGTTCGCGAATTCGTGTTTCGACACTTGACATGCAGGAATCATGTCCGGTCTCCACGATGATCGCGCCGATACATCCCGACCGTTGTATGACGGGCCAAATTCTTCCTCCTGTGGAGGACTCGTCCAATCCGCTCGGGCTACGTCCGTTCTTTCGTCCCGATTCCACAGACTCCACTAATTCAGGACCGTCCTGAATTAGTGGAGTCTGTAGCGCGAGACCCTGACGGAGGGACCGGCGCGCAGCGAATGAACTGCCGCCGGCTAGGGCGCGACGCGCCCGTTGCCGTTGAAGGCCGCGTGGGTGAGCGGCATGAGTTGCTCGAAGAAGGCCTCCATCTTCTCCGCGGCCATCTCGATCTCGCGCTGCGGGAACGACGGGAAGTGCGAGCCTTCGCGTTTGGTGCGCAGCGAAAGGAAGTTCATGAGCGAGCGAGCGTTGAGGGTGACGTACATCGACGAATAGATGTTGAGCGGCAGCACGATGCGCGCGACTTCGCGGGCGACGCCGGCATCCAGCATCCGCTGATAGGACTCGAAGGCACGGATGCTCTGCGCTCGCGCCTCCTCCTCGACCAACGCGATCTGCTCCGCAGAACCCGGGAGGAAATCGTAGGCGCCAGGCTTGCCGACCTGCACGAGGTTGCGATCGGCCCCGGGCACGTAGAACACCGGGTTGAGCTCGCGATAGCGACCGGATTCCTCGTTGTACGAGGCGATACGATGCCGCATGAATTCGCGAAACACGAAGATCGGCGCCTGCACATAGAAGGTCATCGAGTTGTGCTCGAAGGGCGACCCGTGACGATCTCGCATGAGGTAGTTGATGAGTCCGCGGGCTTTGCCCTCTACTTCGGTGTCCTCGGATGCCTGCGCTGCCTCAAGGGTCTGCTCGCCCTGGGTGGACACCCGGGCGGCGAACAGCACGTCGGAGTCATGGGCGCTGGAACGGACAAGCTCCACCGTCACGTCGGAGCGGAACTCAATCTCTGCGGTCACGGCATTCACGATAGCAACCGCGGCGGGTGTAACCGGACGTCACATTGTTCCGCACGTGCGAGGCCGAGCCTATTGTTGCCACAAATGACACCGATCACGGATTTCGCCATCCTTCTGGCTCTCGTGGCAGCTGCCACGGCGCTCGGACTGGCTTGGCGAGCCACCACCGGACGCGTGCGGACGGTGACGAGCGATCGCACGGTCATCCGCGTTTCCGAACTATCGGCGGATGCCGTCGCCGGTCGCGGTGCCACCCTCCTGCAGTTCTCCACCGAGGTCTGTGCGCCATGCAGCACGACCCACGTGCTTCTCGACAGCCTGGCTCGCGAGCTCGACGACGTGCATCACGTGGATGTCGACGTGACGAGCAGGCCGGAGATCGCAAGCCGGTTCAACCTGCTGCAGTCCCCCACGACCTTCATCCTGGATGCCGGCGGTGTCGTGCGCGCACGCATCGGCGGCGCACCCCGTCCGACCGAAGTGCGTGCGGAGCTCGACCGAATCCTCAGCGCAACCTGACCGACGGAGCGACATGACGACCCGGAATCTCTCAGCATCGAAGCAGGGACTGGTCGCGAAACCCGGCCAGCCCGGAATCGACCCGCGCGGTCCGCGGTTTAGCGCGGGAATCACCGCCGTACTACTGCTCGTCGTGCTCGGCCTCGCCCTCGGAACCGCAGCTGCCCCTCCATCGACGCTGGCCGCACGCGCTGCCCAGCCGGCGTTCATCCTGTTCGCCATCATCACGGTGCTCTTCGGCTGGGGTGCCTTCGCGGGTGTTCAGAAACATCCGTACGGCTGGCTGTTCAGGAAGCTCGTGCGGCCTCGCCTCGGCGCGCCCGGTCATCTCGAAGACCCCAGACCTCCGACCTTCTCGCAGGGGGTCGGCCTCTTCGTGACGCTCATCGGAGTGGTGCTGCACCTCGCGGGTGTGCCACTCGGACTCGTGATCTTCGCGGCCCTCGCATTCGTCGCCGCTTTTCTCAACTCCGTTTTCGACTACTGCTTCGGATGCCAGATCTACCTGCTGCTCATCCGTGCCGGAATCCTCGGACGGAATCGAAGCGCCACCTGACCCCCATTGGGGTGACATAGGCTGTCGTCATCCAACGGAGGAGGAACCATGGCGGTTACCAGTGAAGCGACAACGCTCTGGATCGGCGATCTGAAGAACGGGGCGGGAACTGTCTCGCTCGACTCATCCGACGCGGCGGAGTTTCCCGTCAGTTGGGCAGCACGCGCGGAAGGCGAGGCGGGCAAGACCAACCCAGAGGAACTGATCGGTGCTGCGCACTCGGCCTGCTTCTCGATGGCGCTCGCGGGCGCACTCACCGCATTCGGCACTCCCCCGCAGAACCTCCAGGTGACGGCGGCGGTCACCTTCGATCCCGCGGAGGGAATCACCGGAAGCCACCTGCTGGTGAGCGCGAAGGTCCCGGGAATCAGCGAAGAGGACTTTGAGAAAGTGGCAGCGGATGCGAAGGCGAACTGCCCGGTCTCGCGCGCGTTGACCGGCATCCCGATCACCCTGGAAGCTAACCTCGCTTAGTGCGCACGCCTGAACGCCCCACCGTCCCTCGTCGGCTGCGCGAAAAGCGACTGATGCGGGTGCTCGTTTCCGGAGCGTCCGGTTTCATCGGCAGCGAGCTCACTCGGCAACTGCGTGAGGATGGCCATGAGGTGCTCGAACTCGTGCGACGGCAGCCGCGTGCCGAGAACGAGATCAACTGGGCACCCACCGCCCGCATCCTGGATTCGAGTCTCATCGACTCGGTGGACGCGGTGATCAACCTCTCCGGCGCGTCCCTCGCGCGGCTCCCATGGACGTCGTCGTACAAGAAGGAGATCCTGCGATCGCGGCTGCAGACCACGCAGGCACTCGCCGAAGCCATGTCGATGGCATCGAAACCTCCCGAGGTCTTCCTGAGTGCCTCCGCGGTCGGCTTCTACGGCGACCGTCCTGGAGAGCGGCTCACCGAAGCGTCTCCCCGCGGTCCCGGATTCCTCGGCGGCCTCGTCGAACAGTGGGAGCAGGCGGCCCAGATCCGTCCCGCGAAAACGCGACTCGTGACATTCCGCACCGGCTTCGTGATCGGCAACGGCGGATCACTCGGACCCGTCATGGCGCTCACCAAATTCGGTCTCGGTTCACGATTCGGAACCGGCGGTGACATCTGGCCGTGGATCAGCCTCTACGACGAGGCCGCGGCCATCCGCCACCTGCTCACCTCGAAGCTCAGCGGACCGGTCAACCTCGTCGGCCCGACCCCGGCGACCTCCGATCGCATCACGCGCCACGTGGCCAGAAGAATGCATCGCTGGTACGACTTGGTCGTGCCGACCTTCGCCATCAATCTCGTGCTTCAGGAGGCCGGCCCCGAACTGCTCCTGAGCAGCCAGCAGATCATCCCCGAGAAACTCCTCGCGGACGGATTCAGCTTCCGTCACAGGACGGCGGAAGAGGCGATCGACGCCTTCCTCGGTTAAGGCCTGGCCGAGCGTTCGAGCGCGATCGCGCGCCTGATCGACTGGCGTGCCCTTCGGCGATCCCCACTCGCGTCATAGGCGAGTCCGAGTCGAAACCACGCCTTCCAGCTCCCCGGGTCCGCCTCGACCTCGGCACTGTACTTCGGGAACTCGGCATCCGCCGGCCCGCGCTCCGGCCGCCCGCTCGTCCGCTTCGGAAGGTCGTCGGCGGGGAGCTCACCGGACGCGTCGAGGAGACGCACGAGACGCTCGCTGCGGATGCCGAAGGCCAGTTCCGCGATGAGCGCCCACAGCCCGAGCAGTGGCAGAACGATGAGCGCGATGCCGAGAGCCCTCGAGATGCCGTTGTCGACGACGAGGAGCCGCACTGCGAGCTGCGTGACGAGCGCCAGGTAGAGCACCAGGAGCGCCGACATCAGCACGACGGCGATGCGACCCCTCACGTCGTTTCGATCGGAGCCGGCGCCTCGGGACTCGGGTCTGCCGAACCGAGGTCGATGAGTTTGTCGAGACCGACGACCACGCCCCGGGTCCTGGGTAGCGCGGCGAGCGCCAGCCGGATGCCCGCCACGTAGGCGGTTTGCTCGATCGTCTCATGGCTGAGGGTGAGGATCTCGCCGGTGCCGCCGAAGATCACGTCCTGCTTTGCGACCACCCCCTGCAGCCGGAGGCTGTGGATCGGCACGCTCGACACCTGCTGGCCGCGCGCCCGCTGGTCGGTGTGCGGAGCGACGACCGGTCCGAGCGATGCCCGCGCATTGCCGATGAGTTCAGCCGTGCGGGTTGCTGTGCCCGATGGTGAGTCGACCTTGGATGCGCTGTGAGACTCGATGATCTCGATCGAGTCATAGAACCTGCCCGCCATGGCGGCGAAAGCCGTCGCGAGCACCGAGCCGAGGGAGAAGTTCGGGATGATGATCACGCCGACCTGCGAGCCATCGGCGGCATTCCTGGCTGCGACCCTCTTCTCGAGGGAGCGGATGCGATCGCTCGACCAGCCGCTGGTTCCGACCAGCACGCTCAAGCCATGGTCGACGGCGAAATCGACGATGCCCTGGCTGACCGCGGGAACAGTCACGTCCACGACGAGATCCGCGGCGAGAATGTCGTCGAGCGAGCCCTTCGAGTCGATCCGGGCGACGAGTTCGAAGTCATCGGACTCGTCCACGAGCCCGGAAATCAGGCGGCCCAGTTTGCCTGTCGCGCCGACGACGGCGACCGTGGTTGTCATCCGTCAAATCTACCAAGCCGAACTCGGCCGATCGAACCTGCCGAGATCTAGAACGGCTGGCCATCCGGTAGCCCGGTGCGCAGTTCTGGCGGTAGATGGCCGAGGTCGTTATGGGTGATGAGCACGGGCGGCTTCGCCGAGCGCACACGGATGATCGTGAGTCCGCAGTTGGCCTGGTTGAGCCCCATCCACCGCCAGGCAGGCGCGCCGAAGACCTCGCGCACGAACCAGGCGATCACGAAGTTGTGGGTGATGAGCAGGTCGTGACGGTCCTCGCGTGCCGGAGTCAGCCACTCCGCCACGGCATCCGCCATCTGCGCCTCTCCCGCTTCGATCTCGTCGCGAGTCACCGAGCCGAAGAAATGGTCGAAGACGTGCGGCATGTCCGGTGTCGGGCCGGAGGGAATGCAGTCGAAGAGCAGCGCGGAAGGCTTGGCGTCGAGGCTCGGCATGCTCGCCGTCATGATCCGGGCGGTCTCCTCCGCGCGCTGGAGCGGGGAATGCCAGGCACCGGTGAAGGGCACCCCGCTCAGGCGGTCGGCTACGAGCTTCGCCTGGCGCTGGCCACGCGCTGAGAGAGGACCGTCGGGCATGCCGTGCTCGGCATCTCGCTGCTCACCATGGCGCACGAGGTATATGAAATGGGACATCGTTGTTCCTGTGTTTCTGTCGTTCGATGGTACAAGTTCACGCGGTGACGGGCTCGTCGACAAACCCGTCGAAGATCGCCTGGTCGACCGTGCCGACGGCAGCGATCGAGAGCGGGCGCGAGGCGAGTTCCGCCGCCAGTTCACGTACGTCTTCGGCTGTCACCAGCGCGAGCCGGCGCAACGCTTCGTCGAGGTCGGAGAATTCGCCGAGCGTGATCTCGGAACGGCCGAGCCGCGACATCCTGGTGTCAGAGTCCTCGAGGGCGAGGGCGGATGCGCCGCTCAGCTGGCCGACGGCGCGCCGCATCTCCTCGTCGGTCACACCGCCATGGCCAAGGCGGCGGAACTCGGCGAGCAGCAGTTCCGTGACCTGGCCGGCCTTCGTCGGCGAGCATCCAGCGTAGAGGCCGAAGAGGCCGGCGTCCGAATAACTGGGCGAGAAGGAGTAGACCGAGTAGGCGAGTCCGCGTTTTTCGCGGATCTCCTGGAACAGGCGGGACGACATCCCCCCACCGAGAACGGAGTTGAGCACGGCCATGGTCGAGCGACGTTCATCCGCTGCGGGGATGCCGGAGACGCCGAGCAGGATGTTGGCCTGCTCGATCGGCCGCTGCACCACGACGAGCGGGCTGCCGCGCTCGATCACGTCATGTGTCGCATCGCGGCGTTCGACGGGCGCCGCCTCGAGGGTGAGATCCCAGCCGGCCGCCGTAAGGGCACGCTCGACCCCGGCCACGAGCTCGTCGTGGTCGACGGCGCCCGCGACGGTGATCACGAGATCACGCGCCCGATAGTTGGCCTGGTAGTGGTTCCACACCGATTCGCGCGTGGCCGCCTGGATCGTCTCCGGGCTGCCTCCGATGGGGCGGCCGAGCGGATGGTCCCCGAGCACGGCCTCGAAGAAGCGCTCATTGGTGACATCACTCGGATCGTCGTCTGCCATGGCGAGCTCTTCGAGGATCACGCCGCGCTCGTTCTCGAACTCGGTCGGATCGATGACCGAGGAGGTGACCATGTCGGAAAGCACGTCGACGGCCATCGGCAGGTCGCGGTCCTGCACCTTGGCGTAGTAGCAGGTGTATTCCTTGGCGGTCATCGCGTTGTGCTCGCCGCCGACCTCGTCGAAGCTCACCGCGATATCGAGCGCCGTGCGACTCGCCGTGCCCTTGAACAGGAGGTGCTCGAGAAAGTGAGTGCTGCCATAGGTCGCCGGAAGTTCATCGCGAGAACCCACCGCGACCCAGTAGCCGACGGTGGCGCTTCGCGCCCCAGGTACCTGCTCGCTGAGGATACGGACACCGCTCGGAAGGACGCTTCGTCGAACGCGCGAATCTCCGGATGCGGTGAAGGTCAGTTCGGCCAGGTCGAGTGGCAGCGGGACAGCACCGTTCATTGAACCGAGCCTACGTCACCCGCGGCCATTGCTCGGCGGTCGGCGAGGCCGGACCCCCGAACTGGGGCGCACTGAGTCGGTGCGAACGCGGACAAACAGAGCTGTCTGTCCTCACTCGTGTGTTACAGTTTCAAGTGTCAGCCGAACCTGCACTATCGGGTGACACCTGCTTCCCGAGGCGGGTAGACCATCTGTTACAACCGCGAACCCAAATTCGCGGGGCAAGGACACCGGGCAACCCCCCAACGCCCGGTTAGCTGCCGAACGGCTTTGAGGACACCTAGCCGATTAGCCTGAGGGAGCCACGCTGTGCCGGTTGTAGATTCCGATCCGATCGGCCAGCGTGCCCCCTGGCCAAGCCTGAGCCACAAGGCTTCGTCAGCGCCAGCCAAGCGCCGTATCCTCGAGACGGCCAACACACTCTTCTACGACGAAGGAATCCGCAGCGTCGGAGTCGACCGTCTCATCAGCGAATCCGGTGTCACCAAGGACACCTTCTACAAGCACTACGGGTCGAAGGATCGACTCATCGTCGAATACATCACGGGTCGAGACCTGATGATCCGCGGATTCATCGAGGACATCGTCGCCGGGGCTCCGACCCCCGAGGAGTCGATCCGCGCGCTGGTCGACATGATCGTCACGGCCATAGAAGGCCCTGGATTTCGAGGCTGCCCCTTCATCAACGCCGCCATGGAATTCACAGACCCCCGCCATCCGGTACGCCAGGTCGTCATCGAACATCGTGAGTGGTACGCCGAGAAGGTCGCGGACGTCTTCAGGGAAGCTGGGCATCCACTTCCCGGCGACGCCGGCGACGAGTTCATCCTCGCCAGGGACGGCGCCATGACCGGAGGCTACGCCGGAGATCCGATCGCCGCGACCACGGCCCTGCAGCGCGCCGTCGAACGCATCATCGCCGACGCTCGCCGCTAGGAACTCCCTTCTCGGAGCGCATCTCCCGCGCACTACTCTTGGGCATACGCCACTGATCGTGGCTCCCGGCTCCGACCCATGAGAGGAATCACCGTGACGTTCAGCTTCAGCATCCTCACCATCCTCACCATCGTCACCGCGGCATTCGCGATCTACGACGGAGCTACGCGTCTGCGGGGAAAGCGGCACAACTCGATCCTCGCGATCGCCGAGCTGGTCTTCGCGATCCTGATGCTGCTCTCGGTTTTCGTCGTGCTGCCTGCGCCGTTCACGATCCTGCTGTTCTCGCTCCTGCTCGAGGTGATCCTGGTCGCGCTGCTGATCTTCCGGGGCACGCGGCGGGCGGGCATTGCACCCGCCACGGTCATCGCGCTCGTGCTCAATGCGATCGTGCTACTCATCTCGGCCGGCTGGCTGCACATCCCGGGCCTGATCTGAGCCTCTGACCCGCTAGGCGGAAGCGCTCGCTAGGCGGAAGCGCGATCCAGTTCGGCGACCTGGTGTCGACTGAGCTGCACCTCAGCGGCTGCGACGAGATCGCGCACCTGATCGGTGAGGCTCGCGCTCGCCACCGGCGCGACGATATCGGGCTTCGCCAGCAACCAGGCGAGCGCGGTCGTCGCGACGCTGATCCGCTGCTCCCAGGCAACCTGGTCGAGGGCGGCGAGTATGCGCTGGCCGCGCTTGTTGAGATATTTGGCGGCTTCGATCCCACGGCTGGTGCGACCGAGGTCGGCCTTCGTGCGGTATTTGCCGCTGAGGAACCCGCTGGCCAGCGCGAACCGTGGCATGACGCCGAGTCGCTGCTGGGCAGCGACGCTCGCGAGGTCTCCCTCGAATTCCTTGCGGTGCACGAGGTTGTAGTGGTTCTGTAGCGCGACCATCGGTGTCACACCGAGTTGGGCGGCGATGACGCGCGCCTCGATCAGTCGGTTGCCCGAGTGATCGGATGCCCCGAAGTATCTGACCTTGCCGCTGCGGATGAGGTCGTCGACTACAAGCAGCGTCTCCTCGAACGGCACCGACTCGTCGTCGATGTGCAGGTAGAGGAGATCGATGTAGTCGGTGCCCAGCCGTTCGAGCGAGGAGTTCACGGCGCGATAGACGGCGGAGGCCGTGACTCCTGGACTGTCTGCGCTTTTGCCGATCTTGGTGCCGATGACGATCTCGGCGCGATTGCGCCTTGCGCGCATCCAATTGCCGATCATGATCTCACTACGCCCACCGGCGTAGGAGTCTGCCGTGTCCACGAAATTTCCACCGTGCTCGAAGTAGGTGTCGAGGATGCCGGTCGTCGCCTCGGAGTCGGCCGTCCAGCCGAAAACATTGCCGCCGATCGCGAGCGGGAATACGCGCAGGTCGGATTGCCCGAGTCGGCGTCGAAGGGGATTCGCGCTCAGGATTCTCGGCGCGTCGACGAAGGCCGTTGCCTGGTCTGGCAATACCTGTGTCATATGCACCTCCTGACGGTGCCGAGCTGCTGTGCGGCACGATTGTGAACACGTGGCCGCTTGGTCTTGACAATAGATGAGGTTGCCGACAACCACGAGAACATCAGGGGTGAGTTAACCGCATCGACATAAATCGTTATCGTCCCGAGATCGCCCCCCGTTAGCTGTGAATCGGCTCGACGGTTTCCCAATTCCCGCCCGTGCCTCTGGCGCGGCGGCTCAGCGGTGCATAAGTTCTCACTAGTGCGGGACCGAATTCGCTTCCGAGAAACCACCGCCCACAGCGTGCGGAGGATTCGTCACAGTCGCGCCAGGACTCAAAACGGGCGACAGAAGGGCCGCCTCATGGCGGCCCTTCGCCAATTGTCGAAAGGATGCACAATGGTCAACGATCCCAACTGGCGACTTCCCGAAGTCCCTTCCTTCGATCTCGAGAGTCCCGATTTTCCGGCCGACGGGATGCTGCCCGATTCGGCCCGTGCCGACGGCGGCAACCTCTCCCCCGCGTTGCGATGGAGCGGCGCTCCCGCCGGCACCCGGAGCTTTGCCCTCACGTCGTACGATCCCGACGCTCCGACAGGTAGCGGCTTCTGGCACTGGGCGGTCTATAACATCCCGGCGGGCGTGACCGAGCTGCCGGCAGGAGCCGGGACGCACGAACTCCCGGCCGGTGGTGTCACCCTCCCCAACGAATTGGGCGGCGAGGAGTACGCCGGCGCGGCTCCCCCGCCCGGTGACGGTCGGCACCGCTATTTCTTCACGGTGAGCGCCCTCGACATCGGCAAGCTCGACGTCCCGGCCGGAGCCACTCCCGCCGTGCTCGGGTTCATGCTCCGCGGACACATCATCGGTCGCGCCCAGCTGGTCGGCCTGGCCGAGACCCCGGCCTGACCGCACCGGGAACGCGAAAGAGCCCGCCCCGTTTTTGCGGGGCGGGCTCTTCGCTGTGATGGGTTTCGATACGCGCTGCGCGCTACTCAACCCGCTCTACGGGTTACTCGGCGTGAACCGGCTCGCCCTCGGACGAGGTGTCGACGCTGTCCTCGGCCGCGTCGCGACCGTGCGTGTCGGCCTCGTCGGCGGGCTCAGGCTCGACCGGAGCGAGGGACAGCTTTCCGCGGTCGTCGACCTTGGTGATCTCGACCTGGATCTTCTGTCCGACCACGAGCACGTCTTCGACGTTCTCGACGCGCTTGCCGCCGGCGAGCTTGCGGACCTCGCTGATGTGCAGCAGGCCGTCCTTGCCGGGGGTGAGCGAAACGAACGCGCCGAAGGTCGCGATCTTGACGACGGTTCCGAGGAACCGCTCGCCGACCTCTGGGTTGAGCGGGTTGGCGATCGCATTGACCGCCGCACGCGCCGCCTCGGCCGAAGGACCGTCGACTGCCCCGATGTACACGGTTCCGTCATCCTCGATCGAGATGTCGGCTCCGGTGTCATCCTGGATCTGGTTGATCGTCTTGCCCTTCGGGCCGATCAGCTCGCCGATCTTGTCGATCGGGATCTGCACCGAGATCACGCGAGGCGCGGTCGGGGCCATTTCGTCCGGGGCGTCGATCGCGGCGTTCAGCACGGCGAGGATCGCGGTGCGAGCCTCCTTGGCCTGCTTGAGCGCGCCGTCGAGCACCGACGACGGGATGCCGTCGAGCTTAGTGTCGAGCTGGATGGCGGTGACGAACTCCGAGGTGCCTGCGACCTTGAAGTCCATGTCGCCGAGAGCGTCTTCCGCACCGAGGATGTCGGTGAGAGCCGCATATCGGGTTTCGCCGTCGACCTCGTCGGAGACGAGGCCCATCGCGATACCGGCGACCGGAGCGCGCAGCGGCACGCCGGCGTTCAGCAACGAGAGGGTCGAGGCGCAGACCGATCCCATCGACGTCGAACCGTTGGAGCTGAGAGCCTCAGACACCTGGCGGATCGCGTAAGGGAACTCCTCGCGGCTCGGCAGCACCGGCACGAGGGCGCGCTCGGCGAGGAAGCCGTGCCCGATCTCGCGACGCTTCGGCGAACCGACGCGACCGGTCTCACCGGTCGAGTATGGCGGGAAGTTGTAGTGGTGCAGGTAGCGCTTCTTCGTGACTGGTGCCAGCGAGTCGATCTGCTGCTCCATCTTCAGCATGTTCAACGTGGTGACACCCAGGATCTGGGTCTCGCCGCGCTGGAAGATCGCTGAACCGTGAACGCGAGGGATGACCTGAACCTCGGCGTCGAGCGGACGGATGTCGCTCAGTCCACGACCGTCGATGCGAACACCCTCGGTGAGGATGCGTCCGCGGACGATCTTCTTGGTGACGGACTTGTACGCGGCGCTGACCTGGCCGTTCGCGGAAGCATCGAGCTCGCCGCGCTCGACCCTGGCAGCGACCTCGGCCTTGACGCGATCCTTGAGGGCGTCATCGGCGTTCTGGCGCTCGACCTTGTCGGCGATCTGGTAGATGCCCTTGAG
>JAODMW010000293.1 GCA_025464815.1 Microbacteriaceae bacterium | reverse complement strand
CCGAGCTTGTCGAAGCCCCCACTTCGGCAAGCTCAGCGACCGTGACCGCGAACGTGGTCGAGACCCTCGACGAGCTCCGCGCCCATCCGCTGCTCGCCGGCCGTCGCATCGAGGCCCTGCATGGCCGATTGCCGAGCGACGAAAAGGATGCTCTCATGCGCGGCTTCGCGGCCGGCGATATCGATGTGCTCGTGGCTACCACGGTGATCGAGGTTGGTGTCGACGTGCCGAATGCCTCCACCATGGTGATCCTCGACGCCGATCGCTTCGGCGTCTCGCAACTGCACCAGCTGCGCGGACGGGTCGGTCGCGGCGACGTGCCGGGGCTCTGCCTCATGGTGACGGATGCCGAGGAGGGCACGCTTTCCCGCGAGCGCGTCGAGGCTGTCGCCTCCACCCTCGACGGCTTCGAACTCGCGCAGAAGGATCTCGAGCTGCGACAGGAGGGCGATGTGCTCGGCAGCACGCAATCCGGTGGGCGCTCATCCCTTCGCCTGTTGCGTGTCGCGAAGGACGGCGAACTCATCACCGAGGCGAGGGCCATCGCGCAGGGGGTGCTCGCCGACGACCCGGATCTCGCCGCGCATCCGGCCCTTCGGACCGCGCTGGAGCGTCGCCTCGACGAGACGAGCCGGGACTTCCTCGCGAAGAACTAGCGCGGTCGGTCGCGCGATTGGACTGCCGGCCGAAAAGGTAACGGTCACGAGTTCGTAACGTCGGTGCCGTAGTCTCGAGTCATGAGCAGGATCGCCGTCGTCCCTGGTTCCTTCGACCCCGTAACCCTCGGTCACATCGACGTCATCGAGAGAGCGGCCGGAATCTTCGACCAGCTGCATGTGCTCGTAGTTCACAACCCCGACAAATCGGCGTTGCTGCCCGTCGCTCAACGCGTCGCGCTGATCGAGAAATCGATCGCCGACGCCGGCCTGCCCGACAACATCCTCGTCACGTCGTGGAGCGTCGGGCTGCTCGTCGACTACTGCACGGATGTCGGCGCGAGCGTGCTCGTCAAGGGCGTGCGTTCACAGGTCGACGTGGCCTACGAGACCCCGATGGCGATCGTGAACCGCAACCTCGCGGGCGTCGAGACGATCTTCATGCTGCCGGATCCGGCCCATGCCCACGTGTCGAGTTCGCTCGTGCGTCAGGTCGCGGCCCTCGGCGGCGATGTCAGCCCCTATGTGCCCAAGGCCGTCGCACAGTTCCTGCAGTCGCCGGCCACGCGCTAGCCCGCGCGACATCCCGCTCGGCTGCGCGCCGTGCCGCCGCGACGAAGGCCGCAAGCAGAGCGGGATGTCGCGCGGGGTAGCGTTGGATCAGCGCGAAAGGACCCCATGCTTCCCCTGAAACTCGGCTACAAGGCATCCGCAGAACAGTTCGACCCGCGTGAGCTGGTGGAGATCGCAGTGGCCGCGGAAGCGCACGGCATGGAGAGCGTCGCGGTGAGCGACCACTTCCAGCCCTGGCGGCACGAAGGCGGCCACGCGCCGTTCTCGCTGGCCTGGATGGCGGCGGTGGGCGAACGAACGAAGACCGTGCAGATCGGCACTTCGGTGATGACGCCGACGTTCCGCTACAACCCGGCCGTGATCGCGCAGGCGTTCGCCACACTGGGCTGCCTCTACCCGGGGCGCATCATGCTCGGCGTCGGCACCGGTGAGGCGCTCAACGAGATCGCGACCGGATTCCGCGGCGCGGGTGAGCAGGACTGGCCTGAGTTCAAGGAGCGCTTCGCCCGGCTGCGCGAGGCCGTCAGGCTGATGCGCCAGCTCTGGACGGAGGACCGCGTCGACTTCGAGGGCGAGTACTACTCCACCCACGGTGCATCCATCTACGATCGCCCGGATGTGCCGATCCCGGTCTATATCGCCGCCGGCGGTCCGCTCGTGGCGCGCTATGCCGGCCGCGAGGGCGACGGATTCATCTGCACGTCGGGCAAGGGCATGGAGCTCTACACCGAGCAGCTCATTCCGGCCGTGCGGGAGGGTGCGGAGAAGGTCGGTCGTTCGTCAGAGGCCATCGACCGGATG
The DNA here is from genome assembly GCA_025464815.1 of Microbacteriaceae bacterium. Taxonomy (GTDB): domain Bacteria; phylum Actinomycetota; class Actinomycetes; order Actinomycetales; family Microbacteriaceae; genus Lacisediminihabitans. Next base: position 18,295 of record JAODMW010000293.1, on the reverse strand, counting down.
ATCGAGATCAAGCTCTCCTACGACACCTCGTACGAGACCGCGCTGGAGAACACCCGTTTTTGGGCGCCGCTCGCGCTGAGCAAGGAGCAGAAGCACGACATCACCGATCCGATCGAGATGGAGAAGGCAGCGGATGCTCTCCCGATCGAGCAGATCGCGTCACGCTGGATCGTCGGCTCAGACCCCGAGGAGGTCGTCGCGTCCATCAAGCAGTATGTGGATGCCGGACTTAATCATCTGGTCTTCCACGGGCCCGGCCAGGATCAGCGTCGCTTCCTCGAGTTGTTCGAGCAAGACCTCGCGCCGCGCCTGCGGGCACTGGCATAGCGCCGGCCGCAGGAGTCGATTGCGGCGACCAACGGAAGGCCGCCACCGGAGCGAACTCCGGCGACGGCCTCGTGGCGTCCTGCCCAGTCAACGTCGTGGCACATTGAGACCCGCCCAGCGTTCGACCGCACGTTCGCGTTGCAGTCGTGCGAGGTGCTGTTCTGCTCGATTGGCGCGCCGTTCGCGGGACTCGACCTCGAGGGGGCGGCGACCCCACTTGATGAGGGCGACGCCGAGATGCAGCGCAGCACGGTCGAGCAGGTTCACTCGACGCCCCGAGCGCGGCGCGTTGGCGTAGACGGGTTGGGGTGGATGGTCGTGGTGACCGGGTGCGGTTGACACTGCGTTGTTTGACGCGGTGGTATTCATGGTCGGTATTCCTCACTGCTGGCGGCACCGGTCACGGGCGGACGCGATCGCATCCTTCGTCGCCGGTCCGGCGGGGGCCGCTTCGAAAGCGGCGGATGGGACGACACGTCGAGGACATGTCGTGCACGGGGTGGATGACCCGCGGATGCAGGGTTCTGCCGATCCTGCGGGTCGGGCTTCGAGAGCGTCACCACCGTCTGGACCGGTGGCGAACTGTGCTTCTTGTAGAAGCTGTGCTAGCCGATCAGGCGGTGAGGACGCCGACGAAGCCGACGGTACGTCGGGACATTCCCGGAATATCAAAAATAAACACGTCGGCCTCCTTTCGTCTGTGGCGCATCGAACAACGTAGTGGTTCGCGGGTCGGACGCGCAAGGAAAAACTCTGCGTGTTGTGAAATCGGATGCCCGGCTCTCCAGTTGGACAGTGCAATCGACCCAGCGCCGGTGACATGAGCACGGAATCACCGAGTCGTTGCGAAGCGAGGCCCTAGGATTTGGCTAGTTCTTCTCAAACGCGGCAGGGGCGGCATGAAAACGTCATCACAGGTATCCGTCGGTGTTATCTCGTTGGCTTTGATGATTTCGCTTGCCGCATGTGCACCGCAGGGTATCGCTGGCCCCGCAGGTCGGGTGGGTCGTACCGGTGCGACGGGCGTCACAGGTCCGGCCGGCGGTGCGGGGGAGAGCGGCGCCGCCGGCGCAAGCGGCACGACGGGGGCGACCGGCGAGCGTGGCGCACAGGGTGCGACCGGAGCAAACGGGCCTGCCGGCGCGACGGGTCCAGCCGGCCCGGCCGGCGCCACGGGTCCTGCCGGCGCGACGGGAGCGACGGGGTCGGGCGAGGCAGCGGAGTTCTACGCTCTCATGCCCACCGACAATTCTGCAGGGGTGTCGGCGGGCGCCGACGTGCAGTTTCCCCAGGACGGTCCGAGCACGACCAGCGACATTGTGAGAATCGGATCCAGCGCGTTCGACCTTGTGGTGCCCGGCGTTTATCGGGTGTCGTTCCAGGTTCCCATCAACGAGCCCGGGCAACTCGTCCTGACGCTCGACGGAATCGACCTCGCGTACACGGTTGTCGGCCGGGCGACGGGCACCTCTCAGATCACCCTGATCGCTCTCGTGCAGAGCACCATATCGAACCAGATCCTCACGGTGAGAAACCCGTCGGGAAGCCCGTCATCGCTCACAATCAGCCCATTCGCCGGCGGCTCACTGCCGGTTTCGGCAACCATTCTCATCGAACTGGTCAAGGCCAGCTAGGGTCGGTCGCCTGAAGTCGTCGAAGCGCACCATCGGCGGCACTAACCTCGAGGTATGTTCTCGATGGACTTGGCACACTCCGACGCGATAGGTGCGGCGTATTGGCTGTGCTTCGGCGTTACAGCCGCGAGCTCTCTCATCAGTCTCGGATTCTCATTGGCTGCACTCATGGCTCCCACGGGCAAGGACATCTACGCACGCTACGCGGCCAGCCGCAGCGTCGCCCTGGTCGCCGCCGTCATTGTGTCGGCTTTCCTCTCCTCGGTGCCGGTAGTCTTCGTCCTCGCCATAGTGATGACCGTGGTGCAGGTCCTGGATGCCGTGATCGGCGTTCAGCAGCGGGACCTGAGGAAGACGATCGGACCCGTGGTGCTGGCCGTGCTCACGCTGGTGACGGCGATAATTCTCGGCCCCTGACCGGGGTGATCAGTCGTCGCGCCGGGTTCACGCCGTGCGGTCGACTGCGGCGAGAATGGCCGCGCCGAGCTCGGCCGGTTTGGTGAACTGGGGCCAGTGACCGGTCGGCAGGTCAACGTATTCGACGTCACGGATGCGGGCGAGCTCCGCCACATAGGGATGGCCGGCCGCGATCCACTCGGCGAGCACGGACGACGGGAACTCGCAGGCGATGACCGTGGCGGGCACGTCGTATCGTCGCTCGTCGAAAAGGCGCTGCTGGTCGGACGTCACAGCCCGCGGCTCCGGGATGGCGCGTGCCCGGAACGCGACCCGCAGTTCGTCGTCGAGGTCGATGAGGTCGTCCTCCTCGAAGAACTCCCACGGCGGCAGCGGCACTTCGTCACCCTCGGCGGGCAGCTCGTCGTTGATGACACCGCCCTCGGCGAGCGGCCCGCTGTCGACATATACTGCGCGTGCCATACGATCAGGCCGCGCGTCGACTGCACCGTGGATGATGGCGCCGCCACCGGAGTGACCGACGAGGATCACCGGGCCGTCGATGGCGTCGACCGTCGCTACGACCGCGTCGATGTGGTCGCGTAGTCCGATGCCGGCGCGCGGCGCGTCGAGCGACTCCAGCCCGGGCAGGGTGAGCGGATGCACCCGATGCCCCGCGGCGACGAGCGGAGGCGTGACCTCCGACCACGACGAGGCGTCCAACCAGAATCCGGGAACCAGGATGATGTCCATGCGAGCACTTTATGCAGAGCCGCTGACACCGTTCGGTGAGGGTTTGGCTGAACTCACCGCCGTGCGCCGGCCGGAGGATACGTGGTCCGACAAACCAGAGGCACCGCACCACGCGAGACAATAGAGGCATGCCCCCGACTCCGCCCCACATCGGCTACGCCGCCATGCTGGAACAGTTCCACCCCACGGAGATCCTCGCGCTGAGCGACTACGCCGAGCAGCATGGCTTCACCGGTGTCATGGCTGCGGACCGCTTCCAGCCGTGGGTGCCGCAGCAGGGGCAGGCGTCCTTCGTCTGGAACGTGCTGGGCGCGCTCGGGCAGACCACGAAGGGTGATCTCGGAACGGGCGTCACGGTGCCGACGTTTCGGCAGCATCCGGCCATGGTCGCGCAGGCGAGCGCGACACTGGCGGCGATGTATCCGGGGCGGCACTGGCTCGGAATCGGCTCCGGGGAGGCGATCGACGAACACGTGACCGGTGTCTACTGGCCGGAGACGGCGGAGCGCATCAACCGGATGTTCGAGGCCGTCGAGGTGATCAACAAGCTGTTTGCGGCATCCAGCTCCGGCCGCGATGCCAAGCACAGCGGACCCTTCTTCAAGCTCGAGTCGACCAGGCTCTGGACGATGCCCGAGACCGCGCCCGAGATCCTCGTGGCGACGGCCGGGCCGGTCACCGCGAAGCGCGCCGGTCGCATGGTCGACGGGCTCATCATCGACGGGGCCTCGCTGGACAAGATCGAGGGCCTCTTCTCCCGTTTCGACGAGGGCGCGCGCGAAACCGCCCGCAAACCGGGTACCAAGGTGCTGCGCCTGCATCTCAGCTGGGCTGCCACTTACGGGGAGGCCATGACCAACGCGATCACCGAGTGGCCGAACGGGGGCATGCGGTTCCCGCGCTCCGACATCCGGTCACCGTTCGAGTTCGAGCAGCTCGCCCGGCTGGTGCGCCCGGAGGACTTCGAGGGGCGGATGCTCGTGTCTGAGGATCCGGACCTGCACCGTGCCAACATCCAGCGCCATCTCGACCTCGGTTTCGATCGTGTCTACCTGCACAATGTCGGACGCAACCAGCGCGAATGGATCGACGTCTTCGCGCGCGACGTGCTGCCGAAACTGGTGCGCTGATGCTGGCCGTCTGGGCGGTCGAGGGGATACCGGAGATCGTCATCGGCGACGACCTCGGTGCGATCATCGGGGACGCGGTCGATGGGACCCTCGAGAACGGCGACATCCTGGCGATCACCAGCAAGATCGTGTCGAAAGCCGAAGGCCGCACCGTGAGGGCCGACGATCGCGAACAGGCGATCACGGACGAAACGGTGCGGGTGGTCGCGACGCGCGGCATGACACGCATCGTCGAGAACAGACTCGGAATTGTCGGTGCCGCCGCCGGCGTCGACGCGAGCAATACCCCGCAGGGCACCGTGCTCCTGCTTCCGCTCGACCCGGACGCCTCTGCCGCCGCGCTTCGCACGACGCTTGAGGCGAGGTTCGGCATCCGCCTCGGGGTGATCCTCACCGACACCCTCGGTCGCGCCTGGCGTGAAGGACAGACGGATGTCGCGATCGGCGGCAGCGGCGTGCGGCTGCTCGACGACCTCCGTGGCTCCCTCGATACGCAGGGCCGTCGGCTCGACGTGACCGCGCCGGCCGCCGGTGACGAGATCGCGTCGGCGGCTGATCTCGTCAAAGGTAAGAGCGACGGGCTGCCGGTCGCCGTGGTGCGGGGGCTCGGCCACCTGCTCGACCGGGACGCGCCGGGTGCGAGAGTGCTCATCCGCCCCTCGGCCAACGACATGTTCCGACTGGGTACGGACGAGGCCTGGCGCGAGGGATACCAGGCGGGCCGCGCCGATGGGTGAGGCCGGTGGAGACACTCGCGAATGGACCGTCGTGATCCCTGTGAAGGGCACAGCGCGGGCCAAATCCCGCTTCGGCGGTGCACCGGGGGAGCATGCCGAGCTGGCCATGGCGATCGCGCTCGACACGGTCGCCTCGGTCCTTGAGACGCCTGCGGTGGCCGAGGTTCTCGTCGTGACGAATGAGGCAGCGTCCGCAGGTTTCACGCAGCCTCGCCTGCGCGTTGTTCTCGAACGGGGCCGCGGGGGACTCGCGGCGGCCATCGCGCTCGGGATCGCGACCGCACTCACGACAGCCGCCCCCGGCCACGGCATCGCCGTGCTCTTGGGCGATCTGCCGGCCCTTCTGCCGTCGGAGCTGGACGCGGCACTCCGGTCCGCGGCCGCGGTCAAGCTCGCGATGGTCGCGGATGCCGAGGGGCTTGGCACTACGCTCATCACCGCTGCATATGGCGTGGCCCACACGCCGGCCTTCGGGCCGGGCTCGAGCGCCGAGCATCGTGCCGCCGGCTACATTCCACTGGACGTCCCCGCCCGGTCCGGCCTGCGCAACGATGTCGACACGATCGAGCGGCTGCACGAACTCGAGGGTCGGCTCGGGCCACTTACGACGTCAGCACTCAACGCGAACTGACCCGTCGATCGGGGCGTCAGCCCGTGGCGAGCGCCAGCGACAGGGCGTCCCTCGCGAGCTGCGCGCTCGTCTCGAGATCGCGCATCCAGAGCGGTACCGCAACGGCACGAATGCCGAGCGCCTCGATTGCGGGTACCGCGTCGGCATCCGATTCGTCGACGAGCCAGGCGTCGAGGAGTCCACCGTTCGACCGCGCACCGTAGTGTGCCGCGACCGCGCCCGCAGTGGTGGCGACGCCGATCGCCTCGAGACAGGCATCGGCCATCCCCCTCACGACGGATCCGGCGATGATCGGCGACACCCCGACGACGGGGGCGGATGCCCGGACAACGGCGTCGCGAATGCCCGGTATGCCGAGGATCGTTCCAATCGACACGACAGGATTCGACGGCGCGAGAATGATCACATCCGCGTCGGTGATCGCTTCGATGACGCCGGGAGCCGGCCGGGAGTCCGAAACGTTGTCCTGCACGAATGAGCGAGCTTTCAGTGCCGCGCGGTGCTTCGTCCACCACTCCTGGAAGTGCATGGTCGAGCCGTCGTCGACCACCACCTGCGTCTCGACCTCATCGTCCGTCGCCGGCAGGAGCGTCACACCGAGGTTCCATCGGGCGGTGATCCGGGAGGTCGCTTCGCTGAGCGGCAGGCCGGAGCGCAGGTAGTAGCTGCGTGCGATGTGTGTGCCGAGGTCGAGGTCGCCGAGGGTGAACCACGGCCAGCCGACCCCGTACGCGTGCAATTCCGCGCTCACCCGCTCGGTCTCGCCGATGCGGCCCCAGCCTCGCTCCTCGTCATTCGCTCCGGCGAGCGTGTACATGATCGAGTCGAGGTCTGGCGCGATTCGCAGACCGGCCAGCCACATGTCGTCGCCGGTGTTGACCACCGCTGAGATCGAATCGACCGTTCCGCCCGCGCTGTCCGGATGCACCTGTCGGAGCCGATGCCGGAGGCCGCGGATGAAGCGTGCGCCACCGACGCCGCCGGACAGGACAGTGATCTTCACGATCCAACGCTAGCGCCGGATGCCCGGTGCGCTTCGCCGCCCGCACTCGGCAAACTCCAAGGCTGTTATCCAGCTGTTATCTGGCAGACTCACGAGGAGAATGGAAACTCTCAGTGAGGCCCCGATGAACAGTTCCGACGGTGCGATGGCGGCGGACGACTTCTATCGCCACAGCAGTGAAATCGTGCGCAGCATCGAGACCGTGATCGACGGCAAGCGCGACGCGGTCCAGATGGCGCTCACGGTGCTGCTCGCCGGGGGTCATCTCCTGATCGAGGATGTGCCCGGCGTCGGCAAGACGATGCTGGCGCGCGCCCTCGCGAAGTCGGTCGACTGCACGGTCAACCGCATCCAGTTCACTCCCGATCTGCTGCCCTCCGACATCACCGGCGTCTCGATCTACAACCAGGCGGAGCACGAGTTCGAGTTCAAGCCCGGACCGATCTTCGCGAACATCGTGATCGGCGACGAGATCAACCGAGCGAGTCCGAAAACCCAATCCGCGCTGCTCGAAAGCATGGAGGAGGGGCAGGTGACCGTCGATGGTGTGACGAGTGTGCTCGCCTCGCCGTTCACCGTCATCGCGACGCAGAATCCGGTCGAGATGGAGGGCACCTACCCGCTGCCGGAGGCGCAGCGCGACCGTTTCATGGCGCGTATCTCGATGGGCTACCCGGATGATGGGGCGGAACTCGCAATGCTCCGCAGGCGCGAGACAGCCAGCCCTCTCGACGACCTCCAGCCCGTCGTGAGCACGGTGCAGCTCATCGGCATGATCGAGTCCGTCCGTAACGTCTTCGTCTCCTGGGCGGTCGAGCAGTATGCGGTGAGCATCGCCCAGGCGACCCGGCGCGACCGCGACCTGCGACTGGGGGCGAGCCCTCGCGCGACCCTGCAGCTTGTGCGTGCGGCGAAGGCGCGTGCGGCGCTCGACGGACGCGAGTTCGTGCTGCCGGACGACATCGATGCGCTCGCCGTTCCGGTGCTCGGACACCGTCTCATCCCCACGAATCGCATTTCGGGCAATGGCAACCCCTTCGCATCCGGCGCGGTCTCTGACATCATCTACCGGATCGTCGCTGCCACGCCGGTACCCCTGGGTGCCGTGGGCCCGGCCTGAGTGCCGCCATGCCAGGGCAACAACGCCGAAGACGTTCCACCCGAGTAGCGCGTCTCACCCGCCGCGGCTGGTCTCTCCTGGTACTCGGCGTGATCGCGGTGGCCGCCTCGTACGTGCTCGGTCGACGCGAACTGCTGTATCTCGGCTGCTTCGCCCTGCTCCTGCCCCTGGTCGCGCTCGCCTTCGTGCGCTGGCGACCGATGCGGCTGTCGGTCGTGCGCAGCTTCTCGCCGTCCGCGGTAGGCGCAGGACACCCGAGCGTCGTCGGCGTCGAGGTGAAGAACCTCTCGCCGAACTCGACAATCGATGCGAACTGGCGCGACAGCCTGCCGTGGGAGCCCTATGCGACGGCGCCCAGCTGGTTGCAGCCACTGCAGTCCGGCCGCACGGCGCTGAGGCTCCGTTACGAGGTGATACCCCCGAGCCGCGGAATCTTCGAGGTCGGACCGATGCTGGTCGATTTCTCCGACCCGTTCGGACTCGCCGATGGCGCCCTCGCTGTCGGCGTACCGCAGATGCTCATCGTGACACCGGATGTCGTGCAACTGCCCGACGGCGTCGTCACGATCGCTGCCGACGAAGGCCCCAGTCGCGTGGTGCAGCGTCGCGCCCTCGGCGGCGAAGACGACCTGATGACCCGCGAGTACCGGCGGGGCGATGCGATACGCAGGGTGCACTGGCGGGCATCCGCCCACCACGGCGAACTCATGGTGAGGCAGGAGGAGCAGCGCAGCCACGCCGAGGCGCGCATCCTCTTCGACACCCAGCGTGAAAACTACCGCGATGCCTCGCCGGCCTTCGAACCCGGCGACATCGAAAGTCGATCGTTCGAATGGGCCGTCGCTTTCATCGCCTCCCTCGGCCTTCACCTCGAACGCAGCGGAGTGCTCGTGCAGGTCATCGAGACGGGCTCGGCCCAGCTGGCCGATATCGAGAGGCCGGAGGAGTTTCTCGAAAGTCTCGCCGCCGTACGGCTGGTCGACGCATCGCCCGTCCCGCTGTCCCTCCTGCGCAACTCCGAGCGCCCCGACCGGTCGCAAGGCTCGATTTTCGCGGTGATCTCGGATACCGATCCAGACACGCTGGAACGCCTGCTCACCCAGCGTCGCTCCTTCGATCTCGCAGTGGCGTTCCTCGTCGCCCCTTCGCCCCCTGAGCTCGCCGAGTTCCTCGACGCAGCCGGGTGGGTGTGCATCCATGTCGATCCGTCGGCTCCCGTCGAACTCGCCTGGATGGCCCTCGGAAGAGAGCAGGAGGTAGCCGGCCATGGCCGGGCCTGAGCCCGTGACACGCTTCGCCGGGGGCGACCGGGACTGGCGCGTGAGCCTCGCGCTGCTCGTCGTGGTCCTCGTGCTGCTCGCCGGACTGCACGTGATGCTTCAGGGTCTGGGCTGGTGGTTCGCGCTCGCGCTGCTGGCCGTAGCGCTGCTGGGTGTCGCAGCGTTTGTACGCTACCTCAGCCGTCGCCGCTTCCTCGCCCCGATCGTCTCCGTGCTCGTGCTTCTCGTGCTGATGACCGCCTTCTTCGTGCCAGGCACCGCGTTCCTCGGTCTGGTTCCGACGACCGGCAGCTGGCCCGCTTTCGGTCGTATCATCGACGCCGCAGCACTGTCGATCAACCAGCAATCGCTGCCGGCCGTGGCCGATACTCCGCTCATGTTCCTACTCTGCCTCGGGGTCGGTGCGATCGTGATCGTGGCGGATGCGCTCGCGGTCTCGCTGCGTGCGCCCGCTTTCGCGGGCATCCCGCTGCTGGTTCTCCTGGCGGTACCGAGCGTCGTCTCGATCGACTCGACCGATCCGGTCGTCTTCGTTCTCGCCGTTCTCACCTACCTGTTCCTGCTCCGAGTGGGGGATGAGAGACGCCAGACGCGCCTTTCGCTGGCGCTCGCGGTGGTCGTGGTGGTCGGAACGCTCGTTGTGCCACTCGCCCTTCCGCCGGTGAGCCAGGCCATCGACGAGGGCTCATCGGGGTTCAGCACCGGTGTCAATCCGGTCCTCTCACTCGGGCAGGATCTGCGTCGAAGTACCGAACATACCGTGCTGGATTACAGCACCGCCTCGGGCAGCGGCCAGTACCTGCGCCTGGTGAGTGTGGAGGATTTCTCCGGCACCACCTGGGGCCCGAGCAGGTTCGTCCTGAATACCGGGAACACCCCCACCAGAATCGGCGATTCACCGGGGCTTTCGGGCGCCGTGACCACCAAAGGGGACACCACCTATCTCCAGGTCAGGAACCTCACGAGCCCGTGGCTTCCTATTCCGTATCCGACGACGAGCGTCGCAGGCCTGGTCGGCAACTGGTATTGGGACTCCTCCACGCTGACCGTGAAAAGCACTGATGATACGGCCCAGGGCGAGTCCTACCGGGCGTCGAGCCTCGTGATATCACCGACCCCGGCACAGCTGCAGTCCGCCGGAACGACCGTACCCGGCGGGTTCGAGCGTTATCTCGCACTTCCCAACAGCATGCCGAAGATCATCGCCTCGACGGCGAATCAGGTCGCCGGGGGTGCTTCGAGCAATTACGAGAAGGCACTGCTGCTGCAGGACTACTTCCGCAACGGCGACTTCCAATACTCCGAAGTGGCCCCGGTCGACAACGGGTATGACGGCACCGGGATGAGGGCCATCGCGGCGTTCCTCCAGGCGAAAATGGGCTACTGCATCCACTTCGCTTCCGCGATGGCGGTGATGGCGCGCACTCTCGGCATTCCGTCGCGCGTGGCTGTCGGATTCCTCCCCGGTACCGAGCTTCCCGACAAGGTCGACGGACGAACCACTTTCCAGGTCGGATCGCACGACCTGCACGCCTGGCCGGAGCTGTACTTCGAAGGCATCGGCTGGACCCGCTTCGAGCCGACGGTCAGCCGCGGGGTCGTGCCGTCGTACGCCGACCAGAATTCGGCGGATGTGCCCACCCCCGTCAACACTCCGGATGCCCTCCCCTCGGGAGCCGCGACGCCATTGCCGTCCTCCTCGCGTGCTCCGGCACTCAGCGACCCCACGAACCCGTTCGGCACGAACTCGTCGACGGGTTCCGCTCTCGTCGGTTGGCTGTGGGTACTGCTCATTGTCTTCGTCGTCGTCCTCCTGCTCCTGATTCCCGCCTTTGTGCGCCTCCAGCAGCGCCGCACGCGGCTGCGCGACCTGGGTCGCGGGCTGGCGACCCCGCTCGCGGCCTGGCGAGAAGTGCTGCAATCCGCTGAGGATCTCGGGCGTGCCGTGCCCGAAACGGCCACCCCGCGAGAGGTGCGCCAGCTTCTCGGCGACGGGGTTCTCGCCGAGGACGTCGCCCTCTCCCGGATGATCGACGCCGTCGAGCACGAGAGCTACAGCAGCGAAGGCCGTGCCTACCCGGAGGCCGAGGCGGACACGCGGGCGATCCTGGAGAGGCTCCGTTCGGGCGTCGGGCGCCCCGAGAGGGTGCGGGCCGCGCTGAGCCCGCCGTCCATCTGGTCCGGGCTGCTGCGGCCGTTCACTCGAACGGACTGAAGGCAACGAGCGGCCGACCGGTCTGCGGATGCTGCAGCACGGTCGCACGCACGCCGTAGACCTCGCTCAGGAGTTCAGGAGTGAGAACCGCGGATGTCGCCCCCGCGGCGAACACCCGACCGCCCTGCAGCACGATGACGTGATCGCAATAGGCGGTCGCGAGATTGAGATCGTGCAGGGCCGCGAGCACGGTGACCCCGCTTCGTGCGAGAGTACCGAGCAGGCCGAGCACGGAGAGCTGTGCCGCGATGTCGAGATGGTTGCTCGGTTCGTCGAGCAGCAGCAACTGCGGCGCTTGCGCGAGGGCCTTGGCGAGCATCACCCGCTGGCGTTCACCGCCCGAGAGGGTCGTCACGTCACGGTCGGCGAGCAGGCCGACCTCCGCCGCTTCGATGGCCTTCGCCACGATGGCGTCGTCGCTCGCGTTGGCGTCGGAGAACAGGCCCTGATGAGGTGTGCGCCCGAGCGCCACGACATCCCGCACGGTCAGTGAGAGTTCGGTCGACGAGTCCTGCTCGACGAAGCTCACCACGCGTGCCCGCTGCCGCCGGGGGAGCGAGAACAGCTCGTTCCCGGCGAACTCCACGCTGCCCGACTCAGGCCGCTCGACCGCCGCGAGCACCCGCAGGAGGGTCGATTTGCCGGCGCCATTCGGTCCGATGAGAGCCGAGAACGTGCCAGGTGCGACGGAGCAGTCGACGCCGTCCACGATGAGCCTGCCGTCGATCCGCACGTCGATGCGGGAGGCATCCAATCCTTCGCTTTTATCTGGTCCGCTCATATCTGGCCGCCGCTCACGCTTCGCTGCGCCGCCGAGTGAGCAGGATCGCGAAGATCGGCGCTCCGATGATGGCGGTGACGATGCCCACCGGCAGCTCGCGGGGTTCGAAGACCGACCTGGCCGCGGTATCCGCCCAGATCAGGAAGATACCTCCGACGATCGCCGACAGGGGCAGCAGCGCACGATGCCGCGGACCCACCAGCAGGCGTACCGCGTGCGGCAGGATCAACCCCACGAAGCCGATGGATCCGCTCACCGATACCATCGCACCGGTCAGCAGGGCGGTGGCCGCGAGAAGCGTCCAGCGGGTGCGGTTCACGTTGATCCCGAGTGCCGCCGCCGAGGTGTCACCGAAGGCGAAGGCGTCGAGGATGCGACCGCTCAGCATGATCGGGAGCCCCGCGATCAGGATCGCCGTGAACGCGATCGCGACGGCCGGCCAGCGGGCGCCGGCGATGGAACCGAGCAGCCAGCCGAGAATCTCCCGGTAGGAATCGCCGGTGACCGTCCAGAAGATGACGAGACTCGTGATCGCCGAGGCGAGCGCCGATACCGCGAGGCCCGAGAGAACGGTTCGCGATGGCGTGATTCGACCGAGCGACGAGGCCAGCAGCAGCGTCAGGCCCAGGGCGAGCATCGCGCCGAGGAACGCCGCGACGGGAAGCAGGATCGCGATCCCGAGCAGCAGAACGGCGACCGCACCGAGAGAGGCGCCGGATGACAGCCCGAGCAGGTAGGGATCGGCCAGCGGATTGCGGGTCAGCGCCTGCATCACCGCGCCGCTGACCGCGAGGCCGGCCCCGACCGCCGCAGCGGTCAGCACACGCGGCAGCCGCAACTGCCACACGATTCCGTCGCGGAGGAGGCTGAGCGGGCTCTCTCCGATGCCGAGATGATGCAGCACGGAGCCCCACACCTCCACCGGCGTGATGCTCGAGGGGCCGATGGTGATCGCGAAGGTGATCGAGAGCAGGAGGACGATCGCGAGGACCGCACCGGTCATCGCCACTCGGCCCGCCTGCCTCGTCGGCACTACTTGAGGTCCAGCTGCGCGAGCTGCGCCGCCAGGTCGGATGCCGCGGACACTGTGCGCACACCCGCCTCGCTCGCGGCGAACGGCACGGTCAGGTAGCGGTGGTTCTTGACCGCGTCGAGGTTCGCCGTGGCCGGATTGCCTTCCAGCATGCTGATCTTCTTCGCGGCGGTGTTCCACGACGCGTCGACGAGCACGATCACATCGGGATTCGCGTTGACGATCGTTTCCCAGTTGAACGACGTCCAGGTGTCTTTGACGTTCCCCGCGATGTTCTTCAGGCCGATGGTGTCCATGACCAGCTGTGGTGCGCCGATGCCCGCACCGACATAGGGGGTGTCCGACCCGGAGGAATACCAGAGGGCGGTCAGCCCGCGCTTGTCCTTCGGAATCGACGCGAGCTCCTTCCTCTGCGCCGCCAGCAGCTTCGAGTCGGAGACGTGGAAGATCGAGGCGACCTCGCCGATCTCCTGGAAGATGTTGGTGAAACTGAGCTTGGTCGGCTGGTAGCCCACCTCCTTGCACGCGGCGGGAGAGACGTATGTCGTGATGCCGAGCGCCTGGAGGTCCGAGCGGGTTCCCGCGCCATCCGCCGAGAAATTGGACTCCCAGCCGGCATAGACCAGGTCGGGCTCGGAGGCGAGAACGGCCTCCTGCGATGGCACCTGCGGGGAGAGCACCGGCAGCTTCGCCGTTTCGGCCTTCCATTGCGCCGGTGCCGGGCCGTCCTGGAACGCGGTGCCGACGATCCTGTCGCCGAGTCCGAGAGCGAGCAGCATCTCGGTCGAGGTCGACTTGATGGTGATCACGCGCTTCGGTGCCGCCGCCGGCAGGTCGACGGTCGTGCCGCAGTTGTCGACGCTCTTCGGCACAGCGGAGGCGGATGGCGATGTGGTGGTCGCGGTGCTGGTCGCGCAGCCGCTGAGGGCTACGGCGACGATGGCACCGACGGCGAGGATGCTGGGCAGGGTTGGCAATGGTCCTCCGGAGGCGTGCGGACGGAATTGCGAGCGCTATCGGCTCGGAAGACCTGCCGCCCCAGATCCGGGGTGACGAAACCGCACCACATCCGGTGCAGGGGCCTGTGGATCAATCCTAGGTGTGCACGACCGCGGTCCTGCGTTCGCTTGCCGATTCCCCGACCGGTCCCTCATAATATGAAACATGTCTTTCATAAATCCGGACGCGGGGGCACCCCAACCGGAGAACCGGCAGCGGGTCACGGATGTGCGCGCTCTCAGGGCGCTCGCGCACCCGTTGCGCCTTGCCATCCTGAATCACCTCATGAGCTTCGGTGCACAGACGGCGAGCCAGTGCGCGGATGTCGTCGGCTCCACGGCCTCCAACTGCAGCTATCACCTGCGGTCGCTCGCGCGCTTCGGCCTGGTCGAGGCGCTCGGGTCGGAGGACGGAAGGGAACGTCCCTGGCGAAGCGCCGCGACCGGATTCGAGTTCCGTGCCGGTGACGACAACAACCTCGCCGCGAAGGCCGTCGAGCGCGTACTGAACGAGAGCCACATCGACGACGGAGCACGATTGGCGAAGCGTGCGCTCGAAGCGCGCGACCTGGCGACGCCGGCCGAGTGGCGGGATGCGGCGTCGGCGGCAAGCTACTCGCTTCGGATGACCCCGTCAGAACTCGATGCACTCGGCGAAAAGCTCGACGCGCTCATCCGCCCCTACATCGCGCTGACCCGCGGCGACCCGCCAGCCGGGAGCGCGGTCGTGCATCTCCAGCTCGATGCGTTCCTGCATCCGGACGGTCCCCGATGACCACCGGGATGCGCACCAGGCCCATCTCGCCGCTTCGCCAGCGCGATTTCGGCCTCGTCTGGACCAGCAGTCTCATCTCGGACACGGGGGACTGGCTGCTCATGATCGCGCTGCCGCTCTATGTGTTCGCGATCACGGGTTCCGCACTCGGGGCGTCCACCGTCTTCCTCGCCGAGTTGCTTCCGGTGTTGCTCTTCGGCAGCGCGCTCGGCGTGATCGTGGACCGCTTCGATCACAGGCGCACGATGATCGTCGTGAACCTGGTGCAGGGTCTCGCGCTGCTCCCGCTGCTGCTCGCGAGCGCCGACAGGCTCTGGGTCGTCTACACCGTGGCAGCGATCGAGGCCGTGCTTGCAGCGGCTTTCAATCCGGCAAAACAGTCGCTGTTGCCGCAGCTCGTGTCCGCGGATCGGCTCGGCACCGCCAACTCGCTCATGGCCGTCAGCGACAATATCGCGCGGCTGGTCGGGTCGCCGCTCGGCGGCCTCGTATTCGCGACGGCCGGACTCTCCGGCGTCGTGATACTGGATGCGGCGAGCTACCTGGTGAGCGCTGTGCTGGTCCTGCTCAGCCGGCGCAGACCGCCGGGACCGGCTGCCGATACGCCGGCTGCCGGATTCTTCCGCCAGCTGACGGACGGCTGGTCCACCATCCGGCGCACGAAACCGCTCGCGGCGATCCTGGCGATCGAGTGCGTTGCGGCCGTCGCCCAGGGGGTGTTCCTCGTACTCTTCGTGGTCTACGTCGTGAGCGTACTTCGGGCGTCCGATGCAGAGGTCGGGTTGTTGCGCGGTGTACAGGCGATCGGTGGCATCCTCGGCGGTCTGCTCGTCGGCATCCTCATCCGCCGCCTCAGCACGCGCGTGCTCGTCGGTTACGGCTTTCTCCTCTTCGGCGCGCTCGCGCTTGTCACCTGGAACTTCTCGCCGATCAGCACGGCAAGCGCCTTCTACGTCGGCTTCTTCATCGCGATGGGAATACCCGGTGTCGCGACCATGGCTGGGCTCATCACGATCGTGCAGACTGCCTCGCCGCCCAACGCCATCGGTCGGGTGATCGCGACAATGCAGACGGCGATGCAGGCCGCCCAGGGGGTCGGACTCCTCGCCGCGGGTCTGCTCGCCGATCGGTTCGGGGTCGTTGCGGTGCTCGACGGGCAGGCCGCGCTCTATCTGGTGTGCGGAGTGCTCGCTCTCGTGCTCCTGAGGGTGGCCATTCCCCTGCGGGACGATCCGCCGACAGGATGATCGTCCGAACGGGCGATCCCGCTACGCCCGGGCGGCCGCAGCGAGGTGCGCCGCCACCGAGTCGAAGTCATTGCGTACGAGGCCCGCGGTCACACGCACGAAGCTGCCGTCCTGGGTCGCCTGGAACGCCGTGCCGGCGGCGACGCGGATGCCGGCCGCCGCGAGTTGCACGACCGCAGCGCGCTCGTCCGCGACGGGCAGCCAGGTGTTGATGCCATCAGACGGGGGGAGGATCACGCCGTGGGCGGCGAGCGCTTCCGAGAGCCTGCGCTGGCGGGCACGGTAGACGCGCCGCGCGTCGTTCACCTCGGAGACCGAGGTCGAATCCGTCAGCAGGTCGTGCAGCATCGTCTGCAGCATCCGGGAGGTCCAGCCTGGACCGAGGATGCGGCGCGCGACCAGCTGCTCGATGAGCTCGGTCGGCCCGCCGATGGCCGCGATCCTGAGGTCGGGGCCGTGTGACTTCGAAAAACTGCGGATGTGCAGCACCTGTTCCGGGATCCACGCGCCGAGGCTCACATCTCGCGCGACGGCGATCTCGCCGGAGTGGTCGTCCTCGATGACGATCGCATCGCTCGCGTGGCGACTGTGCCGGATGACCTGTGCCAGCTGTTGTGCGCGCACCTTTGTGAGCGACCGCCCGGTGGGGTTCTGCGCACGGGGCTGAAGCACCACCGCGGCAGGACGCAGCTTGAGGGCCTCCTCGAGCAGGTCGGGACGCATCCCGTCCTCATCGAGTCCGACGGGTACGCGCACCGCGCCGAAGTGGTCGAGCAGGTCGAAGATGGGTGGGAACCCCGGGTCTTCGACCACCACCTTGTCCCCGAACCGCACCACGATCTCCATCGCACGGGAAAGTGCATCGAGTGCGCCGTCGACGACCGTGATGGCCTCGACCTCATAGGACCAGGTGGCACGCAGTACGGCTTCGAGCTCAGGGATCACCGGCTGGTCGAGGTAGCTGACCGTTCCGGCGCGCATCGAGACGCGGGAGAGAGCCGGCCCGAGCGCGGGGAGCAGTTCCGGATCGGGGGTGCCGGTCGAGAGGTCGAGTCTCGTGGCCTCGAGCTGGCCGGCCAGCCCCTGGAATCGCGGCGGCAACCAGCGGCGTGGGGTGGCCATCACGAAACTTCCGCTGCGACCGCGGGAGACGATCAGGCCGACGCTCGAGAGCGCCTGCCAGGCGTGGCTGACCGTCGCGGGGCTCACCCCGAGGTCGGCGGCGAGCTCGCGGACGGTCGGCAGACGATCTCCCGGGGCGAGATCCCCGGAGGTGATGAGGCGGGCGACGGCCGCGGCGATGCCGTGCGGCGTGGACTCTTCGACCGCCGACGCGATCGCCTTCACATCGAGCCCGAACTGTCAATCATTGATCTGTTTCCGATTCGCATCTATGTTTACGCCAACGTCATAAACAGAAACATAAGGGAAATGTTTACGGCGCACAATAACAAAACGGAACTGCTATGGAGGACTCACGATGACTGTCGTACGCGCAGCGATCACCCAGACGACATGGACCGGCGACAAGGAATCCATGATCGCCAAGCACGAGCAGTTCGCGCGCGATGCGGCCGCCGAGGGTGCGCAGGTCATCTGCTTCCAGGAGCTGTTCTACGGTCCGTACTTCGGCATCACAGAAGACGCCAAGTATTACGACTATGCCGAAGCGGCCGACGGCCCCATCGTCCAGCGCTTCGCGAAGCTCGCAAAAGAGCTCAACCTCGTCATGGTCCTGCCGATCTACGAGGAGGACATGCCGGGGGTCTACTACAACACGGCGGTCGTCGTGGATGCCGACGGCACCATCCTCGGCAAGTATCGCAAGCACCACATCCCCCACCTCGACAAGTTCTGGGAGAAGTTCTACTTCCGTCCGGGCAACCTCGGCTATCCGGTCTTCAACACGGCGGTGGGGCCTATCGGCGTGTACATCTGCTACGACCGCCATTTCCCGGAGGGATGGCGCGAACTCGGCCTCAACGGCGCACAGATCGTCTTCAACCCGAACGCGACCAAGCCTGGGCTTTCCAACCGGCTCTGGGAGATCGAGCAGCCCGCCGCCGCGGGAGCGAACGGCTACTTCGTCGCTGCCCCGAACCGCGTCGGCACCGAAGACAACGAATACGGCGACCTCGCGGTCACCTTCTACGGACACAGCCAGTTCGTCGACCCGCAGGGCAACCTCGTCGGCGAATACGGGAGCGGGGAAACCGAGGATGTCGTCATCCGTGA
>JAODMW010000273.1 GCA_025464815.1 Microbacteriaceae bacterium | reverse complement strand
CCGCCGCGGGCCTCGACCCGAACAAGCCGCCGACGACCTGGGACGAAGTGCGGGCCGATGCAAAGCAGATCGCCGCGAAGACCGGCCAGGCCGGCTACATGCAGATGACGCAGAACAACACGGGCGGATGGCAGCTGACGACGGCGACCTATGCCCGCGGTGGCAGCGTTGAGACCACCAAGAGCGGCAAGACCACTGTCACGCTCGACAACCCCGGCACGAAGAGCGCCCTCGAGTTCCTCAAGACGCTGCGCTGGGAGGACAACTCCCTCGGCAGCAACTTCCTTTACGACTGGGGCACGATCAACCAGGCATTCGGTGCGGGCCAGATCGGCATGTACACGAGCGGCTCCGACATCTACACGAACCTCGTGCAGTCGCAGAACCTCCCACCGAAGGATTACGGCATGACCGTTATCCCGCTGGTTGGCTCGAAGGCTGGAACGCTCGGTGGCGGAACGATCGCCGCGGTCAACGTGAAGGCAACCGCGGCGCAGAAGGCGGCAGCGGTCAAGTGGATCGACTTCTACTACATGAAGAAGCTGACGGTGAAGAGCGCGGCCGTGCTCGACGCGAAGACCCTCGACGCGAGCGCGCAGCCGGTGGGGGTTCCCGCCCTGCCGATCTTCGACAAGGCGACTCTCGACACCTCGCAGGGCTGGATCAAGAACTACATCAACGTTCCCGTCGATCAGATGAAGGGATTCACCGCAGGCATCTACCACCAGAAGCCGATCGGTGAGCCTTCAGCCCACACCCAGGAACTGTACGCGGCGCTGGACACCGTCGTGCAGGCCGTATTGACCGACAAGAACGCCGACATCGACGCCCTGCTCAAGCAGGCAACGAGCGATGTGCAGGCGATCGTCGACGCCGGCTAGCCACCCGACGAACCGGCAAAGGGGCTGGTGCGGATGCTTCATTCCGCACCAGCCCCGACCCCTTGCTTCCCAACGAAAGACCTGCTCCTCATGACCACAATCGCCAAAGCGCCACCGTCCACCCGCGTGCGCCAGCGCCGAACACCCATGACGTGGGTGCGCGGCGGAGGGTTGAGCAACCTCGTCTTCCTGCTTCCGCTGCTCTTCATCTTCGGCGCCTTCTCCTGGTGGCCGATCGTGCAGGCCGTCGTCATGAGCTTTCAGAAGACCAATCTCGTGACCCCGGCCCTTTTCGTCGGCTGGGACAACTTCGCCAGGGTGCTCCACGACCCGCTCTTCTTCACGGCGATCAAGAACACGGGGTACTTCGCGCTTCTCGCCCTGATATTCGGCTACCCGGTGCCGCTGGTCGTCGCCGTGCTCATGAGCGAGGTGCGCAAGTGGAAGGGCATCTTCAGCGCGCTTGCCTACCTTCCCGTCGTCGTTCCACCGGTCGTCGCCGTGCTGCTCTGGAAGTTCTTCTACGACGCGAGTCCCACGGGCGTGTTCAACGTCGTATTGAGCTGGTTCGGCATCGGACCGCAGCCATGGATCCAATCCGCGGCATCCGCGATGCCCTCGCTCGTGCTCGAAGCCACCTGGGCGGCGGCCGGCGGAACGATCATCATCTATCTCGCGGCGCTGACCGGCGTCGCACCGGAGCTCTACGACGCCGCCGAGGTCGACGGGGCGTCGATCTGGCGCAAGATCTGGCACGTCACGCTCCCACAACTCAGAGGGGTGCTGCTCGTGACCCTCATCCTCCAGATCATCGGCACCTCGCAGGTCTTCCTCGAACCGTTCCTCTTCACCGGCGGTGGCCCCGCCAACTCGACGGTGACGATCCTGCAACTCATCTACCGCTACGCCTTCCAGAACAGCCTCGGCGGCAATTACGGTGCGGCGACCGCACTCAGCATCATGCTCGCGGTGTTCCTCGCCGTGCTTTCCTGGGTATATTTCAAGGCGACCAAGGCCTGGAGCACCAATTGACCAGCATCGAGACCCGTCCGACCGACGACGCAGAGGAGACGCCGCTGCCCGTGGTGGATCCCCGGGGATCCAGCCCGCTGACGGTGGTTTCGCCCCGGCCCACCCGAAAGCGCAGAGCGGCGAAAGAATCCGAGGACCGCGGTGTCGCCTCGCCGGCGGATTGGCGCCGTAAGAGCGTACGCGTTCCCCTCGGCACGAGCCAGATAGTGCTGTTGGCGCTGCTCGTTGTGGCGGGGCTCGGCCCCATTCTCTGGCTTGCGAAGTCGGCGATCACGCCGACGCAGGACACGCTGCGCACGCCGATAGCGCTCTTCCCGCACGGTGTCGACTGGGCGAACCTCGCCACGGCCTGGTCGACCGTCCACATCGACGTCCAGTTCGTCAACACCCTCTGGGTCGCCCTCGGATCGTGGCTCCTGCAGGTGCTGGTGGCGGCGACCGGGGGTTACGCCCTCTCGGTGCTGAAGCCGAGATATGCCAGCATCGTCAACGGGCTCGTTCTCGGAACCCTCTTCGTGCCGGCCGTGGTGCTGCTCGTGCCGCTGTACCTGACCATCCTGCACCCGCCGCTCATCGGAACCTCGCTCATCAACACCTTCTGGGCGGTCTGGCTGCCTGCCGGGGCGAATGCCTTCAATATCCTGCTCGTCAAACGCTTTTTCGACAACCTTCCACGCGAGATCTTCGAGGCGGCACGCACGGATGGCGCCGGAGCCTTCCGGCTCTTCTGGTCGATCGTGCTGCCGATGTCACGGCCGATCCTCGGAGTCGTCTCGGTGTTCGCGATCATCAACGCCTGGAAGGACTATCTCTGGCCGCTGCTAGTGCTGCGGGATCCGGCGGTCCAGCCGCTGTCGGTGCGTCTGCCGACCCTGCAGAGGGCGATCGAGCTCGACGTCTACCTGGCGGCGCTCGCGATCTCGACCATCATCCCGATCATCCTGTTCCTTGTCTTCCAGCGGCTGTTCCTGAGAAGCGCGGGCCTGGGCGGCGCGGTCAAGGGATGAGCAGCAGCTTGCCGATATGAGTGGATGATTCCATCGTTTCGTGCGCGCGGCGGGCGTCCGCGAGAGCGAAGCGTTCGTGAATCACCGGCACGATCTGTCCGGAGTCGACGAGCGGCCAGGCGTTGGCGCGCACACTCGCGATGATGTCGTCCTTTTCGTGCGGAGGTCGCGCGCGAAGCATCGAGCCGTGAACGCTCAGCCATTTGCTCGTGAGGAGCCGGATGTCCGCGACACCCTGCGCGCCGCTCTGGTTCGCGATCATCACCAGCCGGCCGTGCGGGGCGAGGGCTCGCAGATTACGGTCGAAATAGTCTCCGCCGATCGCGTCGAGGATGACGTCTGCACCGCGACCGTCAGTCGCGTCGAGCACGCGTTCGACGAAGTCGTCCTGGTGGTAGTCGATGAGCACGTCCGCCCCCAGCGCCTCACAGGCCGACAGCTTCTCCGCGCTGCCCGCGGTCGTCGCGACGAGGCAGCCGAGCGTGCGGGCCAGCTGGATCGCCATGGTTCCGACGCCGCCGGACCCGCCGTGCACCAGGAAGGTCTCGCCGGCGCGCAACCCGGCGATCATCACGACATTCGACCAGACGGTCGCGATCGCTTCGGGAAGCGCCGCGGCGTCCTCGAGGTCCATCGAATCGGGCACGGGGAGCAGGTGACCGGCGCCCGCCACCGCGAGCGCAGCGTAGCCGCCGCCCGGAAGCAGGGCGCAGACGCGATCTCCGACCGCCCAACCGCCGACACCCGCGCCGACTTCGGCGATGGTACCGGACACCTCGAGCCCGAGCAGCGGGGACGCCCCCTCCGGGGGCGGGTAGTGGCCTGCGCGCTGGGAGAGGTCCGCGCGATTCACGCCGGCAGCGGCGACCGTGATGAGAACCTCGTGATAACCGGGAACCGGGTCGGCGACCTCTGCTACGACAAGCGCCTCTGGACCACCCGGACGGGGAACGGTTATCGCCTGCATGCGCTAACGCTACGCCCAGCGACGGCGGCTAAGTTGGTGCCATGCCCACTGCACTGAATGCCAACACGCTTGCCCAATTGCTACCCGGGACCTGGCGGATCGGTGCGACCAACTTTCCCATGTGGATGGGAGGCGAGAGGCTTTCGCCGACCTTCACCTACGAGGTGAAGAGTAGAACGCCTCTCGTGCTGAGGGATCGGGTGGCATGGACGACCAGCGCCGGCGCCGACAAGAAGCTCCTCGGCATCGACCGATGGAAGGGCGAGGAATTCGTCTGGCGCGGCAGGGGTGTCCTGTCGCCTTTCGCGAGTCGCTGGAGCGTCGCCGGGGCCAGTGAGGACGGCTCCATCCTGGTGATCCGCTTCTCCAAGTCGCTTGCCACGTCCGCCGGTCTCGACGTCGTCATACGCGAGGATGCGGATGCTGCGCACCTCCGCTCGACGGTGGCCGCGGCATCCGACACCCTGGGCATCGGCCATGAGGAGTTCGCGAGCCTCACCTGGCTGGATCTCGGCGCAGCGTAGCCGAGTCGGGCGCTAGTCGGTGCCGCCGATGATCTCCTCGCGTACCCTGCGGAGATCTTCCATGAGCGATCCGACCAGGATCCAGTGCTGGGCGTCCGGCCTGGTGATGACGAGCGGCGCGGTGAGGGCGGGCAGCTCGGCCGTGATCGGGTCGGCATCCTCGCGCACCTCGGCCGCCGGCCTCGGGTCACGGGCCATCAAGAGCAGGTCGTGGGCGGCTCGATCGAGTTCGACGGCGATGGATGCCACGACGGGATCGTCATGCAGGTCGGGGTCATAGCGGTCGTGCAGAGCCCTGGCCATGCCGAGCACCCTCGTGACGAGGATGGTCAGGGAGGCGAGCAGCTCGCGGTCGCGTTCGAGGACCGCGCGATGTCTGCCTCCGCGCGGATTGAGCATGAGACTCTCTTCGGCTCGGGTCAGCGCCTCGGCCGCGGAGTCGCGCTGAGGCCTGAGCCGCCGTGCGTCGGAGAGCACGGTCGTGAGTTCCGACGGCGTACGCGGACTCCTCAGGGACCCGGCAAGGGACCGCAGGGTCGCCGCGATGCTCGTCGCGAGTTCCGCGACCGCGGCATGAGCAGGTGTGAGGAGAACCGGTGGAACGATCGCGGCATTGACCAGCAGCCCGACGATCGCGCCGATGACTGTCTCGATGATCCGGTTGACCGCATAGCCGGGGGTCTGCACGCCGATGGCCAACACGAGCATGGCGCTGATCGGGATCTGGTTCGCCGAGCCGGGGGAGAGCCGGAGCGCCCAGGCGATCAGCAAGGAGACCACGATGATCCCGAGCACGGTCCAGCTGGAATGGCCGAACAGCAGGCTTGAACCGTAGGCGAGCAGGACGCCGAAGATCACGCCGACGCTGCGTTCCACGCCCTTGGCGAGCGATTGGTTGACGCTCGGCTGCACCACCAGGAGCGCGGCGATGGCGGCGAAGATCGGCAGCGGCTGGTTCAGTGCGATCACGCAGATCAGCCATGCGAGGATGGCCGCGACGGAGGTCTTGAGAACCTGGAGCAGTGGACTGCGGGACGACGCTCGCAGGGACGCGATCAGTCGCATCCATCCAGAGTATCCTTCGGTCGCCTGGATGCCGAGGTTGCGTTATTCGGTCGGGAGCTGGTAGCCGCTCAGGTCGTCGGATATCGGTATTTGGACCGAGGGCGCGTCACTCTGTGTAGAAGAAGTACTCGCCGAAGCGGCGCCCACACTGCCGAGAGCGACACTCACAAGGAGGGCGCTCGCTAGGATTCCGGCAGCGGAGACGCCGCTTGCGGTGGCGTTGACGCCAGTGAGTCTGCCGTTGCGGCGCATGCGCCGAACGTAGACGGCGATACCCGCCAGGGCGACGGTCGCGAGGGCGACCGTCAGCACCAAGGGCGGGGTTATCGCATTGTTTGCCGCGGGTACGGCGCTGAGCACAGCAATCATGCTGGCTGTTCCTCTCGGGTAAGGAACGGTTCATGTCGGGTACATGAACAGCATGTCTTCCTGTCCGTCATTAGGGGGACAAGCAGGTCGACAAAGTTGAATCTAACAGCCCCCCATCGGCGGGGGCAAGCCCGTTCGCGCCCCAATTTGGGGGCGCATCGGGGCATATCACCGGTCACCCGGTATTCACGCGCTCAATTCCGTTGCGCGCGGCCCCAAAAACGTATGCAGATCGCATCACAGACGACGAATTCCATCGCCGAAGGTGAGCATTTTTTCGTGTCCGTATGCGGAGCCGCCCAGGCCGATGCACAGTCGTTCCCCGTCTCCTAACCCTGTTGAGCTCCAGCAATGGCGTCGGCCGCTCGCACCAGCGCCAGGTGGCTGAGCGCCTGCGGTGTGTTGCCGGCCTGGCGTCCTGCGCCCACGTCGTACTCCTCGCTGAGCAGCCCGACATCGTTGGCGAAACCCACGAGGCGGTCCATCAGCTTCGTCGCGTCATTCGTGCGTCCGCTCCGCGCGTATTGCTCGACGAGCCAGAACGAGCAGGCGAGAAAGGGATGTTCGCCCGCCGGCAGCCCGTCCACTCCGGTCTCGGTCTGATACCGCATGACCAGGCCGTCACGCAGCAGCTCCTCCTCGATTGCGGCCACCGTTCCGAGCATCCGCGGGTCGTCCGCCGCGAGATAGCCCACCTGCGAGAGCTGGAGGAGGGAGGCATCGACTCCGACGCTTCCGTAATACTGCGTGTAGGTGTTGCGCACCGGGTCGAAACCGCGCTCCTCGATCTCGTCGCGCACCTCATCGCGCAGTTTCGTCCAGCGTTCGACAGGTCCGTCGAGGCCGAACTCGGTGACGGCGTCCACGGCACAGTCGAATGCCGCCCAGATCATGACGCGCGAGTGGGTGAAATGACGCAGTGGTCCGCGGATCTCCCAGATTCCGTTGTCGGGCCGCCGCCAGTTCTCCTCGACGTAGCTCATGAGCGCGCGCTGCAGGGGCCAGGAGAATTCGTTCTCTTCGACGCCGAGCCGTCGCGCCACCCGGAGCGCGAGCATGACCTCACCGAAGATGTCGCCCTGGTACTGACGCCAGGCGTCGTTGCCCACGCGCACCGGAGAGGCACCGTGATAGCCGGGAAGCGTCTTCACCTCCCACTCGGTGAGCCTGCGTTCGCCGGACAGACCGTACATGATCTGCACGTCGGCGGGATCGCCCGCGACGGCACGCAGCAGCCAACCGCGCCAGTCATTGGCCTCATTCGCGTATCCATGGCTCATCAGCACGTTCAGCGTCAGCGAAGCATCTCGAAGCCAGACGTAGCGGTAGTCCCAGTTGCGGTTGCCGCCGAATTCCTCGGGCAGGCTCGTCGTCGCGGCCGCGACGATGCCGCCCGTGTCCTCATGGGTGAGCGCGCGAAGCACCAGCAGCGAACGGTGCACCTCGTTGTGGTAGACGGGGGAGGCGTTTGAGGAAGCGGCCCAGTCCCGCCACCATTTCTCGGTCTCGGCGATCCGGCGCGAAACGCTCATCGGTGCCGGAGGCTGGCGGTGGGCGGGGAACCAGGTGAGGGTCAGGTCGACGGTTTGGCCCGCCTCCACGGTGAATTCCGACGCGTGCGAATGATCGTCAGGACGAAGCTGTGGTCCGCGGATGATCACGGCGTCCGGTCCGGCGACCGCGAGCAGCGCGGGTCCGTTTCGCTCCTGCACCTGCCTCACCCAGGGGAGCGCCGCGGAATAGTCGAAGCGGATGCGGACATCCTGGATCATGGACACGGAGCCGCTGATCCCCCGAACGCGCCGCACCACGTCCGCACGACGATCGCCGTGAGGCATGAGGTCGATGACCTCGACCTCGCCCGTGGCCGTCACCCATCGCGTGACGAGGATGAAGGTGTCTTCCCGATAGCTGCGACTCGTCTCGATCACGGCGTCCCGCGGGGCCAGCAGCCAGCGGCCGTGATCCTCATCGCCGAGCAGGGCACCGAACGTGGTCGCAGAGTCGAACCGTGGCAGACACAGCCAGTCGATGCTCCCGTCCCTGCCGACCAGGGCGCCGGTGTGACAG
>JAODMW010000272.1 GCA_025464815.1 Microbacteriaceae bacterium | reverse complement strand
CGGCGAAGTCGCGCATCACCGACACCGACATGGCATCCGAGATGGTGAAGTACACCCGCTCGAACATCCTGTCGCAGGCCGGCACCGCGATGCTCGCGCAGGCCAACCAGGCGAACCAGGGCGTTCTCACGCTCCTCCGCTAGTTCGGGCAACGATGAACGCCCGGCGGCGGCCGAGGTGGGAACTGGACCTCTCACTGAGATTGCCGCCGGGCGTTCACCGTCCACAAACCTGTAACACCCTGTGACGAGATCGGAGGACAACATGGCAATCTCACTCGACGGACTGTCCAGCGGACTGGACACCACGAGCCTCATTACGAGTCTCATGCAGGCCGAGGCCATTCCCCAGACGCTTCTCAAGAACCAGATCACCACCGTCAACAACGAGATCTCGGCCTACCAGTCGCTCAACGCGAAGATCGCGGCTCTCGCGGATCTCGCCACGTCGACGGCGAAGCCCGGCGCACTCGACCTCTATAAGGCGAGCACAAGCTCGCCCACCGTCGTGGCCACGGCTGGAACCGGTGCGACCAGCGGCGAGCTGCAGGTCGTGGTGAGTGCACTCGCCACCTCCCAGATCGGAGTCTCTGCCGCGATGGCCGCCTGGCCATCGCCCGGCACTCTCACGATCGTCGGACACGACGGAACCGCCATCGAGATCACGCCAGCCTCGAACTCGCTGGACGATGTGGTCAAGGCGATCAACAGCTCCGCCGCAGGGGTGACCGCGACGAAGATCGCCGCCGGCACCGATCCGGTGTCGGGTGCCAACCAGTACCGCATCCAGTTCTCCAGCACGACGACCGGCGCCAACTCGTCCTTCGAAGTGCACACGGGCGCTCCGGCGGATGTCTCCGCCGCCAACGACGTGCTGGCCGCCCCGGGCGCGGCCATGATCAAGACCGCACAGGACGCGAAGATCACGCTGTGGGGCGGAACTTCCGCCGAGCAGGTGATCACCTCGGCCAGCAACACCTTCGCCGACCTGCTGCCGGGTGTATCCGTCACGGTTTCCGCCGTGTCCACGGACCCCGTCACCCTGAGCGTCGCGCGGGACGCGGCCAAGGTCGGCTCGGTTGCAAGCAGCCTCGTGGATTCGCTCAAAGCCGTCTTCTCTCTCGTCAGCACGAACTCGACGGTGACTTCGAGTATCGGGACCGACGGGAAGTCCTCGATCACGAGCGGAATCTTCGCCGGCGACAGCACGGTGCGCGACATCAACCAGAAGCTCCGCGGCGCCGTGTCGATGCCGGTCAACGGTCACTCCCCGTCGGAGTACGGCATCTCGATAGCCGGCGATGGCACCCTGGCCTTCGACGCCGACAAGTTCTCAGCCGCGCTCGCGGCCAACCCCACGATCGTGAATGCGGCCGTCACCGAGATAGCTTCGCGGGTCGCTGCCGTGGCGACCCAGACGTCCGATAAATTCACGGGCACTCTCACGGCGAAGATCACCGGGGACCAGTCCCAGGCGAAGAGCCTCGGTGTCCAGGTCGCCGACTGGGATCTCCGGCTCGCCAGCCGCAAATCCAGCCTCCAGCGCACTTACTCGGCCATGGAAGTGACACTCAGCAACCTCAAGGCCCAGCAGGCCAACCTCACCTCGCAGCTGTCAGGTCTCACGACTTCGACGACAGGAAACTAATCATGACGATGTCGAATCTCAGCGCCCAGCGATCGCAGTACAACAACGACGCCATCCTCTCGGCTTCACCCGTTCGGCTGCTCACGATGCTCTACGACCGGCTGCTGCTCGATCTCAACCGTGCGGAACTCGCGCACTCCCAGTACGACTGGCCGGTCGTCTCGTCCAACCTCCTGCACGCCCAGGCGATCATCTCCGAGCTCAGGTCCTCCCTGAAGGTCGAACTGTGGGATGGCGGTGACAAGCTCCTCGCCCTCTACAACTACTGCAATGGCCTGCTGGTCACCGCGAACGTGCGGCGTGCCGCAGCAGGCATCCGTGAAGCCAGCGAACTGCTCGAACCACTGCGCCAGGCCTGGCACGAAGCCGCAGGTCAGCTCTCGGCGCAGGGGCGTCCGCAGACCGGGGACTCGAGGGAGCTCGGAGTTGCCTGAGGCCCAGACCGCGAACTGGATCGCCGTGCTCGCGGCGATGGAAGCCGGCCTCGCCGTCGCGAACGACGCAAAAACGTGGGATGACGACGAAGTCGTCCCGGCGGTGGTCTGGGTGATCCCCGACGCGATCGGGCCACTTCCCTTGTCGCTGCGCGATCACGCGACGCAGGTAGTGAAGGCCCAGGACGAGACGATCCGGCGGCTCGAGGACCGTCGCGAGGTCATGAGTCGACACCTCGCCGCGCTGCGATCCATCCCGGCCGTGCAGGGTGGCAACTCGGCGTACCTCGACGTCACAGCCTGACCGACGGGGATCCGATACCTATCTAACGCTTCTGCGTCATCGACCGATAGCTAACAGTGAGCACGGATCGCTCATCGGCAGGCCACGGATCGGCCATCACCTTTTGATGACGAAACGGATAGCTGTGCTCGATTCGGTCACCTCTGCGGCGCTCAGCAGCGCACTGGATGGACTGGCGCTGCGTCAACGCACCATCGCCAACAACATCGCGAACGTCAACACGCCCAACTACCAGGCCAAGCGCGTCGTCTTCGAGGATGCCCTCGCAGCGTCGGTGCAGAACGGCGACGGCCATGTGACCGCGCAGATCGCCCGCTCGCTCGAGCCGACTCAGCCCAACGGCAACAACGTCAACCTCGACACCGAGACCCTCTCCAACATCGACACGGTGCTGCGGTACCAGTTCGCGACCCAGGCCGCGGGCAACGAATTCGCCGCGGTCCGCGCGGCACTGAGGACGAGCTGATGACCTTCGACGCGATCGGCATCGCCTCAACCGGACTCACCATGCACCGCAAGTGGCTCGATGCCGTCTCCGACAACCTGGCGAACATCAACACTGCGAAGCCGACGAGCGGCGCCGCCTTCCAGGCCCGTTACGTCGTCGCCCAGGAGGGCGCCGGCAACAGCGGGGTCTACGTGCAGGGGGCCGCATATGGCAGTGCGACGGGACGGCTCGTCTACGAACCGAGCAATCCGATCGCCGACGCGCAGGGCTACGTGCGGTATCCGGATATCGACCTCGCCTCCCAGATGGGCCAACTCATCATGGCGCAGCGTGGCTACCAGGCGAACGCCGCGGTGGTCGACCGCGCGAAAGAGAGCTACCAGGCTGCACTTCAGATTGGACGTCCCTGATGGATATCTCCGCGATCACCTCCGTGCAGGGAGTCACCGGCACGGGCTACCTCCAGCCGGCAGGCGCCACCAGCGCGACGAACGGCTCGGGTTTCGCCACCGAACTCAGCGGCGCGGTCGATGGCCTGCAGCAGCTTCAGTCCACGTCGAACGACCTCGCGATCCAGGCCGTCACGGGCAACCTCAACGACATCCACGCCGCGACCATCGCTTCGACCCGCGCCCAGGTGACACTCGAACTCGTCGCCGCGGTGCGCAATAAGGGTGTCGACGCGTTCAACGAGATCATGAGGATGCAGGCCTGATGCCCGCCCAGGTAACCACTCTGCTCCGGCGCCTGGCGGCCAGCATCCGCGAGTTCACCATCGCGCAGCGAACCGTCGCCATCATCGGTGTGGCCGTGCTCGTGCTCGGCATCGCGGCCCTCGCCCTCTGGATGAGCAAGCCCGCCTACACCCCGCTGTTCTCCGGGCTGGCCGCGGTCGACGCCAACAGCATCGTCGACCAGCTGCGCACGGACGGGGTGCAGTACCAGCTCACCGACGGCGGCGGCACAATCCTGGTTCCAGAGGCGAACGTCTACGACGAACGCCTCAAGGCCGCGGCCGCCGGCCTGCCGACCTCGAACACCGGGGGTTACGCGCTGCTCGACAAGATGGGCGTCACAGCCTCCGAGTTCCAGCAGTCGGTCACGTATAAGCGCGCGCTCGAGGGCGAACTCGCCAACACCATCCAGGCCATGAAGGGGGTCAAGACGGCATCCGTGCGGCTGGCCATCCCCAAGGACACCGTCTTCGTGTCGCAGAAGACCGATCCGACGGCATCCGTTTTCATCCAGACGCAGAACGGCGTCACCCTGAGCGACGGCCAGGTGCAGGCGATCGTGCACCTGACATCGGCATCCATCGACGGCATGAAAGCCGAGGACGTCGCCGTGATCGACTCGCAGGGAATCGTGCTCTCCGCTGTCGGAACGGGAGTCACCGGAGGTGCCGACAAGCAGTCGTCCGACTACGAGGCGCGTGTGGGCAATTCGGTGCAGGCGATGCTCGACAAGGTCGTTGGCCCCGGTAACGCGACGGTCGTGGTCGCCGCCGACCTGAGCCAGGATTCCGGCCAGCGGGTCGAGGAGACGTTCACCAGCCCCACGAATGCCCCGACGCTCAATGAATCCTCGAAGACCGAGTCCTCGAGTGGCGGAGCCCAGTCATCCACCGGCATTCTCGGGCCCGACAACATCGCGGTGCCGAGCGGGACGACCGGGACGACCGGCGGGTCCTTCATCGGAGCGGAGGTCACCAAGAACAACGCGATCAACAAGGTGACACAGTCGACGACGATCCCGGCGGGCTCGCTCAAGCGCCAGACCGTATCTGTCGCAATCAATTCGGCCGTCGCCGGCAGTCTCAACATGGCGAACATCAAGTCGCTCGTCGCGACCGCGGCAGGCATCGACACGACCCGCGGCGATCAGGTGACAGTCGCGTCCGTCGCCTTCAACCAGGCCGGAGCAGCGGATGCGGCCAAGGCGATCGCGGCCGCCGAGTCGGCCGCGGCAGCCGACCGCACTGCGGCTGTGCTGCGCACCGCGATCGTCGTCCTCGGAATCATCGCCGCGATCGCGATCGCGATTGCGATCTTCCTGCGTCGCGCCCGTCGCCGCAAGCTGGAGCTCGAAGAGCTGCAGGAGATGGGAGAGCTTGCGGAACTTCGCGCGATGATGACCGACCAGACCGTGCCGATCGCGCTCGCGGCGCCCGCCGGGCCAGCGCCGCTCACCTATACCCAACTCCCTTCCGAGCCTGGCGACGCCGACCGCAAGCGTGCCGATATCGATGCCCTCGCGGCGGCGGATCCGCAGCGCGCGGCGGAGTTCCTGCGCGGTCTCATGGATGATCGACAGCCGGTATGAACGACACCTCGACAACGCTCTCCGGCACCCAGAAGGTTGCCGTCGTACTGATGAATATGGACCAGGCGCGTGCCGCCGAGGTCATGAAGCAGTTCAGCGATGCGGAGGCCGAGGAGATCGCGGCGGAGATCATCCGCCTGCGCCGCGTCGACAGTGCGGTCTCCGAGGCGGCGATCCTCGAGTTCCACGACCTGACGGTGAAGGGTGGGCGCAATCCCCGTGGAGGACGTGAGACCGCCTCCTTGCTGCTCGAGGCGTCGTTCGGCACGGAACGTGCCGCCGGGGTCATGAACCGCGTGGCCTCGTCGATGGCGGGCAAGGCCTTCGAGTTTCTCGACACCGCGGAGCCGGGCCAGCTCATCACATTGCTCGACGGAGAGCTTCCCCAGACGATCGCCCTCGTACTCGCTCATCTGCGCCGTGAGCATGCCTCACCGGTACTCGCGGCCCTCGACCCGGCGCTGCGCATCGATGTCGCCCAGGCCATCGGCACGATGGGAACCGCGGCCCCCGAGGCCGTGCGAGTCGTCGCCGAGACGCTCAAGATCCGCGCCAGCGCCGTTGTCACCGCCCGCGATACGGAGGACGTCGTCGGGGGAGTGCAGCCGCTGGTCGAGATCATCAACCGCTCGGATGTGTCCACCGAGCGGGCATTGCTCGACGGCCTCGACGAACTGGACCCGCAGCTCGCGGAAGAGGTGCGGTCGAGGATGCTGACCTTCGCCGACCTCGTGAAATTCGAGCGCAAGGACGTGCAGCAGGTGCTTCGCGGAATCGACGCCAGCGTGCTCGCCATAGCGATGAAAGGATCGCCGGAGCCCGTCATCGAGGTCATCCGGGCCAATATATCCGAACGCAACCGAGACATCCTGGAGGACGAGATCCAGGCGCTCGGCCCGGTACGGGTCATCCAGGTCGAGGAGGCCCGCGCCGAGATCGTCCGTGCCATCCGCGACCTCGAGGCACAGGGGACGATCACCGTGCAGCGTGGGGACGAGGACGAATATGTCGCTTGACACCCGGTTCTCGTCCCTCACCTTCCCGTCGCTCCGCAGCGAGCACCAGGAGACCCTGGACGTTCAGGCGCGGGCGAGCGGCCATGCCGCGGGCTACGCCGCAGGGCTTCGCGCTGCCGGCCAGGAATTGGCGGAGCAGGTCGCCCGTCTCGACGCGGAACACGAGGCGACGCTGAGCCAGGCACAGGCGAGGCTCGACCGCGCGATCGGGCTGCTCGCGGCGGCGGCCAACGCACTCGCCGAGCGCACGGTTCCGGTGCTGACCGAGGTCCAGGATGCCATCGCAGAGTCCGCGATGGACCTCGCCGAGGAACTCCTCGGCACCGAGCTGTCGATCGGGGACACCTCGGCGACCGCCGCCATGAAACGAGCCCTCTCCTCAGTGGACGCCTCACTCGTGCACACGGTCCGCATGAACGCGCTCGACCTCGCCGTGTTCGACGAGCAGACGCTTGCCGCCACCGGCGTCACATTCACCGCGGATTCGAGCCTGGCCCGCGGGGACGCGATCACCGAATTCCCCGTCGGCTACCTCGACGCCCGCATCACCACCGCGGTGGCCCGCGCCAGGGCCGCCATCCTCGGGGAGGCATCGTGAACCTCGCCCTTCGACCACGGCTGCAGACCGCCATCGCCGCGGCTCGCCCGGAGCGGGTCGGCGTCGTCTCGACGATCGTCGGACTGGGTCTCGAAATCAATGGACTCGACTGCGCGATCGGTGATCTCGTGACGATCGGGGATCGCACCACCGTCGACGCCGAGGTGATCGCAACGACCCGGTCGGGCATCCGTTGTATGCCGCTCAGCCGGATGGTGGGGATCAACGCCGGCGCACCCGCGCGGTCGAAGGGGACGCCCATGCTCGTGCCGACCGGTGCGGGGCTCTTCGGGCGTGTGATCGACGGTCTCGGCAGGCCGATCGACGGGAAGGGCCCGCTGCGGCCGGACGCGATGGTTTCGCTGGACAACGACAGTCCATCGGCGATGCACCGGGCGCGCGTCGACACTCCGCTGCAGACCGGCGTGCGCGTGCTCGACACCCTCACGACCGTCGGGAAGGGCCAGCGTCTCGGACTTTTCGCGGGATCCGGGGTCGGCAAGTCGTCCCTGCTCTCCATGATCGCCAGGGGAACGGATGCCGGGATCTCGGTCATCGCGCTCGTCGGCGAGCGAGGCCGCGAGGTCCTCGAATTCCTCGAGGACGACCTCGGGGAGGAGGGTCTCGCCCGCTCCGTCGTCGTCGTCTCCACCTCGGACGAACCGGCCATGATGCGATTGCGTGCGGCGTTCGTCGCCACCCGTATCGCAGAGTCGTTCCGCGACCAGGGCGCCGATGTCATGCTCATGATGGACTCCCTCACCCGGGTGGCGATGGCCCAGCGCGAGATCGGACTCTCCGCCGGCGAACCGCCGGCGACACGCGGCTACCCGCCATCGACCTTCTCCCTCCTCGCCCAGCTGCTCGAGCGTGCGGGCACCGGCGAGACCGGATCGGTCACCGGCATCTACACGGTGCTCGTCGACGGCGACGACCACAACGAACCGATCGCGGATGCCGCGCGCTCCTTCCTCGACGGCCACGTCGTGCTCGACCGCAAACTCGCCGTCGCCGGTCATTTCCCCTCGGTCGACGTACTCGGATCGATCTCCCGCGTCGCCTCACGCGTGAACACACCGGAGCGGATGCAGGTCGCGAGCGTGCTGCGCCGCACCCTCGCCGCGCGCAAGTCCGCGCAGGACCTGCTCGATGTCGGTGCCTACCAGCGCGGGGCCAACCCACTCGTCGATGCCGCCGTGGATCACGAGCTCGAGATCAACGCCTTCCTGCAACAGCGTATGGACGAGCAGACCACCGTACCGGGGGCCTGGGAACAACTCGACCGGCTGACGACCATTCTCGGAGGTGCCTGATGGCACGCGCCTTCCCCCTCGCAGGCCTGCTGCGTCTGCGCCAGATCCAGAAAGACCAGGCGGCGAGCGACCTCGCGGTGGCCAATGCCCGACTGAACGACAGCGGTGTCCGACAGCGTCGGGCACGAACCGCTCTCGGCGCGGTATCGAACGAGGCCACGGACACGACCGTGCTCTATGCGATCGCCGCGGCACGGGCATCCTCACGCAGCATGCTTGCCGAACTCGAGGCACTCGACTGCGAACACCGCGAGGCCAGGGACGAGGCCTCGGCCGAGTTCGCCTCGGCGCGTGCGCGCTCGATCGGCCTCGAGAAGCTCGAGGGACGCCACATCGATACCGTGGTGGGTGGCGAACTCAGTGCTGAGCAGGCGCAGCTCGACGAGATCGCGTCCACCGGCTGGCACCGTGCGGCGGAAGGCGGTGCACAGTGACTCTCGTCGGACTCTTCACAGGCACGGCTGCGGCCACGCCCCCGACCGGATCGGCGAGCGGCCTGCTGGCGGCGGCCGGGTTCGGCACCGCGATGCTGGACGCGCAGGCGGCCCTCCTCCCGCCTGTTGCTCCGATCGGAGACGCGCAGGTCGTCGAGCAGCCCGCCGTCGACCTCCTCTCACAGTTGGTCGCGAAACTCACCGGCACGACATCGGATGCCCCGGCGCCCGACGACCATTCGAAGGACGAGTCCGCAACGCCTCCCGTGCTGCCCCTCGTTCCCATCGCCCCATCGCCCACGGCAGCCGTGCCCGCTGCGACCGTCGCAACTATTGCTTCTGCAGTCCCTCCGACCTCGGCCGCTTCTGTCGCGGCGCCGTCCGTGACAGCGACTGTGGTCGCTTCAACCGTCGGCACTGCGGAGCTCGCGGCTGCACCGGTCAAGGGTGCGCGCCTCCCCACGAAAGCGGAAGCGAAACCCGTCGCGCCGACATCCACAGCCGTGAGCGCACCGGCCGTGGCGATCATCCAGGTGCCGGTGACCCCAGGACCGGTCACCCCAGCACCGGTGAGCCTGCCGGCGTCGACCGCTCCCATGACCGTCGACGTGGTGACGCTACCGGGGTCTGTTCCAGCGAAGCCGGTCAAGGCCGAAGCCGCACCGATCTCCGTCACCGCGGTCAGCCAGGATGCGAACGCACCTGCGCCGGCCACCATCCCCGTCCCCGCCCAGCCGGCCGTGGCATCCGCGGCGCCGGCGGC
Source organism: Microbacteriaceae bacterium (assembly GCA_025464815.1). Classification (GTDB taxonomy): domain Bacteria; phylum Actinomycetota; class Actinomycetes; order Actinomycetales; family Microbacteriaceae; genus Lacisediminihabitans. The sequence continues at coordinate 1,806 of JAODMW010000272.1, read as the reverse complement.
TCCGACCGCGCCGGCACCGGCGCAGCACTTCACCGTCCAACTGTCGAAGCCCATCTTCACCCTCGCATCTGCCGGAGCGGGCGAGCATGTGGTGACGGTCAAGGTGACGCCGGAGAACCTCGGTCCCATCACCGTGCGCGCCCACGTCGGCGTGGACGGCATGCGCGTCGAGCTCTTCGCACCGAGCGATGTCGGGCGCGACGCGATCCGGTCGATCCTTCCCGATCTGCGCAAGGATCTGGCAGGCCAGGGACTCAGCGCGAACCTCGACCTGTCGTCGCAGAACCAGCCCAGTGATCGCGGTTTCGATGGATCGCGTCGCGAGCGTCTCGTCGTCAAACTGCCCGAATCACCCACGAACACCGCCGTCGAGACCGACATCGCGCCTGTGCCCACCCGGGCGCGGGACGCGCGGTCGACCACCCTCGACGTGCTGGTCTGAAAAAGAGGAGCACGAATAATGACAGTCGCCGCAGTCGCATCAACGACCAGCACCGGGCTCTACACCGCGCCGACGGCGCAGGCACCAAAACAGACCATGGATTCGGAAGTATTCATGTCGCTGCTGGTCACCCAGTTGCGCAACCAGGATCCGAGTTCCCCCATGGACACGAACCAGATGATCTCCCAGACGACCCAGCTCGCGATGATGGAGAAGATGACCGAGCTCTCGACCACGAGCACGGAAGACTTCTCCCTCCAGATGCGGATTGCGGCGGCCGGCATAGTCGGCAAGCAGGTCAGCTATCTCGGCAAGGACGGCACTCCCGTCACCGGCACTGCGACGAGCGTGTCCTTCGCCGGCTCTGTTCCCCAGGTCACGGTCGGGGGCGTCGACGTGGCGCTCGATCTCATTTCCGGCATCACCACCACATCCGCCTGATCTTCCAGCACACCAATCGAAAGGCAGCACAATGCTTCGTTCCCTGTACTCCGGGATCTCCGGGCTTCGTTCGCATCAGACCATGCTCGACGTCACCGGCAACAACATCGCCAACGTCAACACCACGGCATTCAAGTCGTCGTCCACCCAGTTCCAGGACACCCTCTCGCAGTTGACACAGAGCGCCGGTGGCCCGCAGGCCCTGGCAGGTGGCACCAACCCGGCCCAGGTCGGACTCGGTGTGCGTGTCGCGGGAATCTCGACCAACTTCGCCCAGGGCTCTACCCAGGCGACCGGCCGGCCGACCGACCTGATGATCTCGGGTGACGGGTTCTTCGTCACCCAGCTCGGCAACCAGACGCTCTACACCCGTGCTGGTTCCTTCGACTTCGACTCCGCGGGTCGCCTGGTTGCACCGGACGGCTCGGTCGTACAGGGTTGGCCGGCCACCAACGGCGTCGTCAACAACGGCGGCCCCGTCGGAGACGTCGTGCTCCCGCGTGGCGCGGTCGTGCCCGCGGTGGCCACGACCTCGGCGACCGTCGGAGGGAACCTTCCGGACGATGCCGCGCTCGGCACCGCGCTCGTGCGCGACTCGCAGGCCTATGACGGCGCGGGCACGGCGCGTGCCCTCACGCTCACCTACACCCGTACTGCCGCCGGATGGGATGTCTCCGGCGTCGACGCGAACGGCGCCACTGCCGTCACCGCGCTGGCCTTCACCAACGGAGTGCTCACCACCGGCGGAACCCTCGCGATCGGCGGCATCACCGTCGACATGACCAAGCTGACCGGATTCGCCGGGCTCACCTCGGTCGCGGTCACCAACCAGGACGGCCGCGCCGCCGGATCGCTCGAGACCTACGCGATCGGCACCGACGGTACGATCGTCGGCCAGTTCAGCAACGGTGCTTCGCAGGCGA
>JAODMW010000267.1 GCA_025464815.1 Microbacteriaceae bacterium | reverse complement strand
AAGTCGACTTTCATGAAGATCCTGCTGGGCATTAACCAGCCTGACAGTGGCGAGATCACCATAGGCGGGGAATCCGTACGCCTCCACAGCGTGCGTGACGCCCAGGCCCGCGGCCTCGACGCTGTGCATCAGGACCTTGCCCTGGCTCCCGAGCTCTCCGTCGTCGACAACATGTTTCTCGGACACGAGATTCGCGCGCGTTCACTGGCCGGAGCGCTCGGCGTGCTCAACCGCAAACAGATGATGGAACAGGCCGACTCGGCCCTGCGTGATCTTTCGATCGTGCTGCCGTCCCTCACCGTTCCCATTCGCGACCTGTCCGGTGGACAGCGCCAGGCGGTTGCGGTGGCGAGAGCGGTCATGTGGTCCAGGACCGCGATCCTGATGGACGAGCCGACGGCAGCGCTCGGCGCTCGTCAATCCGAGATCATTTCGGACCTCATGCGAACTGTCGCAGCTCGCGGACTCGGCGTGCTCGTCGTATCTCACGACCTTCCACGCATATTGAAGGCTGCCGACCGGATCACCGTGCTCTGGCGCGGAGAGACAGTGCTCGACACCGCGAGCGCCGAACTTACCGTGCCGGATCTGGTCGCAACGATGGTCGGATTCAAAGGAGCGAAGTCAGCATGAGCAACATACTCATCCCGAAACCGATGGACGACCGCACTCTCAAACCGACGAATCCCGTCATCCAGTGGTTGCGCACACGGTCCGCGTGGATCCTGCTACTGGACGTGCTTCTCATCGTCTTCTTCAGCGTGGTCTCCCAGAATCACGTCTTCGGCTCGATTGCGAACGCCCAGTCATTGCTTCTGAGCGTGTCGCAGGTCATGCTGTTAGCCCTAGGAATCGCGATGATGCTCGGATCGGGCATCTTCGACCTCTCGCTCGGGGCCAATCTCGTCTTGTCATCGGTCGTGGGTGCGCTCGTCATCCGTCAATTCCAGACGGTGCCGGGTGACCCGTCGAGTTACCCGAACGTACTGCTCGCTGTAATCGTCGGTTTCGTTGCGTGCATCGCAACTGGAGCGATCTTCGGTCTCATCAACGGAGTCTTCGTTGCGGTCTTCAAAATCAATTCGTTGATATCGACGCTCGCGACCATGGGAATCGGAACGGGCGTTGCACTTCTGATCACGGGCGGGTCCGACCTCAGCTCACTCCCTCCGAGCCTGCAGACCGTTCTCGGTCTGCAGACGATCGGTGTGATCCCGGTACCGGCGATCGCCGCGATCGTCGCGGCTGTGATCCTCTGGCTGGTAGTTCGTTACACGCGATACGGTCTCCGAGTGCAGGCGATCGGCTCATCGCTGCCGTCTGCGGAGCGGGCTGGAATCCGAGTGCGCCGCTACCTCTTCAGCCTCACCGTCATGAGTGGTGTGCTCGCGGGAATCGCCGGCTTCATCGACCTTGCTCGGTTCGGTTCGACGTCGATCAACGGCCATGCCAACGACACGCTCGGGGCGGTCACGGCAGCGGTCATCGGCGGCACGCTACTCGAGGGCGGCCGCATATCTATCACGGGAGCCGTGTGGGGCACTGGCCTCGCCGTCATCCTGCAGACCGGACTGGTGATCATGGGGGTCTCCTCGTTCTGGCAACTAATCGTCGTCGGGGTCGTTCTCCTCGGCGCCGTTCTGCTCGACCGTTTCGCAGCAATACGTCGTCGTACCAAAACCACATTCGAATAACTGCACCATTCCAAGAAGGAGTCCCACAATGATGAAACGCACCATCAGCATCGCCGCGGTGACCGTCGGCCTGCTCGCCCTCGCCGGTTGTTCCTCGACGGCCTCGCCGTCGTCCTCGACATCTACGTCGAGCCTCAAGATCGCGTCGCTCGAGCCGAACACCTCGGATCCGTTCTTCCAGACAGTGTCCTGCGGCATCACCGCAGAGGCGAAGTCACTCGGTGTGTCGCTTCAAACGTTCAACGCCACCACGGCGGACACGAACACCATCGCCAGCAACTTTCAGTCACTCTCCCTGACATCACCCGACGGCATGATCGTGACGCCATTCAACAACAACCAGTTCGTGGCGCAGTACACGTCTCTCATGGCTAAGGGTGTGCCGGTCGTCTCTGGTGCGGGCACGAACCCGCAGGTCGAGTACAAGGCGGTTTCGAGCAGCAACGACACCGCCCCTCTGGCAAAGCAGGTAGCCAGCCTCATACCCTCGGGTAGCGGAAGCATGGTTTATCTCGGTGGTGCGGCCGGCGTCGCCGTGCTGGAGAACCGGACTCTGCCGTTCGTCAAGGCCGTCGAGAAGTCGCGGTCGGACCTCACGCAGATCGCGCCCGAATACAGCGGTTTCGATATAACCAAGGCGACGGCGGACGTTTCTGCTCTCATCCTGGCTCACCCCGACCTGAAGCTGATCATCGCGGCTGACGGCCCAGACGGACAGGGAGCAGCCGCCGCTATCCAGCAGGCGGGCAAGACGGGCAAGATCGCGCTCATCGCTTTCGATGCGGTTCCGCCGGAGGTGACGGCTCTCCGCGCCGGCACCATCACGGCCCTGATCGCGCAGGACCCCTACGGAATCGGCACCACCTCGGTTAAGGAGCTCGTCTCCTACCTGAAGGCGCACCCCAAGGGCGGAGCTGTGAAGCCCGCGGGTTCGATTGCGATCGCGAACAAGCTGTTGACCAAGGCCAACGTGGACAGCGCTTCCAACGCGAAGTACCTGTACCGCGCAACCTGCTCGTAGTTCGCTAGCAGTGAGGGGCCGACCGCAGGTGGTCGGCGTCCCTTGCGGCATTGGCGTCCCCAATGGCGATGTAGTGGGCGACGAGGGAGTGTTCGGCCGCAGCTGTAGCGAGATCGCTTGGTTCGCGGTCGGAGTCGCGCATCCACTTCCGCAGTGCCGGAAAGCCAAGGTCTATGGCCTGCGTGTAGATCGAATTGTGAGATGCGGCGGCGCTCGATGGAAAGCGACGTCCTTGTCGTAGACATCCTCGTTGCGACGAACGGCGACCTGGTAGCCGGCCAGGCTCTTCCTTATCTCAGCGAGCTCCTCATCGGTCGCAATTTGCGCTGCAAGCGAGGCGGTCTCTCCTTCGAACACCAACCGGAAGTCGAGCATGTCCTGGAGTGCGGACTCGTCCATGTCAACCTCGCCCAAACTTTGGGCGAGCGCCGTGCGTCCGTCTGATCCAGTGACCGTCTATGAACTCGCTCGAAAGGGAATCGTCACCTGAGTCCCCGCGTGCGTCAGCACTTTATGAAATCGGTTTTATTTCGCTAGAATGTGACCTCATGGCGACGATTTATGAGGTAGCGGCAAAGGCCGGGGTCTCACCCGCCACGGTTTCTCGGGTCTTCAACGGGCTGCCCGTGTCGGCCGAGAAAATCGACCTCGTTCGAGCGGCATCCGATGAACTGCGCTACTCACCGAACAAGACGGCTCAACGCCTGCGAAACCAATCCTCAGAAGTGGTCGGCCTGCTCATTCCGGACATAGAGAACCCGTTCTTCACTGCCCTCGCCCGAGGCGTTGAGGACGTGCTCCAAGCAGCTGGCTACTCCCTAGTGCTCTGCAACACCGATGAGGATCCTGACAAGGAAACACACTATCTCGACATTGCGAACTCCGAGAACATGGCCGGCGTCATTCTGGCGCCGGTAGCAGAGGATGGTGACATCCGCCGATTAACCGACCGGGGTCGTCCCGTTGTCGCCGTTGACCGTGATACCGGCCTGAACATTGACGCTGTCATGGTGGACAACCGAGCAGCGGGAATTACAGCAGCGACAGCGCTCTGGGACGCGGGATACCGCCGAATTGCCTGCATCGCGGGCCCGCTCGAGATCGAAACGACAGAAGAGCGCACCCTCGGCTGGCGTCAAGTTGTGACCAAGCATGGTGCAGACTCGTCTGTTGGTTACCTGCAGCATGCGAACTATCGTGTGGATGGCGGTCGCTCCGCAATGCAGGCGCTACTTGCTCTTGACGAGCCTCCGGACGCGGTTGTCACTACCAACAATCTGATGGGTGTGGGGGCCATCCAGGTGCTGTCCGAGGTCGGCATCGTGCCGCCTGAAATCGGAGTTGCAGTGATCGGTGACCTGCCCTTTGCCACTCTGTCGCCGCGCGCGATCACTCAGGTACACCTCCCGGCTCGTCACCTCGGTACGACTGCTGCCAAGATGCTTCTAGACCGCATTGCCGGCGACAATCAGCCTGCTCGCACCGTTGTCCTACGAGCAGAAGTAACCCTTGGACTGGCCCCGCTCGCCGCTTCTTAAATCCGCGATTTGGAGCACGATCGACAGCCCCGGCGCACCATCGGGCTCCGGGTGAGAGCGGCCGGCGTGGAGTCCTAGTTGTACTCAGAGTTCTTGTAACCGATATCAGCCTTATTCTACGCGGTCAAATGGGTTGAGAGAGCGTCTTTTTTAACTACTTGACGAAATCGATTTCTTAGGACACACTAGCGCACAACCCAATCTCAAGGAAGAGGTGGGCGCCACGGACCGGAACACCAGCCCGCGGTCAATCAGCACCCTCACAGGAGAGGACGCGTCACATGAAAATCTCATCAACCAGCAGTCGCGCAGCGGGCACCCGCAAGAAAGTCCTTCGACGAGCGGTCGTGGCCGCAATAGCGATGGCCAGTGCTGTCCTGCTCGCCGCCTGCAGCTCCACGGGCGGATCGTCCGGTACACGCACGATCTCGGTGTGGACGTGGTATGGCAATCAGGGAATGCCCAACAACACGCCCCTGGCTGCCGAGTTCGAGAAATCCCACCCCGACGTCAAGGTCAACATCCGCACCTTCGGTAGTACGACCGACTACGCACCGGCCCTCGCCGCCGCGGTCGCTGCGGGCAAGACCCCAGACATCTTCGGGCCATCGTTCTCCGCGATCAGCTACGGACAAAAGGGCGTCGCGCTGGATGTGAAGAAGGCGCTGGGCAGCGACTTCCTCAGCCAGTTCTTCCAAGCCGACAACGACCAGTTCTCCTCGGGAGGCAAGCAGTACGGCATCGGGTGGAACGCTCAGTCCTTCGGACTGTTCTACGACCCCGCCGTGCTTGCCAAGATCGGGATCCAGCCGCCCCAGACGTGGGACGACCTCATTGCTGACGCCCCCAAGATCAGGGCGGCGGGTTACATCCCGCTCACGGTTCCGTCGTCGCCGAGCTACGGGCTGGCGGACTTCGTGGGTCCGCTCATCACGCAGGCCTCTAACGATCCGACGCTTCTGCTTAAAATCGACTCCCAGGAGGACGGAAAGAGCTGGAAGGATCCCGCCGTCGTCGCGGCGCTGGACAAGTTCCAGCAGTTGGTGAAGGGCGGGGTCTTCGATAGTGGACTTCTCGCGGTCACCTATTCGAGCGCTGAACAGCTGTTGACGACCGGCAAGACCGCCTTCCTCTGGGATGGCTCATGGGTGCCGGCCGACCTTAAGGCCTCGTCGCCGAACTTCAAGTACGACGTCGCGCCGAACCCCGCGTGGAAGGCCGGAGCCAAGCACTGGACGGGCGACCAGGCCGGCGCGTCCCTCTCAGTGAGCGCGACGAGCGCCGACATGAAGGACACGCTGGACTTCATCAAGTTCATCTATCAGAAGGACCGCTACTCCAGCACGCTGAACGCGGCGCAGGCAATGCCCGCGACCGAGGCTGCAGCGGCGGACGTCGCCGACCCGCACGTAAAGACGATGACCTCGTGGCTCGTCGATGGACTCGGTGCTCCGCACATCCTCTATGGCGCCGGGTCGGAGAGTGGTCTCTCCGATGTGTGCGTAGCCATCGTGGAGGGCAAGACGACGCCCGTGGATGCCGCCGCATCCATCCAGGCGGCCGTTGACAAGGCGAAGTCGAAGTAGAGCATGGAGGCGAGATCTGCGACTATGCCCTCGACCCGAAGGATCATCGCGCGACGACCGACGAGGGAGTTCCTCCCGGGGATACTGTTCGTCCTTCCTGCCGTGATCCTCTTCATCGCGTTCGTCGGCTATCCGCTGGTCAGTAGCCTCTATTACAGCCTGTTCAGCTGGGCGGGATACGGAGTTCCTGAGTTCATCGGGTTTGACAACTTCGTCAACCTCACGCAGGATCCCAACTTTCAATCGGCTGTCGTGGTCACGGTGGTCTACACCGTGGCCACGACGATCCTCCAGACCATCGTGCCGATGCTCGTCGCTATCTTGTTCATGCAGAAATGGCGCGCTGGTGCCCTGCTACGGACGATGATCTTCATCCCCTCGGTGATTTCACTCACGATCACCGGCCTCCTCTGGCAGCTAGTCCTTCAGCCCGACGGTGGTCTGCTCGAGGTGCTCCTCAACAGAGTCGGCCTCGGGGGTCTTTCACGGCCGTGGTTGGCAGACAGCACGTCGGTCGTGCCAGTCCTGATCATCGTGTCGCTCTGGCAATCGCTGGGATTTTTCCTCGTGATCTACTACGCCGGCCTGCAGGGAATCGATCCGGAGCTGTATGAGGCCGCACGTGTCGACGGAGCCTCTGGCTTCCGGCTGATGCGCTACATCACCATCCCGTCACTACGCTCCGTAACCACGCTGGTGATCTCGCTCAATCTCATCAACGGGCTGAAAGTGTTCGATCTCATCTACGCCATGACGGCCGGCGGCCCTGGGACCGCCTCCCAAAGCCTGGGGGTCTACTTGTACAAGCTGGCGTTTGGGTCCGAGAACGGCGCGTCCGCCGCGTTTGGATACGCGGACGCGATCGGTGTCGTCATGATGATCGCGGCTGCCATCCTGTTTCTCGTCGTCAGCGCCCTCCGACGAGGACGCCGAGCATGAGCGCGGCATCGCAAAACCTCGCTCGCCGCTCCGTCCGAGGGCGGCTCGCGGGCCACACACCCGGCGGTCGAGTAGCCGGATACGCCTTCCTGATTGCCCTGGCCCTCGTCAGCGTCGGCCCGCTGGTCTGGATGGTATTGACGTCGCTGAAGCCGGCGTCGGCGGTCTTCAACGGTCCCCTCGTGCCACAGCATCCCCAGCTCAATGCTTACGCCTACGTGATCGGCAATCTCGGGATCGGTTCCTACTTCCTCAACAGCGTCATCGTGACGAGCATCACGGTAATAGGCGTCATCGTCGCCAGCAGCCTCGCCGGTTACGCATTCGCCTTTCTGCCCATTCCGGGCAAGCGAGTCGTCTTCGGGGTACTGATGTCGGCACTGTTGATTCCGGCGGCCCTCTTCCTCATCCCCGCCTTTATCGAATTGAGGACGCTGGGGCTGCTGAACACTCAACTCGGGCTCGCTCTGGTGCACACCGGAGCCGGCGTGCCGTTTGCCATCTTCCTGATGCGCAGCTTCTTCGAAAACATTCCTACCGAACTCCGAGACGCCGCGCGGATGGACGGGGCGCGTGAGGTCACGATCTTCCTGCGAGTCGCGCTTCCCCTCAGCCTTCCCGGAGTAGCGACGGTGGCGATCTTTCAGGTGCTGTTCACTTGGAACGACCTGATGCTCTCTAACGGACTCATCCAGGATCGATCGATCCAAACCCTGCAGCCGGCGCTCTACACCCTCGTCGGTGAACACGCCTCCAATTGGCCGGCCCTCACGGCGGCCCTCACGATCGCCGCCGCTCCGGTGATCATCTTCTTTGTTGCGGTCCAGCGGCTCTTCGTCGCCGGGCTTCTGGCCGGATCGGTGAAGGGATAGCGCCATGAACAATTCTGCACTCGAACGGAAAGCACTGCGCTGGGGCGTGCTCGGCGCCGGCGGAATCGCTCAGCAGTTCGTCGCCGAGCTGGGAGGATCTGCCGAGGCGCCCATCGTCGCGGCCGCGAGCCGCGACGGCGACCGAGCCGCGGCCCTCGTCGCGCAAATCGATGGCGCGACGGCCTATTCGGACTACGAGGCACTCCTGCGCGACACACGAGTCGATGCGGTATACGTGGCGACCATCCACCCACATCACGAGGAGCTCGTCGTCGCGGCGGCGTCGGCGGGTAAGCACATTCTGTGCGAAAAGCCGATCACGATGGATGCGTTCAGCGCCCAGTCCGCCATCGCCGCGGCCTCCTCCCGCGGCGTCGCCCTCGTCGAGGCGATGATGTACCGCTTCCAGCCGCAGACCGAGGAGATCCGCCGCCTCCTGGCGGATGGTGCTATCGGCCGCCCGATGCACATCGACGTCGCGTGCGTGGCTGACGTGCCGTTCGATCCGCGTAGCAGGTTGTATGACCCCCGACTCGGCGGTGGTGCCATCCTTGACGTCGGATGCTACGCGATGTCGTACGCCCGTATGGTCGCCGGATGGGTCGCGGGTGACGATTCCGTTGAACCCGTCTCGTTCAGTGCGGCCGGGCACCTTGCGGAGACGGGAGTTGACGACTGGGCGGAGGCGGAGCTCGCCTTCGCTGACGGCTTCTCTGCGAGCGTGCGCACGGGGATTCGGCCGAAGGACCCCTCGGAGGCGTGCATTTCCGGCTCGGAAGGATACCTCCGTATCCCGAATCCCTGGACCCCGGGCAAGAACGGCGAACCACAGTTGGTACTCCATCGTGTCGGCGCAGAGGCGGAGACCATCACGACCCCCGCTCTTCCCCTGTTCGGTGCCGAGGTCTCGGCGGTCGCCGACGCCGTCGAACGCGGGGAATCGGAGCGGATTACGCTCCGCGACAGCCTGGCGACGATGCGCGCCCTGGATCGGTGGCGCGCGGCGACGGCCGCTCCCGCCTCCCGCTGATGGTTGGGCGAGCTGCGCCGATCACGGCGCCGGACACTGAGTGGTGGACGACGTCCCGTCGTCGCATTTTCTATGACACGCACACCCCCGACTGGACGGACCCGCACCAGCGCGGCCGCGTGCCCAACCCTTCCTTCCCGGTACTAAGCGCGGTGCGACCCGACGAGGATCTCGAGCTGATGGCGGGAGCCGGCGTCGACGCCGTCGTGCTCTTCGCCAAGTGCCAGTACGGCAACGCCTACTACCCCAGTGAGGTCGGACGACCGCATGGCGCGCTCGCCGGACGCGATCTGTTCGGCGAACAGCTCGCTGCCGCCCATCGCCGCGGAATTCGGGTGATCGCGTACTTCTCAAACATGTGGGATACGGCCGCCGCGGGCGCACATCCGGAGTGGCGGCTTGTGCCCGTCGACTCCCGTTCCGATGACGGCAGGTGGCCAACACTGTGCCTGCGCAGCGGGTACCGTGACTACGCGCTCGCCCAGGTGCGGGAGATCGCCGAACTCTTTCCGATCGACGGTCTGTGGAGCGACATCCTGACCGCGGGTCCGTGTGTATGCGGCCGCTGCGCCGCGGAGTTCGAGTCTGAGTACGGGAGGCCCGTCCCCGGATCCCGTGCAGATCCGGGCTGGCTCGACCTGATGCACTTCTGGCAGGGTACCCTCCGTGACTACCTGACCGAGCAGCGGGAGGTACTCGCTGAAATCCGTCCGGATGCCGCGCTGATTCCGAACTTCTATGCGACGACCTTCGTGGACGCCATCACCGGGTTGACAGCGAGTCATCTGGATGCGGCGGACATCGGCTCCAGCGAGGGCTACACCGACTGGCACGGCCTCGGCTTCCCGAGCTTTGCCGCGGCCTACGTGCGAGGCGCGGTGCAGGACCGTCCGCACGAGGTGCTGGTCAGTCGGTTCGTCCACACCTGGGACTTCACCCTACGCTCCGTCGCGCAACTCCGGTTTGAGGCGTTCACAGTTGCCGCCCACGGCGCCGCAGTGAGTGTGGATGATCAGCCGTCGGCGACGGGGGCCATCGAACCGGAGGTGTACGAGCGACTAGCGTCGGTATACGGGAGGATCGCGGAGCGAGAGCCGTGGCTGGCCGGGGCGGCACCGGTTCGGTGGGCCGGCCTCTGGGTCGGTCAATCGATGCGAGAGCTTGACAGCGTCCTCGGTGGCCCCGACGCACCCGCGCAAGGAGAGCAATCGGCGTTGTTCCCTCCCAGCGAGGCGCACCCTGCGCCGAGCGATCTGGTCGCCGCGGTGACCGGCAGCTACCGGGCGCTGGTCGAGAGCCACCTGCCGGTTGCGTTCGTCGATGAACGGCCGGCGTCGCTGGCGCGAATCTCAGAGTTTCAAGCTCTGGTACTTGCCGATGTCCTCGCGCTTGGCGATCAGGAGGTCGCTGCACTACGCGAGTTCGTCGAAGCCGGGGGAGGCCTCGTGGTCACCGGACCAGCCGGGGTGCGCGACAGCACTGGCGCCCCGCGCCCGAGTCGTGCTCTGGAGGACCTCCTCGGCGTTCGCTGGGGGGAGCCGAGCGAGTTCCGCTATCCCTACGTGAGGCTCACCGATCCGGACCTGCTCACGATCCTGTCGGCGACCCCGTTGCCGCACTACGGCAGGATCCTCAACCTCGAGCCGATAGTGGATGACATCAGTGTGCTGGCGCGACGCACTGATCCCGTGCTCGAGACTGACGACGTGACGTACTGGCACAACAACCAGCCAGCTCCCGGGCCTGATACAGATGCGCCGGTCATCGTGGAGCGGCGAGTCGGCGCGGGACGGGTCATCGTGTCGGCAGCGCGTCTCGGGAATAACCATGCCCGACTTGGTCACGAGGGGTATCGCGACCTGCTAGCAGCACTCGTCCGGCGAGCTGGGGCTGGTGATCCTGCCGTGGCTCTCGAGGGTGGCGCGCGGGGAACCGAAATAATCGTCATGGAGCGTGGTGACGAGTTGATCGTCCATCTTGTAACCGGCGCCCCCGTCGCTCGTCTTGGCGTCGTTGGTGCGCCGCAACCGGCCGCGGTCGAGGACATCGCATCCCTGTCCCTGCTTCGCCTCCGCGTTCCGGACGACATCACGGAAGCCGCTCGAGTGGTCGACGGGGCGGCCGAGTCGCTGGCCGTGAATGGAGGTTGTGTGACCATCCGAGACGCCGATGACTGGGAGACGATCGTTTTGCGGAGAGGGTCATGACCCGAGTCGTGCTCGGCGTGGATGTTGGGACATCGAGCAGCAAGGGCGTACTCGTTGACCAGGCCGGCCGTGTGATCCGGACGGCGCAGCGGGAGCACTCGCCTTCGCGCCCCGCACTGGGTCAGGTTGAGATGGACGGAGAGCTGTGGTGGCGCGAGTTTCTGGAGCTTGCCGGGGAGCTCACGGCGGTGGGCGACGTCGAGGTGGTCGCAGTCGGCGTCAGCGGGATGGGTCCCTGCGTTCTTCTCACTGATAGCGCTGGTCGACCCCTCCGTCCGGCGATTCTCTATGGGGTAGATATCCGCGCCTCCCAGCAGATCGCCCGGCTCGAGCAGGAGCTCGGTAGCGACGCGATTCTCGAGCGCGGGGGTTCCCGACTCACCTCACAGGCGGTCGGCCCCAAGCTCAGTTGGGTTGCTGAGCACGAGCCCGATATCTGGCGTCGCGCTCGGCGTATCTTCATGCCCGCATCGTGGTTGGCCTACCGGCTCACCGGCGCGTACGCGCTCGACCACCAGTCGGCCAGCCAATCGACACCGCTCTACGACACAAATGCGCTCGACTGGTACCGCCCGTGGGCGGACCTCATCGCTCCGAACCTCGAGCTGCCTCCCCTGTCATGGCCGGGCGATCAGGTCGGCATGGTCGCCGCCTCGGTGGCCGGCATTCCTGCGGGGACGCCAGTCATCACTGGAACAATCGATGCCTGGAGCGAAGCCGTCAGCGTCGATGCTCAGAAGCCCGGCGACCTCATGCTCATGTACGGGACAAGCATGTTCATGATCGCGACGACGGATCGTCAACTGCGAGACCCCTCCTTGTGGTCGACGGTGGGCGCTCTTCCCGGCACCCGCAATTTGGCGGGCGGGATAAGCACCTCGGGCGCAGTCACGTCCTGGCTTCGCGATATTGTCGGCGGGGCGTCATATTCGGATCTGATCGCAGAGGCGGATGCGTCCGGTCCGGGCGGCCGCGGCCTGCTGATGCTTCCCTATTTTTCAGGGGAGCGCACCGACCCTGATGCCCGTGGCGTGCTCGCGGGGCTACGAATCGACCACACACGGGGCGACATCTACCGCGCTGCGCTCGAGGCGACCGCGTTCGGGGTGCGGCGCGACATCCACACCATGCGGGCGGCGGGCGCAAAGATCGATCGGATCGTCGCAGTGGGAGGCGGAACCCGCGGTGGGCTCTGGACGCGCATCGTCAGCGACGTCACGGGCCTGCCGCAGGAGATCCCCAGCATCACGATCGGGGCTAGCTATGGCGCCGCTTGGCTCGCCGCCCGTCTGAACGGCGCAGCCGCCATTGCCGACTGGAACCCACCCGCCAAGATCATCGAGCCCGAAACTCGGCTGCGGGCCCACTATGACGTCGCCGCCGAACTGTTCGGTGAGCTGTACGAGTCCACATCCTCCGCCATTCATCAACTCGCCACGCAGGCGGATAACTACAAGGAATGACCATGACCTACACATTGCCCGACCCGATCATTCGTCCGGCCTCCGCGCCGAACACCGTCTACCTAATCGCCAGTGGGGACCTGCGGGAGTCGGCGAACGTCGCCGGCTGGTCGACCCAGCAAGCGCTCGAGGCCGGGGTAACGGCGGTGTTCGAGGAACTCGGATGGTCCGTCGTCAGGGCGAATCCGGTCGACCCGGCAACCGGCCACGGTTTTATCTCGAGCCAGCGCATGGGAATGGACGTCTTCCGTAAAATCCCCGTCGACGCGCCGCTCGTTGTCGCTGAGGCGGTCTGGCAATACAGCCACCACGTCCTACACGGACTGAGAACCCATCGCGGTCCGATCCTCACCGTCGCAAATTTCGCAGGAAGGTGGCCGGGTCTCGTTGGGCTCCTCGGGCTCAACGCCGGGCTGGTGAAGATGGGCGTGCCGTACTCGACGATCTGGAGTGTTGACTTCACCGATGAGTGGTTTCGCGAAGGCATTCGCTCGTGGGTGACGATTGGGCGGATCGACCACGACAACTCTCAGGTGCACCCACTGCTTGAGCTGACGGACGGTCCGGAGAAACGACTCGGGGAGGCGCTCGCGGTTCAGCTACAGGCCGACAAGGCCATTTTCGGCGTCTTCGATGAGGGCACCATGGGGATGTACAACGCGATCATCGACGACGAGATCATGAACCAACTCGGCATTTACAAGGAGCGTCTCTCGCAGTCAGCGCTGTGGGCGGAAATGCAGAGGGTGACCGATGCCGAGGCCGACGGTGTCGGCGCGTGGCTCACCGGCCAGGGTATGCGCTTCGAGCTTGGCACGGACGACGCCACCGAACTCACTGCTGCCCAGCTGCGCTGGCAGCACAAGATGTATGTAGCGCTTTTGCGGATCGCTGACGATTTCGGCCTGGACGTAATCGGCGTTCAATATCAACAAGGCCTGAAAGATCTCTCTCCCGCCTCCGACTTGCCCGAAGGCCTGATCAACAACGTCCACCGCCCTCCCGTGACAAGCAGGGACGGGCTGAGAGTGCTTTGGGAAGGCCGCGCTGTGCCTTTGGCAAACGAGGCGGACGAGGGTGTCGCAATCGACTCGCTCATCACCAACCGAGTCTGGACGGCGATGGGGCTCGACCCCGCGACGACGTTGCACGATATCAGGTGGGGGGAGGACTTCGATGGGCAGTTCGTCTGGGTGTTCGAGATCTCGGGATCAGTGCCGCCGTCGCACTTCGCGCGCGGTTATGCGGATGCAATCGGGATGCGACAGAACCCGGTCTACTTTCCGAAGGGCGGCTCGACCATTCAGGGAGTGTCGAAGCCGGGTGAGGTCGTCTGGTCGCGAGTGTTCCTTCAGGGCGGCAGGCTGCACGTTGACCTCGGCCGGGCAACCGCGGTTGAGTTGCCGTCAGGCGAGACTCGTCGGCGTCTCGACGCGACCAACCCTGAGTGGCCGATCATGCATGCCGTGCTGCACGGCATCAATCGCGATCAGTTCATGGCACGCCACCGAGCCAACCATCTCAACGTCGCCTACGCTCCAGACGCCGAGACCGCGAACCGCGCTCTCACCGCCAAGGCAGCAATGTTCGCAGCGTTGGGGCTCGAGGTGCATTTGTGCGGAGTCGAGCTGTAGGTAAGCGGGGTGGCCTAGGGTCGGCGTTCGACCGCCCATTTTTGGCCCGCTTTAGCTGCTATCAACCGTCCGAAGAGACGCCCGATAACCCTCTGGCTGTGACCACATTTTGACCACGCTTTTTTTTGGGGCGTCCGTGATCAGGGAGGAGTTGATGGCAATCACATTCTCGTCACCCTCCGGGGAATCGAATCCCTCGCCGAGTCGGGCGCGAGAACCCACATGCGAATACATCCAGCCGCCGGAGTAGTCTCCGCCGGTCGTACTTGGCAGCTGGCCACGTGCAAGGGTTCCGCGTTCCGGCGACCTGCCCTACGTGAAGTCGACTCGCTGAACCTGGAGCACCGAAGCACTGCTGACCTCGGTCACCTTCAGCCACTCGTTCAAGGTCGTTCCGCCCTCGACGGTGTAGCGGGTC
The DNA here is from genome assembly GCA_025464815.1 of Microbacteriaceae bacterium. Lineage (GTDB taxonomy): Bacteria > Actinomycetota > Actinomycetes > Actinomycetales > Microbacteriaceae > Lacisediminihabitans. The sequence goes on along the minus strand of JAODMW010000267.1, from coordinate 13,841 downwards.
AGGTTCGGTACCGGTGTCGTGATGCCGTAGTAGGTGAGCCACTTCGAGAGCGTCAGGGGCTTGTCGTTCGCGTAGGTGTGCGTGTCGCCGTTGAACAGAAAGACAGGACGACCGAAGGATGCGCTGTCGGCGGCCAGGGCTCGCACGAAGGACTGGAACGCGGTGCGATATGTCGCCCCAGGGGTTGTACCGGGCGCGAACATGTCCGCCTGGGTGAACAGTATGACAGCGCGGCTATTCGTGGATCGGGCGTCCGAGAAAACAGCAGCGAGGTGGCTGATGTCGGCGTTGACCCGGGCGTTTTCCTCCGCGAGCTGGGCCGAGGTCGGGGCCGTCTGACCGCTCCAGGGAGTCAGGTCATTGTTCGAGCCGACCAGATGAATGGCACCGAAAGTGAGGTCGCCCCGCGTGAAGCGAACGTTCTCCGGATATCCCGATTGCGCGATCACCGAGATCGGCGATTGTCCCAAGGTGCGACCAACGGCGGGAAAGAACACCTGGCGCACCGTCGCCAGTCGAGTCAGCGGGTCGCCGGCTCCCTCTGTTGCTCGGCTGCAGTCCGCCCATTCGTTGTCGCCGGGGGTGTAGACGAGCGGGTCGGCGACCCGGTCGAATTGCGCTTTGATCGTCTGGTAATACGTCGTCGTGCAGTTTGGCGGAGCGCTGATATCTCCGAGATGTGAGAGAAGCGAAACCTGTGGATCGGCATTGATCTGGTCGATGCGACCGGGGAACAGCGAAAGCTGGGTGGACCCGTAGGGGATGTCGCCGATGACGCCGAACGTTTGCAGCGTCGTTGCGCTCGATACAGTCACGGCATGAGTCGTCGCCCCGCTCGCACCGGCGTTATCCGTCACCGTGAGCGCTATCGTGTACGTGCCTGCTGCAGCGTAGGAATGGGATGCCGTCGCCCCTGCGCCGGTCGAACCGTCGCCGAAGTTCCACGCGTATGACGAGATCGAACCATCCGCATCACTCGATCCGGATCCGTTGACGCTCGCCGCGAGTCCAGCGGTCGACACCGTGAAGGATGCGGTCGGTGGCGAGTTGGCGGGCGGGGGCGTCGTCGTGGAACTGGTGACCTGGAGGTCGTCGTAACGTGCCGTGACCGGAGCGTTCGTCGCGGCGCTGGAGAGATAACTCAGCACTCCCGAGGCACCGGACTGCTGCAGTGCCGCCGTTGAATCGGTGACGGACACCGTCCACGACGACGGTTCGGTCGCGCTGCCAGCCCAGACCTTGCCGCGGATGGTCGTTGGCGACGATCCGGTCACCTCGACCCGCATGCGAAGGAAGGCGCCTGGCGTGTAAGTCAAACCCGAGACGGTGGCATTCGCCAGCAGCGTCGAGTCGCCATGAAGGGCCTGGATCGCTATCGAGCCGCCGGTCATGAAGCGAGTCCGAACCTGGTAGAAGTCGCCGCCGACGAATCGAGCGACGAGCCCGGCATAGGCGCCGTTGCCGGAGGCGGCCTTGTCGATCGACACGGAGGCAGTCGCGACTGTATTGGCGGCAGATGTCGACGCCAGAGTCGCGCGCCGAGTCGCACCGGCTGTGAGGACGAACACCCCGGTTCCGGCGCTCACGTTCGAGCCGGAGGGAGAACTCGTCGTCCACGGGCCGCCGATATCCGCGGTACCCCATCCCGTCGCCGCCGTACGAGTGAAGCTGTCCTGCGCCACGACAACGGTGGCCGCCGATGCGCTGACCGCGGAGAGGGTGGCTGCTGAGAGCGCCACCGAAAGTGCACTTGCAAAAACCAGTATTCTTTTCACGACTCTCACCCATTCGAGTTGGGAGCGCCGTCGACTTCGCTGAGTTGGGCACCTCAGTCCCCGACAGTCGCAAACGTACTGCGCTTCAACCTACTCGCCGCACTGCGCATGCGATAGACCGCTACGGATTCTGGGCGTGCTTTCCCTGTCACTCGTATGTGTGCAGCAGCAGCCATTCCTGGCGGGGAGAGTCGTAGAGCACGTCGAACATCCGGCTCCCACCGTCGTCGGAGGTGCCCTGGAATCTCCAGCCGAGTGGCATCGATGGCGGATGAGTGATCGTGGCGTAATCCACTTCGAGGGGCGTCGGGGTGTCGGTGACCCGATACCGGCGACCGGCCCACACGAAACGTTCGGGGATGCCCTGGGCGCCGGTCCACACGGTGACGGTGCCATTCGCAATAGTCATTTCACCTCGACATTCGAAAGTATGTTCGATGATTGACTCTAGGTACAGAGGGCGCGACACGCCAAAATACGCGATCGGCATTGGATGCAGGATCATCGCGGGACTGTGCCGGTTGAGTGGTCGAGTTCTACCCATGACACCACGATGGCTTGACATGACACCATAGTGGTGTCATCATGGTGACATGGAACTTGGGCAGTACGTCAGCGACCTGCAGCGTCAGTTAGTGGATGCCGCGGAGAACGGCACAGAGGACACTCGCGCCGTCGCCGACCGACTCGCCGCCGGACTGGATGCCGCGGCGCGGCTCGTGCTACTCGACGTCCTGTCAGCCGCAGTCGGCGAGATCACCCGCGACCTCGCACCCGGCTCCGTTGACATGAGGCTGCGCGGACGCGAGGTCGAGTTCGTGGTCACCCAGCTGAACACCGAGCCCGACAGCGAGGACCTGCCCACTGCAACCGTCGACCTCGACGACGCGAGCACCTCGCGCACGACGCTCCGCCTGCCGGACGCCCTCAAGGTGCGGGTGGACGAGGCTGCGGCGGCTGACGGCCTGTCCGTCAACACCTGGCTGGTCCGTGCTATCGCGGCCGCTCTCCAACCCAGACAACGACGATCCGCGCAGCGCACGCTGCGTACCGGCGACAACTTCGCCGGCTGGGCGCGCTAGTGCTAATCGGCAGCTAGGCGTCCAGCCCACGACATCCACCAGCCACGCCGACCGGCGGGGCCGGACAAACACGCCCACAGAAAGGGAGCATCAGTATGCCCACATACAGCACCCCCACCCCCATCGACCTCGCGATCAAACTGCCGGTCGGCGCAGTCGAGATCATCGCCGGCGACCGGGATGACACGATCGTGACGGTGTCGCCGACCAACCCGTCGAAGGCCGTCGACGTCCGAGGCGCACAGGAGACCAAGGTCGACTTCGACGGCCAGCGGCTCACCATAACCGGCCCGCGGCCGCGTTTCAGCTTCGTCGGCCCGTTCGAATCTGTCGACGTGAAGGTCGAGCTGCCGACCGGGTCGCGGCTCACCGCCGAGACCTCCGCGGGTGCTGTACGCAGCGCCGGGCGCCTCGGTGCCACCCGCGTCAAGAGCTCGCTGGTCGATCTCGACTGCACCGGTGATCTCTGGGTGCGCGCCATGAACGGCAACGTGACTGTCGCGAACGCCGATGGCGGGATCGAGATCACAGCCGACCACGGCCAGATCCGGATAGGTGCGGTTACCGGCGATGCGATCCTCAAGGCGTCGCATGGCTCCGTCACGGTCGGGGAGTCCGGCGGCGACCTCGACGCGAAGCTCTCCTACGGCGACCTCGAGATCACGAAGGCGCTCGCCTCCGTTACCGCGATGACCGCGTACGGCAGCATCCAACTGCGCGAGGTCTCGAGCGGTTCCATCCAGGTCGAGAGCGGCTACGGTGCGGTCACGATCGGCGTGCGGCCGGGTATCCCCGCCTGGCTCGACCTGTCCTCGAAGGACGGGCGCGTACGCAATGAGCTCGACGGCGACCGCGCCCCCGAGTCGTTCGAGCAGACCGTCGCGGTGCGGGCGCGCACCCAGTACGGCGACATCACCATCCAGCGCGCCCGCGCGGTGGAGCTATAGAGGATCGCGCCAGCGCGGTGGAGCTATGAGGATCGCGCCAGCGATCCCGCGACCCCAGCGCCGAGGGAGCCTGCGACCGAGGTTGAACCGACAGAACAGAAAGGTACGCAACGCATGAAGACCCCAGCGGTCGAAGTCCACGGGCTTCGGAAGTTCTACGGCGACAAGGTCGTACTCGACGGCGTCGACCTCACGGTTGCCGCGGGCACCGTCACTGCCTTGCTCGGCCCGAACGGCGCCGGCAAGACGACGACCGTGCACATCCTGTCCACGCTCGTGCGGCCCGACGGCGGCACGGCATTCGTGAACGGATCTGATGTCGTTCGCGATCCGGGCGGCGTGCGCGCCTCCATCGGCCTGACCGGCCAGTTCTCCGCAGTCGATGGCCTGCTCACCGGCGAGGAGAATCTCCTGCTGATGGCCAGGCTGCGCCACCTCGGCGAGAAGCGGTCGAAGACGCGGACGGCCGAGCTGCTCGAGCAGTTCGACCTCGTCGAGGCGGCCCGCAAGCCGCTCGCCACCTATTCCGGTGGGATGAAGCGCCGCCTCGATCTCGCGATGACCCTCGTCGCCGCACCGAGTGTGATCTTCCTCGATGAGCCCACCACGGGACTGGACCCGCGCAGCCGCCACACCATGTGGGACATCGTGCGCGACCTGGTCGCCCAGGGAACGACCGTACTGCTCACCACCCAGTACCTTGATGAGGCCGACGAACTCGCCGACCGCATCGCGGTGCTCGACGGCGGCCGCATCGTCGCCGACGGGACGCCGGACGAGCTCAAGCGCCTCGTGCCCGGCGGGCACATCCGGCTCCGGTTCGCGGATGCCGCGGTGCTCGACGCCGCCTCCCGCCTGTTCGACAAGTCCGCTCGCGACGACGCCGGGCTCGCGCTCACCGTGCCGAGCGACGGCGGGGTCGGCGCGCTGCGGACCGTGCTGGACCGCCTCGATGCGGTGGGCCTCGAGATCGACGACCTCAGCATCCACACTCCCGACCTCGATGACGTGTTCTTCGCCCTGACCGGCAGGAAGGATCAGTCCGGTCGGGTCGACGCGAAAACGAAGGGAACCGAATCATGACCACACTGAGCCCCCAACTCCCGGCCGCCCAGCACCCGACAGCCCGGGGCACCAGTCGACAGTCGTACGTCGTCGCCGACGCGATCACGATGCTGCGCCGCAACCTGCTGCACATCGTGCGCTATCCCGGCCTCTCGATGTTCACCATCCTGGGGCCGGTAGTCATCCTGCTGCTGACCGTGTTCGTGTTCGGCGGCACACTCGGAGCGGGCCTGCCCGGGGTAGACCCGGCTGGCGGCAGGGATGCGTACCTCGCATATGTAATGCCGGGCATCCTGCTGATCACTATCGCGGGCACTGCCAGCGGCGCTGCGATAACGGTCGCGATGGACATGACCGAGGGCATCACGGCGCGGTTCCGCACGATGGCGATCTCGCGAGCGGCGGTGCTCGCCGGGCACGTGCTCGGCAACACCATCCAGGCGATCATCGCCGTCGCCCTCGTACTCGGCGTCGGCTTGGCTGTCGGCTTCCGCCCGACGGCCGGACCGATCGAGTGGCTTGCCGCGGTCGGCACGATCGTGCTCATCGCGTTCGCGGTCAGCTGGATCGGCGTCGCGATGGGTATGCAGTCGAAGACGGTCGAGACGGCGAGCAACCTGCCGCTCATCCTGACTGTCCTGCCTCTACTGGGCAGCGGATTCGTGCCGACCGAGTCGATGCCTGTGGGGTTGCAGTGGTTCGCGGAGTACCAGCCGTTCACGCCGTTCATCGAGACCATCCGCGGGCTGCTGCTCGGCACCCCGCTCGGCTGGAACCCGGTGTTCGCGATCGGATGGTGCGTCGTGATCACGGTCGCCGGGTACGCCTGGTCGATGGCGATCTACGAGCGGAAGTCGGTGCGCTGAGCCCAAGTCGCATCCGATAACTGCGGGCGGTCGCGAGTTCATCGCTGCCGCCAGCGACGTAGCAGAAGCGATGAGCCGCTACGGAAGCGGCAACCACTACGACACTGTGCTCGCTCAGCTGCTCGCCGGCATCGATGCCACCCGGTAAATCCGGACCATGGCCTGCGTTCCACCCGAAAGGGAAAGCGCCGCGGGGAAAAGTCAGACCTGCAACCGAACGAACAGTGGGCTTCCCCAGAGCTTGTCGACGTGCTCGACGTAGCGGCCCCAGGTGGGCGAGTTGTACATGCCGCCGGCGCCGTCGTAGATGCCGATGTGCTGTCCCGGCCAGTACACGAGGTCGCCCGCGACCGCTTCGGCCTGACTGATCCGCACGCCGAGGCGAGCCTGGTGATCGGCGCCGCGGGGAAGGCTGATGCCGAAACCGGCGAAAACGTACTGGGTGTATCCGTCGCACGAGAAGCTCGTCGTGGGGCTGTTGCCCGAGCCATAGGGAACGAGCCCCACGAACTGTGCGGCATAGGCGATGAGGGCCGCGCCGCTGTAGCTCTGCGCGGGAGGTGCGATGCCGGCGTACTTGTTCACCATCGCGACCGAGGCTGCTTTCACGGCGATGACAGGGCGCGGTTTCGTGACCGCGTAGCCGTCGCGCGCCGGTGTCGAGACGGCAACCGTCGAGACGAGGCTCATCGTCTGCACCTCCGCCGACTGCGGCTGAGCGACTTGCGCGGGTGTCACGCTCGCATAGGCGGGAATGGCGGCCGTTGCGATGAGAGCGCCGGCAGCCGCGACGGCTCCGAGCTTCGCAACGATGGACGACATCCGATCAGAGTACTGGAGTGCCGGAGAAAAGTCTCGATCAGATAACGAGGGGGCCGCATATCCGTTCCTGCGACCTCATTTCGGCCCGAAATGTCGGTGGTCGGCCCTAACCTGAGAAAGTGGGCGACACGCCGAAAACACTAGATGTAGTGGAATGACAAGACTGTCATTCCGGTTATATAGTAGGAACTCACGACGGCGCCGGCTTAACATCCGGTGACGTGGGGGCAAACGATTTTTACTTGTTAACTACTAGAGACTTAGGGAGGTCCCAATGGACAATGACAGCGACTTCGTCGGCGGTTACGCCGTTCCCGTCGACCCGATGGACGACCTGCAGTGCGACAGCTGCCAGTAGGCACCTGACACTGACAGCAATCCACTGGATTCACTCAGCCCCGGTAGGCCAGCAATGGCTACCGGGGCTTTGTCGTTAAACTCGGACGGTGCCAGTAAACCCCGAGCTTCAAGGGCGTGTCTTTCCACCCACCGAGCCGTACCTCGTCGGCCGCGAGAAGATCCGCGAATTCTCGCGGGCCGTTTTCGCCAGTAGCCCTATTAATACGGATGTCACCGCGGCCAGGGCCGCCGGCTATACCGATGTCGTGGCGCCGCCGACCTTCGCCGTCGTCGTGCAAGAGCTCACCCTGCGGCAGCTGCTCTCGGAGCCGGATGCGGGAATCGACTTCACGCGAGTTGTGCACGGCGACCAGCGCTTCAGCTTCACCCGGCCCATCGTTGCCGGCGACGAACTCACGGCGACGCTCACGGTCGCAAGCGTCAAGTCGCTCGGCGGCCACTCGATGGTCACGGCCGAATCGAGCATCGTGGATGCCGAGGGCGCACACGTCCTGACCGCGATCTCAACGCTCGTCGTGAGGGGTGACGAATAATGGTGCAACTCGCCGAACTCGAAGTCGGACAGGTCGTGGCGGAGGGTGAGTTCCACCTGACGCGGGACGTGCTCGTGCACTACGCCGGGGCATCCGGGGACTTCAATCCCATCCACTATCGCGACGAGGTGGCGCAGTCTGTCGGGTTGCCCGGCGTGCTCGCCCACGGCATGCTCACCATGGGCCTGGCCGTGCAGCCGGTCGTCGACTGGATCGGCGACCCGGCGAGGGTGGTCGACTACCAGGTGCGCTTCACGCGGCCGGTGCCGGTGGACGCCGCGGAAGGTGCCACGCTCACCGTCGTTGCCAAAATCGGCACCGTCGATGTCGAGTCCAGTACGGCCCGCATCGATCTCACCGTCACTTTCGGGGGCGAGACCGTGCTCGGCAAGGCGCAGGTGCGCGTGAGTCTGGCCTGACCCGTGGACCTTTCCGAATTCACGACGTTGCGGGTGGGTGGCCCGGCTGCCGAACTCCTCGCCCCGGCGAGTGCCGCCGAGCTGGTCGAAACGACGCTCGGCGTCTGGGCGACCGGTGACGACTGGCTCGTACTCGGCGGTGGCTCCAATGTCCTCGTGGCCGACGAAGGCTTCGGCGGCAGCGTCATCCGGGTGCTCACGCGTGGTGTCGAACGCCTCGAGAGCGAGGCGGGAGCGGTGCGCTTGAAGGTGCAGGCCGGAGAGCCATGGGACGAGCTCGTCGCGCAGACGGTCGGCAACGGCTGGGCGGGGATCGAAGCGCTTTCCGGAATACCGGGATCGAGCGGTGCGGCTCCCATCCAGAACATCGGCGCTTACGGCCAGGAGCTCGCCTCGAGCCTCGTCGCGATCGAGTTCCTCGACTACGCGACGGCGGAACTTCGTCGTCTGCCGGCAGAGGACTTGGAACTCGCATACCGTACCTCGGCGCTCAAGCAGGGACGTCGTGGACTCGTCGTCTCGATCGAACTGCGGTTGCAGGAGAACGACGGTGCGCTGAGTGACCCGATCGCATATCCGCAGCTCGCGAACGCCCTGGGAGCGGAGCTCGGCGAACGCCTACCGCTCTCCGACGTGCGCGCCGCGGTGCTCGCGTTGCGGGCGGCAAAAGGGATGCTTCTCGACGCGGACGATCCCGACTCGGTGAGCGCGGGATCCTTCTTCACCAACCCGATCGTGAGCGAGGAGTTCGCCCGGGGACTTCCCTCGGATGTCCCGCGCTGGCCCGTGGAGGCGGACGAGGTCGAGCCCGTTGTCAGCCCGCTCGAGACCTTCCATCCGGAGGACCTGCGGGCTCGCCCCCCGAAACAGGAGCTCAGGGTCAAGCTGAGCGCGGCATGGCTCATCGAGCATGCGGGAGTCACGCGAGGATTCCGGCTGCCGGGCTCAGGTGCCGCGGTGTCGAGCAAACACACGCTCGCGCTCGTGAACACCGGTGGGGCGACCGCCGCCGAGGTCGCGGAGTTGGCGCGCTACCTCCAGACCCGTGTGCTGGGCGCCTTCGGGGTCATCCTGCAACCGGAGCCGGTTCTCGTGGGTCTTCAGGTCTGAAAACGCGCGGGCAACCGCATGGGTCCGGTCGCTCACGCCGGGTCCCTCAGGGAACGCCCCAGCACTCAGCCTCTTGAAAATTCAGGACTTCGGCTCGAACCGGTCCACCATCGGGTCGACACGCGCATCTTTCGTGCCGAAGTCCTGAGTTTTCGTTCGCGGCGATGGTGTGGAGTTGCGGTCAGGAGTCCTTGCGAATCCAGCGGAACGTAAACCGCGCGGCCACCAGGCCGGCCACCAGCCAGATCGCCAGCACCAGCGCGACCAGCCCCAGGTCCCAGCTGCCGTTTTGCTCGACTCTGGCGAACGACTCCGGCAGGAACACGGAGCGCATGCCCTGAGCCATCCATTTGAGCGGAAAGACGGATGCCACGTTCTGCAACCAGGTCGGAAGCTGGGAGAACTGCAGGTACACGCCGCTGATGAACTGCAGCACGAGGACGATCGGGATGATCACGGCCGTGGCGCTCTTGCCGGAGCGCGGTATCCGCGAGAGGGCGATACCGAGCACCGCGGAGGTCATGATGCCGAGCAGATAGACCCAGACGAAGGTCAGCCACTTGCCACCGTCTGTCGGCAATGCGACGTTGAACGCGAAGCGCGCGATCAGGAGCAGCAGCGCGACCTGTGCCAGCGAGGTGATCAGCACCTGGCCGATCTTGCCGATGAAGTAGGAGACGACCGGCAGCGGTGTGCCGCCGAGGCGCTTGAGCGTCCCGTCGCCGCGCTCCACCGCGATGTCGACGGCGAGGTTCTGCACACCGCTCAGCAGGATACCCGCGGCGATCATGCCGGGCACGTAGAAGGCCGCGGCGGTGATACCGCCTGAGCCATCGGGGTTGGTGCCGAAGTTGCCCGCCGCGCTGAACGCGACCGAGAAAATCGAGAGCATGACGATCGGGAACAGGAAAGTGAAGAAGACGGTGTCACCCTGTCGGAAATAGACGCGGGTTTCGTAGCGAGCTCGGCTCAGGCCCAGCGCGATCGCGTTCATGCGAGTTCCTTCTTCGTTGCGGTCGCGTCGTGTGCCCCGACGAGTCCGAGGTAGACGTCCTCGAGGCTGGGCCGGATGATCTCGAGGTTGCCGGGCTCGGCTCCTCCTGTCGCGGCATAGAGTCGGGCGACGACGCCGGCGGGTTCGGTGGTGCGCTCTTCGTGCGGACCGTTCTGGTCGCGCCAGCGGACTACAGGAGTGCGGGCATCCGCATCTCCGATCTCATCGATCCGACCGATATCGATGAGCCTGCCACCCGCGATCACGCCGGCACGGTCGCTGAGCTGCGCGGCCTCGTCGAGGTAGTGAGTGGTGAGCAGGATGGTCGTGCCCTCGCGCTTGAGCGAGCGGATGAGCTCCCAGAACTCACGTCGAGCCTCGGGGTCGAATCCGGTCGTCGGCTCATCGAGGAACAGCAGCTCCGGTCGCCCGATCACGCCGAGGGCGACATCGACGCGACGGCGTTGGCCGCCGCTCAAGGATTTGATGCGCGTTTTCGCCTTCTCGGTGAGGCCGACCGCCGCGATGACCTCGTCGACATCGCGCGGGTTCGGGTAGAAGCCCGCGAAGTGTGAGAGCTGTTCCTTCACGGTGACGTTCCCGCTCTCTCCGCTCGACTGCAGCACGATGCCGAGGCGCGCCTTCCATCCCAGACCGCCGTGCTGGGGATCGACGCCGAGCACGTTCGCCTCGCCCGCCGAGCGATCGCGGTATCCCTCGAGGATCTCGATGGTCGTGCTCTTACCGGCGCCGTTCGGGCCGAGCAGCGCAAAGGTCTCGCCGCGCTCGATGTCGAAGCTCACACCGTCGAGGGCCGTGAAACTGCCGTACTGCTTGCGAAGGTCGCGCACGGTCACATGCGACTCGGGGGATGTCATGCCCTTATAGTGGTCGCCATCGAGCTGTCACTGTGGGAGATCCGCCGTATCGCGCTGCGGTAGGTCTCAGGCGAACAGTCTCTGCAGCCGCGAGACGCCCTCCGCAAGGGCATCGTCGCCGAGCGCGTAGCTGAAGCGCAGGTAGCCGCTCGGTCCGAATGCCTCACCCGGCACCGCGGCGACTTCGGCCTGGTCAAGGATGAGGTCGGCCAGTTCGAGTGAGGAAGCGGGGGTGACCCCGCCCCAGTCACGACCGAGCAGGCCGGTGACATCCGGGTAGACGTAGAACGCTCCCTGCGGCGTCGGACAGCGTATGCCGTCGATCGCGTTGAGGCCCGCCACGATTGCCCGGCGGCGGCGGTCGAAGGCCTGGCGCATGAGTTCCACGCTGTCCTGCGGTCCGGCGAGGGCGACTATCGCTGCGCGCTGCGAGACGTTCGAGACGTTCGACGAGAGATGCGACTGCAGGTTGCCGGCCGCTTTGATCGCGTCGGCCGGGCCGACCATCCAGCCGACCCGCCATCCGGTCATCGCATAGGTCTTTGCGACGCCGTTGACGAGGATCGTGCGGTCGGCGAGCTCGGGCACGGCCGCGACGATGGAAAGGGCTGTGACACCGTCGTACGTCAGGTTCTGGTAGATCTCGTCGGTGATCACCCAGAGCCCGTGCTCGAGCGCCCATTCGCCGATGGCGCTGGTCTGCTCCGGTGAGTAGACGGCGCCAGTCGGATTGGACGGCGAGACGAAGAGCAGCACCTTCGTGCGGCCCGTGCGTGCCGCTTCGAGCTGCTCGAGCGTCACGAGGTAGTCCTGGTCTGAGCCGGCGAACACCTCGACCGGAACTCCGCCTGCGAGCTTGATGACCTCGGGATAGGTCGTCCAGAACGGGGTCGGAACGAGCACCTCGTCGCCCGGGTCCAGGAGAGTCGCGAACGACTCATAGACGGCCTGTTTGCCCCCGTTGGTCACGACGACCTGCGCAGGGGACACCTCGAGGCCGCTGTCCCTGAGGGTCTTGGCGGCGATGGCCTCGCGAAGTTCCGGAAGTCCGCTCGCCGGCGTGTAGCGGTGATTCCTGGGGTCACGCGCTGCCGCGACGGCTGCTTCGACGATGTGCTCCGGCGTCGCGAAATCCGGCTCGCCGGCGGCGAAGCTGATGACCGGCCGACCGGCTGCCTGGAGGGCTTTCGCCTTCGCGTCGACTTTGAGGGTCGCTGATTCGGCGATCGCCGCGATACGGCGGGAGATTCGAGGGAATTCGTGGGTCACGCGTCAAGCTTAAAGGGACAGTGCGACTGGAGTCACCGGTTCGAACCTCGGTTCGCCCAGCTTTACAGTGCCCCAAACGGTGACCTACACTGGTTCGAGGTGGTTGAAATCTGCCATCATTTCGTGTGCCCATTTCCGATTTTCCGTTGGGCAACCCCACTGTACCTATTCAGTGCGGGGGCGTGCGGAGTGTGGCTATTTCTGCTGCGAAGGGCGGTGGCTCAATTGGTAGAGCAGCGGTCTCCAAAACCGCAGGTTGCAGGTTCAAGTCCTGTCCGCCCTGCAGCTCGGTCCGTGCATCCCTGCATGGATCGGCAGATGGACTCGTAGGTCATAGCGCAAGCAATGATCGCGAGGCCAGTTTCCGGAAGGTAGTGACAGTGGCGCGAAAAGTCATCGACGAGCCCAGTGAGGACATCGTCGCGAATGCCAGGCAGGATCGCGGTAACAGCCGTGGTCCCTTTGGCCGACTCGCCCTGTTCATCCGACAGGTAATCAACGAACTCAGGAAGGTCGTCACGCCGACTCGCAGGGAACTGGTGAGCTACACCGGCGTCGTGCTGGTCTTCGTGGTCATCATGATGGCGTTGGTCTACGGGCTCGATCTGGTCTTCGCCTTCGTGGTGAATTACGTGTTCGGAAAATAACGAGCACAGGCTGCAGAAGGCTGATTGCCGGGGGCGTGGCTCCAACAAACGTGGCTGGCGCCGAGCGCCAGAGCAATACCCAAGAAATGGAATGAGATTCAGTGTCTGGAACAGAGCGCGACGATATCGACCTCGCGACTGCCGCGGAACAGTCCTCCGAGGAGGACGAAGCCCAGGACGGCAACGAGCTGGCGGCCGACGAAGAGTCGGCAGAGTCCTCGGAGCAGCGCGCACTCCACGTGATCGACGAGGGCGATGATGACGAAGAGAACAACGTCGAGGCCGATCTCGAAGCTGCGCTCGACGCCGTCGAGGCCTCGGTAGATCCCGAGGCCGATGCGGTCGTCGAAGACGCCCTGGACATCGACTCGGCGGCCGAGGCGGAAGCTGCCCTCGAGGCGACGGATGACGAGGTCGGCTTCGTCGATCCGGAAGCGCCTGAGGTCGTGCCTTTCGATGACGCGTTCGAGGCGGAGATCGAATCCGAGCTCGTCGAGCAGAGCGTCGTGGACGAAGCCAGCGACGGTGAGGGCCTCGAGGTCGATCCGTACGAGGAGTTCCGTCGCGAACTGAAGAGCGCTTACGGCAAGTGGTACGTCATCCACTCCTACGCGGGTTTCGAGAAGCGCGTGAAGCAGAACATCGAGAACCGCAAGGTGTCGATGGCCATGGAGGACTACGTCTTCCAGGTCGAGGTGCCGATGGAAGACGTCGTCGAGATCAAGAACGGCCAGCGCAAGCTCGTCAACCGGGTCCGTATCCCCGGCTACGTTCTCGTTCGCATGGACCTGAACGAAGACAGCTGGTCCGTGGTTCGTCACACCCCCGGTGTCACCGGATTCGTGGGCAACTCGCACAACCCGACGCCTCTCCGTTTCGAGGAGGCGTTCAACATGCTGAAGAGCCTCGTGCAGATCGTCGAAGCCCCGGTCAAGACCGGCGCGAAGGGTGGCAAGGTCGTCAACCGTTCGATTCCGCAAGAGGTCGACTTCGAGATCGGCGAGACCATCACGATCAAGGAAGGTTCGTTCGCGGGCCGGCCCGGTTCGATCAGCGAGATCAAGCCGGAGAGCG
>JAODMW010000151.1 GCA_025464815.1 Microbacteriaceae bacterium | reverse complement strand
GCAGGTCACGGCCGGTCACGCCGCGGGCCAGACGGATCGCGGTCATGGTGGCCTCGGTGCCGGTCGACACGAGCCGCAGTTTCTCGACGGCACGATTGTCGTCCACCCTCACGCGTTCGCGCACGAGCTCCGCCAGTTCGGTCTCGCCGGGGGTGGATGCCCCGAAGGAGAGCCCACGGGCGGCGGCATCCTGCACGGCCTTGACGACGGCCGGATGCGCGTGCCCGAGAATCGCGGGACCCCACGAGCTCACGAGGTCGACGTACTCGCGGCCCTCGGCATCCGTCACGTAAGCGCCGCGAGCAGACACCAGGAATCGCGGCGTGCCTCCGACGGATCCGTAGGCGCGCACGGGCGAGTTGACGCCACCCGGAATCGACAGCTTCGCCCGCGTGAAGTAGTGCTCGTTCGTGCCCATCAGAAACACCGTCCCACTAGCGCAGCCAGCCCGCGAGCTCTACGGCCCAGTAGGTGAGCACCGCGTCCGCCCCGGCCCGACGGATGCTGAGAACCGATTCTTCGATCGCCCTGCGACGATCGATCCATCCGTTCGCCGCCGCGGCCTCGATCATCGAGTACTCGCCGGAGACCTGATAGGCCCACACCGGCACCGGACTCGCGGCAGCGGCGTCCGCGAGCACGTCGAGATAGCTCATCGCCGGTTTGACCATCACGATGTCGGCGCCCTCGTCGACGTCGGTGAGAATCTCGCGCATGCCCTCGCGTCGATTTGCCGGATCGAGCTGGTAGCTGCGCCGATCGCCCTCGAGGGAGGATTGCACGGCCTCGCGGAACGGCCCGTAGAACGCGGAGGCATACTTGGCCGCGTAGCCGAGAACGGCGGTATCGATGAAACCGTTGTCGTCGAGAGCGTCGCGCACGACGGCCACCTGGCCATCCATCATGCCGCTCAGGCCGAGCAGGTGCGAGCCGGCGTTCGCCTGCGCGATGGCCATGTCGCGGTAGCGCTCGAGGGAGGCGTCGTTGTCGACATTGCCACGGGCATCCAGCACGCCGCAGTGACCATGGTCGGTGAACTCGTCGAGACAGAGATCGGTCTGCACAACGATCGATTCGCCGACCTCGGCGATGACCGCACGCGTCGCCCTGTTGAGAATGCCGTTCTCGTCGGTCGCGCCCGACCCGATCGCGTCCTTCGACGTTGGGATGCCGAAGAGCATCACCCCTCCGATGCCCACCTCCGCAGCCTCGGCGACCGCGCGCCGGAGACTGTCGATCGAATGGTGGCTCACTCCGGGCATCGACGCGATGGGCTCGGGTGAACCGAGCCCCTCCCTGACGAACATCGGCAGGATCAGCTCCGCCGGATGGATGCGAGTCTCGGCTACGAGCCGCCGCAGCGCCGGAGTCCGGCGGAGCCTGCGGGGTCGGTCCCGTGGACCGTCAATCATTGTTCTCCTGTTCCGCGAGTGCGTGTTCGACGAGTCCTTCGACGAGCGCGGTCACCGACCGCGACTCGGCGATGAGGTGAACGGTGATTCCGGCGGCGCGGGCGTCGAAGGCTGTACGCGGCCCGATCGCGGCCACGACGGTCTCCTCCGGCAGCGGTGCGAGTTGCGCCTGCACCTGGCGGGCGACGCTGCCCGAGGTGAGCAGTACGGCGCGGATACGACCGGACGCGACATCCGCCGCCACATGCTCGGCAACGGGGACCCCGACGGTACGATACGCGGAGACGAACTCGACATCGAGCCCCAGTTTTGCGAGCCCCGCGACGAGAGTGGGTTCGGCGATATCCGACTGCGGGATAAGCACTCGCCCGCCGATGTCGGAGACCGGCCACTCCTTCACCAGCCCACGCGCGGAGTTGTCGCCCTCCGGCACGAAATCGACCCGGTATCCGGCGAGCGCGAGGGCGGCACCGGTCGTCTCCCCGACGGCGGCGATGCGTGTGGATGGCGGCACCGTGACCTGTTGGCTCATGAGCACGTCGACTGTCGTGGCACTCGTGATCACCAGCCAGTCGAAGTTGCCGCTCTCGAGCCGCTTGAGAGCGTCGGAGAGTTCCCTCGCGTTCTCCGCACTCGCGAAGTTGATCATCGGCGCGATGACCGGCACCGCGCCATAGGAGCGGAGGGTCGCGGCGACCCCGTCGCCCCATTTGCCTCCGCGCGGCACCAGCACGCGCCATCCGGTGAGCGGTTTGGATTCGCGTGAGGTCATCACGATCCGGCCCCCAGGGGCGCGAGGTCCGCGGCGCCCAGTCGCAACAGTTCTTCGGCGACGCGGTCGCCGAGTTCGTTCGGGAGCAGCGCGCGTTCGTTCGCGTCTCCCTCGATGACGAGCGCGTGCGAACTCGTGAGCGAACGTGAGCCATCGAGCGCGTAGACCGTCGCGGTGAGGAACAGCATCTCGCCGTCCACGACGGCCGATGCCCCGATGGGCGCGGCGCAGCCCGCCTCCAGCCGGGCGAGGACGGCCCGCTCCGCGAGCGCCGACATGCGACTCGACGTGTGATCTATGGTCTTCAGCATCGCGGCGAACTCCGAGGAATAGGATTCGCGAACCTCGATCGCGAGCGCGCCCTGGCCGGGCGCCGTGGCCCAGCGTCCGAGCTCGAAGAACTCCGTCACCGCATCCAGCCGGCCGAGCCGTGACAGGCCTGCCGCCGCAAGAACCACGGCGTCGAGGTCGTCGGCCGACAACCGACCGAGTCGCGTATCGACGTTGCCGCGGATGTCGACCACCTCCACATCGTCCCGCCTGCCTCGCAGCTGGGCGGCACGCCGTGGGGACCCGGTGCCGACGCGGGCACCGGGCTCGAGGCCTTCGAGGGTCAGACCGTCGCGCGCGCAGAGAGCGTCTCGGGCATCCGCTCGCTTGGGGATGGCACCGATGCGCAGCCCGGGATAAGGAGCAGTCGGAAGGTCTTTGAGCGAGTGCACGACAAGATCGCAGTCTTCACGAAGAAGCGCCTCGCGCAGCGCGCTCGCGAACACTCCGGTGCCGCCGAGGCTCGCGAGTGAGGCCGTCGAGTGGTCCCCCTCGGTCGCGATCGTCACGATCTCCACGTCGAGGCCGGAGGCCTTCGCTATCGCGTCCGCCATCGCGCCGGTCTGCGCGAGGGCGAGAGCGCTGCCTCGAGTGCCGATGCGGATGCTGCGGGGTGCTGAACTCACGGCGCGACCCCCGCCAGAGCAGGTTTGAATCCCATTCGGACGTTCTCGCAGCAGCCCGCTCGACACACGTCGTACCAGGGACCGAGTGTCGTCATCGCCGGACGGTCCTCGACAGGAACGCCGTCGCGCCTCTCGAGCACGAGATCGACGAGGCCGGACACATAGGCGGCATGTGCACCGGGCGTCGGAACGCGGATGGCCAGGATGCCGCGCTGCTGCGCGGTCTCCATCGCCTCGGTGTCGAGATCCCACTTCACTTCCATGTGGTCGCTCACGAAGCCGATCGGCACGATGACGACCGCCTTCACGCCACTGTTGCCGAGCTCGATGATCGCTTCGTTCACATCGGGCGCGAGCCACGGCATGCTCGGCGGGCCGCTCCGGCTCTGGTAGACGAGGCTCCACGCGACCTGTCCAGCCCCTGCGGGTTGAGTAGGTCGCCTAGCGACCGTATCGAAACCCTCATCGCCAGCGGTCTCGATACGCGCGCTGAGCGCACTACTCGACCCACTCAAGACATCGTCGCCAGCGGTCTCGATACGCGCGCTGCGCGCACTACTCGACCCACTCATGGCCGTGGCGCTACTCGACCCACTCATGACCACCTCGGCGACCGCCAAGTGCTGGGCCGCATACGCGCCGCCCTCGCCGAAGTCGCGCTCGGGGGGACCGCTCCTGGCGGCATCCGAAGAGGGGATCGAGTGGGTGGAGAAGAGCACATGGGTCTGATCGGCGGGAATGCCGGCCGCGGAGACCTGCGAGAGCGCATCCCGAACCCCTTCGATGAAGGGTTCTACGAAACCGGGGTGATCGAAGAACTGGCGCACCTTGTCGATCTCGATCACGCCCTCGAGGCCGGTGTCCGTGAGCGCCTGAGCATAGTCCTCGCGGTACTGGCGGCAACTCGAGTATGAGCTGTATGCACTCGTGCCGATCGCGATGAGCTTGGTGAAGCCCCGCTCGTCAGCCTCAGTGAGGGCATCGCGCAGGTACGGTGTCCAGTTGCGATTGCCCCACAGCACCGGAAGGTCGACCCCGCGTCGCGCGAGTTCTGCTTCGAGCGCCGCCTTGAGCTCGCGGTTCTGGTCGTTGATCGGGCTCACTCCGCCGAACGCCCGGTAGTGATGCGCGACCTCCTCGAGCCGTTCCTCCGGGATGCCCCGTCCCCTCGTAACGTTCCGCAAAAACGGGATGACGTCATCCTGCCCCTCCGGGCCCCCGAAGCTGGCCAGCAAAATAGCGTCGTATGCCGTAGCTTCAACAACGTGTGCCGCCCCCGCCTTAGCCGCATCCGTGGCCCCGAGCACGGCCACGGTACTCACAACAACACCTCGGGGATGTCCGAGAGCTCGATCCGGCGCCCGGTATAGAACGGGACCTCTTCGCGGACGTGCCGCCGCGCATCCGTCTGCCGCAGGTGGCGCATGAGGTCGACGAGGTCGACGAGTTCCGGTGCCTCGAGTGCGAGGATCCACTCGTAGTCGCCCAGGGCGAAGGATGCGACGGTATTGGCCAGCACCTGCCGGTGCTCGCTGCCCTTGCGCCCGTGGTCGGCGAGCATCCCACGGCGTTCCTCGTCGGGGAGCAGATACCACTCGTAGGAACGCACGAAGGGATAGACGGTGACCCAGGCTTCCGGATCCTTCCCGCGCATGAACGACGGGAGGTGGTTCGCGCTGAACTCGGCGTCGCGGTGCACGCCCATCGCGTTCCAGACCGGCAGCAGCGTCTTCAACAGCGGGGTGCGGCGCAACTCGCGCAGCGCCCACTGGAGGGTCTCAGGGCTGCCGTCGTGCAACCAGACCATGAGGTCGGCATCCGCCCGGAGTCCCGAGACATCGTAGAAGCCCCGGACGACGACTCCGCGCTCCTCGATGGACTTTACGGCGGTGGCAAGCGATTCGACATCGCCGCCGGAAGGGACTGCGGCATCACGGCGGAATACTGCCCACAGTGTGTACCCGCTCGGGACCGGGGTGGAACTCATGCCGTCTATCCTCTCTCGCCCGCGGGCAAGAACAAAAAGCGGCGCTGCTTCCGTCAGTTGGGTTTTCCGTTGCCGCCGATGTCAGTCGTCGCCGAAGAGGGCCCACGCGGCGAGCCCGCCGAGCACGATGACGGCGGCCGTCGCGCCGATGATCCACGGAACCGGGTTGTCGCGGTAGGACTTCTGGGCCTTCCTGGTGAGCCTTCCGACCTGCTTGGGCAGGTTGAGTTTGTCTTCGATCGCGTCGAGCGTTTCTTCGAGCTCGGCCCGGGCCGACGCCACTTTGGATTCGATGGGAACGCTCATGGGTTGTTCGCTCGCTTTCCGATGCCCTTGATGGCATTCACATCCTGCCTGACGCTCCTGATGGTCTCGGTCGGTACCGGCGGCGCACCTTTCTTCACCTGGGCGACCCCGATGAGCGCGAGGATCACCACGATCACCAGCAGGATGCCCGCCACGATGAGGGCGGCGGCCCATCCAGGAACGACCTCGGCGAATCCAAGAATCGCGGCCGCGATCAGCACGGCGAACAGGAAGAACGCGAAAAAGGCGGCACCGACGAACAGCCCGATGCCGATTCCGGCGTGCTTGAGTTTGGCGACCATCTCCTGCTTGAGGTGGTCGAGTTCGTCCTGCACGAGCTGGACGAGCAGCCGCGGAAGGTCAGCGATCAGCGTGAAAAGCGAACGCTTCTTGTAGTCTCCGTCGCTCACGACCGGCCTACTTACTGGTGCTGGGCTTCGCGGTGCTCGACCTCGACGCCGTCTTGCGAGCGGTCGTCGATGTGGAGGGCGTGGACTTGGATGGTGTGGACTTGCCGCTCACCTGCGAGACGACCTTCTTCGCGCCATCGCTGAGGAACTCGACGACGTCGGGGGCCTTGTCTTTCGCGAAGTCTTCGGCCTGCTTGACCTGGCGCTGTACGCGCGGGTCGTTCCACAACCTGCCGGCCGCTCGCTTGATCTCTTCGTACCGCTCGCGGCCAGCGCGACTGCCAAGGACGTAGCCGACGCCCAGTCCGACCACCAGAAGAAGTTTGCCTCGCATGGTTGCTCCGTTCTGTTCGCGCCCGAAGACGGTAGTGAATGTGAGGACGTTGCCTGTCACGGATGTGTCTCCCACAGTAGCCCTCCGTCGCTAAGCCCCTAGGTCTCCCAGCAAACGTTCAGCCTCGCTCCGAGCCTGGCCTATGACGGCCGCGAGTCCGGTGCCTGCGGCGCCTTCACCGACGAGCGTCACCCCCGCGATGGCGGGCTGCGCCGTGGCAGGCTGCGCCCATTCCACGGAATCGAAACCGAGGATGCTGGATGCCGCGATCTCGACTCCGAGCAGCTTCTCGGCATCCGTGCGCGCCTGTTCCCTGAGCCCCTCCGGCGACACCCGGTTGTAGGAGAGCCGCACGACATGCTGGTGCTCGCCGAGACGCGCGGCGAGCCACGGCCACTTGGCCGAGGAGTGGGTGAGTGCCTTCGCGCGGATGCCGTCCGCGCCCGGAACGACGAGGAGCCCCGTTCCCCTCGGCGCTCGATCGAGCTGAGGCGCATCGAGCACGAGGGTTGCAAGCGTGATCGTCGTCTCGCCGGGCGCAGCGAGCGCGGTCGCGAGCACTACGGTGTCGGTGTCCACCCGCTCACCGGAGGCGAGCGTCACTCCATCCGCGTCGACCGACGCGACCGGCGAGGAGAGGCGCACGATCACGCCCCTCTTCCGTAGGTCGCTCGCGAGGGCATCCACGAGTTCGAAGATGCCGCCGCCGAGACCGGAGACCGCGGAACCGGCAGGCGCGGCAGCGCGCAGTTCCCGCACGGCGTGCGCGAGGGAGCCCACTCTCGACATCATCGCGCGCAGGCCGGGGGCGACGACGTCGACGTCGAGCTCGTCCGGATGACGCGAGTGGATGCCGAGCGTGATGGGGGCGACGAGCCTTTCAAGTACCGCAGCACCCATCCTGCGGCGCACGAGCTTTCCGAAATTGCGCTCCTTCGAGGCGGCGAAGCCCAGCATGAGTTCGTCGAGCTGCGCGCGGAAGGCACCGGCCAAGCCGACGACCTCGATCACATCGGCCGCGAGCGGGATGCTCGGGATGCCGAGCAGGCTGGTCTTGGGCAGCGGGAAGGCCCTGCCATCGGACGCCTGCAGCCAGGCTCCGTCCGGGCTGGGGCTCTCGACAGCGAGACCGAGACTCTCGGCCAGCGTCGCGACAGTGCCCGCGCGGGTCGCAAAACTCTCGGCACCGGCATCCAGTTCGATGCCGGCGACGGTGTGGCGAGACACCTTGCCCCCCAGCCGATCGGATGCCTCGATCACCGTGACCGCGACACCACCGATCGCGAGCTCTCGTGCGATCACGAGCCCTGCGACGCCTCCCCCGACCACGACCGCACTAGGCATGGGCGAGCTCCACGATGCGGGTGAGCACGTCGGGGTCGGTTTCCGGCGGTACGCCGTGGCCGAGGTTGAGCACGTGGCTGCGCGCGGCACGGCCGCGCTCGATCACGTCGAGCACGTGCGCCTCCAGCACCGACCAGGGGGCAGCGAGGAGTGCGGGGTTGATGTTGCCCTGAAGCGGCACCTCGGCACCGAGTCGGCGGGATGCCTCATCGAGCGGGATGCGGTCGTCGACCCCCATGACGTCGACCCCGATCGCGTGCATGGACGGCAGCAACTCCCCCGTGCCGACGCCGAAGTGCACGACGGGAACGTCGAGGTCCTTGACGTGGGAGATCGCACGGGCTGAAAAGGGGGCGACGTGCTGCTCGTAGTCCGCCACCGAGAGCGATCCGACCCAGGAGTCGAAGAGCTGCACGGCGCTCGCCCCGGCGAGCACCTGTGCTCGCAGGAAGGCGCCGGTCACGTCCGCGGCCCAGCCGAGCAGCGCATTCCAGGTCGCGGGATCGGCATGCATGAGAGTGCGTGCGCGGAGATGATCCTTGGATGGTCCGCCCTCGACGAGATAGGCGGCGAGGGTGAAAGGTGCGCCGGCGAAACCGATCAAGGGGGTTACGCCCAGTTCGTCGACCGTGCGAGCCACACCCTCGGCGATCGGGGCGAGGGCATCGGGGTCGAGCGGGCGGAGCGCCTCGACATCCGCCTCGGTGCGGATCGGTGCGCCCAGAACGGGCCCGCGGCCGGGAACGATGCTCACATCGACACCGGCCAGCTTGATCGGCACGACGATATCGCTGAAGAAGATGCCCGCGTCGACGTGGTGACGACGCACCGGCTGGAGCGTGATCTCGCTCGAGAGGGCGGGATCGAGGCAGGCGTCGAGCATCGCGGTTCCGGTACGTAGTTCCCGGTACTCCGGCAGCGATCGGCCGGCCTGGCGCATGAACCATACGGGCGTCTTCTCCGGACGATCCCCCCGGTACGCCCGGATCAGGGGAGAATCGGCCGTTCGACCGTCGAGAAGCGGGTGGTTTGCTGGGAGGTTCACGTGATTAAGTATGTGTGAGGCGCTCCGGGGCTTCGCACGCTGCACGCGATCCTCCGCTGGACGTAGGCTTGGCGGGTGCTTCTCTGCCTCACCGCCAACCACCACAATGCGAGCTTCGACCTTCTCGAGAAGCTCTCGATCGGTGCTCCGCGGGCGGCAGGCATTCTCGTCGACAAGAGCGACTTCGTCTCGGGTGCCGTCGTGCTCGCCACCTGCAATCGCTTCGAGGCCTACCTCGAGATCGACGAACCCCTCACCGGGGCTACCGCTATGGCCGTCGCCACCATGGTCCAGGTGATCGGCGAGGCGAGCGGCATCGACCCGGACGATCTGCGCAACTCCGTGACCGTGCTCCGCGGCGACCCCGTGGCCGAGCACCTTTTCGCCGTGTCCTCCGGGCTGGAATCCGTGATCATCGGGGAGGACGAGATCGCCGGCCAGGTACGTCGCGCACTCACGCAGGCGAGGGCCGCCGGTACGACGTCATCCGGCCTCGAGCGGCTGTTCCAGAACGCCGCGAAGACCTCCCGTGGTGTCAAGAACCAGACGGCCATCGGCGGAGCCGGCCGCTCGCTCGTGCGCCTCGGCCTCGAACTCGCGTCGAGCCGCATCGCCGACTGGTCACGGACCCGCGTGCTCATCGTCGGAACCGGCCAGTACGCCGGCACGACGGTCGCTGCTCTGCGCGATCGCGGCGCAGAGGATCTCACGGTCTTCTCGCCGTCGGGCCGCGCGGCCAAGTTCGCCACACGTCTCGGGCTCACCGCCACCACCTCCCTCGTCGACGCACTCGAGACAGCGGATGTCGTCATCACCTGCACCTCGACGGAGACCCCCGTCATCACCGCCGCCATGCTGAGTGCGGGTCGCCATCGCATCCTCATCGACCTGGGTCTCCCGCGCAACGTCGAGGCTGCCGTCGCGGGGATCGATGGAATCGAGCTGCTCGACCTCGAGACGATCAGCATCCACGCGCCGCTCGAAGAACTGAACGCCACCAGCGATGCGCGCGCGATCGTCGGCGAAGCCGCATCCGAGTTCGCCGCCCTCACGGCGGAGCAGGCGCTCACCCCGGCCGTCGTCGCCCTGCGCAGCCATGTCTTCGGGCTCCTGGAGTCCGAGATCGAACGCGTTCGCACCCGCGGCGACGATGACGGGCGGATAGAGGCTGCGCTACGCCACCTGACCGGTGTGCTGCTGCACGCCCCGTCCGTTCGTGCGCGAGAACTCGCCCGCTCGGGCGAAGGCCAGGAATTCAGCGACGCCGTAACTGCGCTCTTCGGCATCGAGGTCCCCGACGCCGTGCGCGACGAGCTGCGCGACCGACGCGCCTGACCCCGCCTGCCGGGCATGACCCAGTGATACCTCGCGTCGGTCCGGGCCTCCCGTTCCCTCGAGGGTCCTAACGCCGGATACCCCGACCCCCTTCGTAACGAAGGGAACCGGGGCATCCCGACCAGCCGACCGACTACTCGGCGCGAACCTTCTTCACACGGCTGAAGGTGTAGACCCCGGCGCCGGTGAGCAGGAACAGGAGGCCGACGACCAGCATGCCGCCAAGATCGCCTCCCGCCCCCGTGAACGCGAGCGTGGTGAGCTGGCCGCAGTTCGCGGGATCCGTGAAGCTCAGGGTCCACTCCGTCTGCACGCCCTGCTCGAATCCGAAGTCGGAGGAGACCGTCGAAGCGAGAACCTGGACCGTCTTCGCCGAGGTCACCGCGTAGGTACCGGCCGGAACGACGTTGCCGTTGACCGTCCAGACGACGCCCTCGACCGCATCCAGCGTGTAGGAACCCGCGGCCGAGCAGCTCAGGTTGGAACTGCTGAGCGTCGGGGTGACGAGCGGATGGGTTTCGAGATCGCCGCACGTCGCCGAGGCGTCCTCGACGGTGAAGGTCCATTCCGACTGTCCCTGTAGCGTGTACCCGGCGCCCGGCTCCGCGAGCTCAGCGGTCACGTGGTGCGAGCCGGTGGTGACGCTCGTGTAGGCGGTCGTCACGACGACGCCGTCGATCCTGTAGATGAGGTGATCGTTGAGGGCGACGAAAATCCGACCGTCGAGCAACTGGTTGTCCACGCAGGTCTGCGCGGAGGGGTCGGCCTCTGTGACGAGCGCGCAGTCCGACTGGACCGTCTTCGAACCGATCGCGTAACCGTTCACCTTGACCTCGATGAGGTGCTCGCCGCTGTCGTTCGCGAAGCTGTAGTGCCTGCTCACGACATCGCCGGACTTCACCAGGACGGTGTCCCTCAGCTGTCCGTCGACGAAGACCTGCGCGGTGAAGTCCTGGCCGATCGTATTCTCGGAAGGGGTGAAGTCGTTGCTGATGGAGACGTCGGCTGCACCACAGATCGCGACGAAGTCAGCACGCGGCGTCGCCGGGATGACCTCCGGCGGACACTTCGTGTACGCGCCGACGTTGCCGGTGAAGGTCACCGACGGGTAGCCC
>JAODMW010000225.1 GCA_025464815.1 Microbacteriaceae bacterium | reverse complement strand
ACACTCATCCCGAGGTCAGTGCGGATTTCCGAGGCTCCAAGCTATGGTCAAAGCGTGATCAGTTACGACACCAACTCTCCCGGTTCGCTTTCCTATCTCGAAGCTGCCGCAGAAATCGCACGACGAGGGGCTCCAGAGTAATGGCATCACCGAAAAGGACCGGTCTTGGGCGTGGCATCGGAGCGCTCATTCCCAGCGATCAGGGTAGCCCCGAGCGCCCCGTCGACATCTTCTTTCCCTCGGCGAAAGCGTCAGCGGAGACCCTCGTAGCCGTTCCGGGTGCCCGTCTGGCCAATCTCTCCCCCGCCGACATCGTTCCGAACGCGGCTCAGCCCCGTAAGGAGTTCGTCAAGGAGGACCTCGATGAGCTCATCGAGTCGATTCGCGAGGTCGGCGTGCTTCAGCCGATCGTCGTACGCCCGATAGCGAATGCCGGGCTGGGTGAACCGCGCTACGAGCTCGTCATGGGCGAGCGCCGATTGCGCGCAAGCATGAGTCTCGGTCTCGAGACGATTCCGGCGGTGGTCAAAAATACCGCCGACGAGGCGATGCTTCGAGATGCACTGCTCGAGAATCTGCACAGGGCGAACCTGAATCCGCTGGAAGAGGCATCGGCCTACCAGCAGCTCCTCGCGGATTTCGGGATCACCCAGGATGAGCTCGCCGGACGGATCGGACGATCGCGTCCGCAGATCACCAACACCATCCGCCTTCTCCGACTGCCGCCGGCGATTCAGAGTCGGGTCGCGGCCGGAGTATTGAGTGCCGGTCACGCCCGCGCCATCCTTTCCGCCGGCGACGAGGCCACGATGGAGCGTCTGGCGGACAAGATCGTGAACGAGGACCTCTCCGTGCGTGCCGCCGAGGCGGCGGCGGGTCTTGTGACGACCAAGTCAGCGCGCCCGGCGAAACCGAATGCCGGAAAGCGTCAGGGTCAGCTCGACGAGATCGCCGAGCGCCTGGGCGATCGTCTCAATACGCGCGTCAAAGTGAGTCTCGGCTCCAACAAGGGCACCATCGTCATCGACTTCGCGACGGTGGCAGATCTCAACCGTATTCTCGCCGAGCTGAACGAGCCCGGCTTCGGCTGATCAGCTACGGCTTTCCCTGATGGCTGCTTCGGCCAGCGCCGAATAGACCCAGCCCAGGTCGTGGCCGGCCGCCTCGAGCGCCTGCGGCAGCAATGAGGTCTCCGTGAGCCCCGGAAGCACGTTCGCCTCCAGGAACCACGGTGTTCCCGCCCCGTCCACGATGAGGTCGACGCGCGAGAGATGCCGAAGACCGAGGGCCCGGTGCGCCCGTAGAGCGACCTCGGCCGCGCGCGCGCTGATTTCATCGCTCAGGCGCGCCGGAGTGTAGAAGCGGGTCTCCCCCGCGTTGTACCGGGCCTCGAAGCTGTACACGCCCGACAGCGGCTGGATCTCCACTGCGGGCAGGGCCACGGGTCCCTCGCCACTGTCGATGACTCCCACGGCGATTTCCGTGCCGACGATTCGCTGCTCGATGAGGGCGACATCGCAGTACGTGTAGGCATCCACCATCGCGCGTGGAAGGTCGGCCCGGTCGTCGACCAGCGTCACACCCTGCGCCGAGCCTCCCTGGGCCGGCTTGACCACGAGCGGGACTGGAAGTTCTTCGGCGAGGCTGTCCAGTACGCTGCTCGCTCCGAGCTCGCGGAAGGCATCCCTCGAGAGCGCGATGGATCGTGGTGTCGACACTCCGGCGCGCGCCACGAGCACTTTCGCCGTCGGTTTGTCCCAGGCCAGGCGTGCAGCCGCCGAGGTCGATCCTACGTAGGGAATCCCGATGAAGTCGAGGAGGCCGCGGAGAGCGCCATCCTCGCCACTGGCACCGTGGAGGGCCGGCCAGACCACGTCCGGACGTGTTTCGGAAAGATAGGCCAGGAGGGTGGCATCCGGATCCCTCAACACGACGGTTATTCCGTGCTCCTGCAGGCTGTCGGCGACTCGGCGGCCGGACCGCAGCGAGACGTCGCGCTCATGGGAAATGCCACCGGCGAGTACCACGACCGTGCGGGGAGTGAATTCATTCATAGTCAGCCGTCTTTCTTGAACGTGGAAAATGCTGTTCAGGTGGCTAATCGATGTTGGGCGGTGGACTCGAAATGCCCTGCTTGATGGGAACCGTCCTGAGCGGTGCTGTCTGCGAGAAGGTATTCAGGAGGTCGAGCTCACCGTTGATCACCGTCGAGAGGCGGCGAATGCCCTCGCGGATGAACGAGGGCGTCGGGTAGCAGAACGACAGGCGGATGTTGTTGCGCCCGTTGCCGTCGGCGTAGAACGCCGTACCCGGCGTGTAGGCCACGAGCTCCTTGACGGCGCGCGGAAGCATCGCCTTGGAGTCGAGGTGCTCCGGCATCGTCGCCCAGATGTAGAAGCCGCCGTTCGGCACGGTCCAGCTGAGCTGAGGCAGGTATTCGGCGAGTGCGGAGAGCATTGCATCGCGACGTTCGCGATATATGCCGCGGAAGGTATTGATCTGCGCCTTCCAGTCGGCGGTGTTCAGGTACTCGGAGATCATGAGCTGGCTGAAGGAGCTCGGTGAGAGGACCGCGGCCTCGTTAGCAAGGATGAGTTTCTCTCGAATAGCATGCGGAGCGAGCGCCCAGCCCACACGGAAACCGGGGGCGAGCGTCTTCGAGAAGGTACCGAGATAGATGACGCCGTCTTCCTCGACCGAACGCATCGCCTGCGGGGGCGGTGCATCGAAGTAGAGCAACCCATAGGGATTGTCCTCGAGTACCAGGATCTCGTTCGAGCGGCAGATCTCGAGGATCTCCAACCTGCGTTCCCAGGTCAGGGTCACCCCGGCGGGATTACTGAAGGTCGGAACCGTGTAGAGGAACTTGATGTTCTTGCCCTCGACGCGAAGGCGCGCAATGTGTTCGCGAAGGGCCTGGGGAATCAGGCCGTATGCATCCATGGGAACATGTTGGATGTCGGCCTGGAACGAATTGAAGACCACCATGGCCGTGACATAGCTCGGTCCCTCGGCAAGAACGACGTCACCGGGATTGATGAACAGTTTCGTGACGAGTTCGAGGGCATGCTGCGAGCCGGTCGTCACCACCACGTCATCCACACTGGCCCTGATGCCCTCGAGGGCCATGATCTCCAGGATCTGCTCCCGCAGGGCCGCAACACCCTGCCCCGATCCGTACTGCAGCGCCTGAGGCCCGCTGTCGCGCATCACACGCTCGAAGGCACCGGCGATGAGCTGGGGCGGCAGGGCGGACACGAAGGGCATCCCTCCGGCGAGCGAGACGACCTCTGGCCTGGATGCCACGGCGAACAGCGCACGCACCTCAGAGGCGCTGAGACCGGCAGTGCGGTCGGCGTAGAGGTCGTACCAGGGATCGAGGTTGGTTCCCGATCCG
>JAODMW010000218.1 GCA_025464815.1 Microbacteriaceae bacterium | reverse complement strand
TCGAGGAGGAGGGAGCGCAGCGTCGAGAGCGAGAGCCCGACGACGGCGTGCGGATCGCCGTCGACCGAGGTGATGAACGGTGCACCGAGGCTGTCGATCGTGAAGGCTCCCGCGACCTCCAGCGGCTCACCCGTCGCGATGTAGGCGTCGATCTCCGCGTCGGAGATGTCTGAGGCGAAGGAGACACCCGCGGTCGCGACAGCGCCGCGGGCCTCGCCGAGCACGCCGCCGCGGTGGTCGATGAGCCAGTGGCCGGAGTGGAGGTGTCCGGTGCGGCCGCGCTGCAGCATCCAGCGTTCGCGAGCGATCGAAGGCAGGTGGGGTTTGCCGTAGACCACGCCGTCGAGCTCGAAGGCGGAGTCGCCGCCGAGGACGAACCCGTCGATCTCAGAAGAGACCACCGCCGAGGCCTTGAGCCGGGCGAGAAGCTGAACCATCTCGATCGGCGACAGCGGGGATGCGGCGGCGACCGCGGCATCCTCGTCCACGAACGATGGGAGCACGACCGGTTCGATGCCCGCCGCGCGCAGTGTCGCGAGCCGGGCGGGGGAGGTGGAGGCGAGGTATAGGCGCACGGAGCTCCTGTGGCAAGCTCGAGGGATGGGCGAATGGCTGGGTAGACAGGTCGAGATCGAGGTTACCAACGTAGCCCACGGCGGGGTGGCAGTGGCCCGTCACGACGGCAGGGTGATCTTCGTGAGCGATGCCATCCCCGGTGAGACCGTGCTCGCGCAGATCACTGACGATTCGAAGAAGTCGTTCTGGCGCGCGGACACGATCGAGGTCGTGAAGGCATCCGAGCATCGCCGGCCGCATATCTGGGCGGCAGCCGGAATCGACCGGGCTCCGGAGGACCGCGCCGGCGGCGCCGAGTTCGGCCATATCGCCATCGCCCACCAGCGCGAGTTGAAGCGCCAGGTCCTGGCGGACTCCCTCAAGCGGATGGCGGGTATCGAGACGGATGTCGTCGTCGACGCTCTTCCCGGCAACGAAGACGGCACCGGATGGCGCACCCGCCTCCGCCTGCACGTCGCGGAAGACGGAACGCCTGGTCCCTATGCCATCCGGTCGCACCGCGTGATCCCCGTCACGGACCTACCGCTTGCAACACCCGAGGTCGCCGCGATCGCCCCGCTCGACGAGAAGTTTCCCGGCGTCGACCACGTCGACGTCGTCGTTCCATCGACGGGAAACCCCTTCGTTCTCACCGGAACCCGGGAGAAACTCACCGGAACCCGGGAGAAACCGAAGGCTCAGCGCATTGTCGAACGCGTGGGCGACCGGGAGTTCCGGCTCGATGTCCGTGGCTTCTGGCAGGTGCATCGCGCAGCCGCCCAGACCCTCACGACCGCGGTGCAGGATGCGGTCGACGTGACGCTGTTCGCCCCGCGGGCGGCCAATCTCGACCTCTATGGCGGCGTCGGCCTACTCGCCGCCGCCGTTGGCGATCGCTTCGGCAACAACCTCCGCATCACGACCGTCGAGAGCGACTCGCTCGCGACGGATCACGCCGCGGAGAATCTCGCCGAGTGGGTCGGTGCCTCGGCCATCACCGCCCGCGTCGAGCACTTCGTCCGACAGCTCGGGACGACAGCCGGGTCGAGCGAACGAGCGAATCTCGGTCGGGCGACGGTCATCCTCGATCCTCCGCGTTCCGGTGCGGGCAAGGCCGTGGTCGCCGAACTCGTGGCTCTGAAGCCGGCCCAGGTCGTCTACGTCGCCTGCGACCCGGTCGCCCTCGCGCGAGACGTGGCGTTGTTCGGGGAACGGGGCTACGAGATGACACGGCTGCGCGCCTTCGATCTCTTCCCGAACACGCACCATGTCGAGGCGGTCGCCACCCTGGTCAGGCGTTAGTCACCAGCTGCCTCCTCCTCCGCCACCCCCGCCGCCTCCGCTGGAGCCGCCTCCGCCGCTGAAGCCGGAGCTTCCGCCCGAGGATGGCGTCGATGTCATCGAGGACGCGGCCAGCGAGCTGAAGCTGTTCACCGCCGATCCGATCGAGGAGATCGATGCGATCGAGCCGACGAGGTAGCCGGTCGAGAAACCATTGCCGACGTACCAATCGGGCTGCTCGGCGAACCTGCCCTGCTCGGCGAGTTCCCTGAAGACGCGCGCCCAGCGATCGGCCTCACCGAAGACGATCGCCCACGGCATGTATCGGCTGAACACGTCCTCCGTCTCATCGAAGCGGATACGGTCGGCTTCCGCGGTTGCGATGTACTGCCGGAATCCCTCCACCTGCAGGTAGAGGGCGTGGCCCGTCGCACTGCGCCGGACAGCCTTGCTCGACGACCGCATGCCGATGAGGGAGCCGATCGCGCCACCGACGGGGATGAGGAACCAGCCGCCGGGCACGAAAGTCATCACGATGAAGACGGGGACCGCCAGTGCGAGCGGCCAGGCCAGGATCGGATGGATGCGGTTGAGCTTGTCGATGAAGAACTTCTGGTTCTCGATCCACGCGTCGAGCGAGGTCGTAATCGCCCGCATGTCGTTGGCGAACTTATTGGTCAGGCTCGAGAGGGTCACCTCGGTGCTGTGTCCCTTGAAGAGCTTGCCGAGCAGGAGCGCCTCGTGTGGCAGGAGCTCGGCCGCATCGACGCTGCCGGTCCTGGCACGGGCCTTCTTCTCTGCTGCGCGTTCTGGCGTGGCGACGAGGTTGTAGTCCTTCGCGCGGTTGCCGCGTCCGCCCTCGATCTCTTCGATTCGAAGATGGCCGCGCACCGCGAGATCGATGAGCGTCGCGGTCACGTCGACGGTCTTGCGTTTCTTGTTGAGCACGGTGTTCGCCGCTCCCACCGGGAACCCCTGCGGTGGCTGGTAGTACACGACCACGGTCTCCTCCCGCGGGGCGACACCGACCGGGGCGGTCGACGGATCGGCGGGAACCGTCCCGGGCGTCACACCCACGAACTCCTGGTCGCGCTTGCGGGCGACGACGAGCAGGCCGAAGGCGATCGGGATGCCGAAGAGCAACGCGAGACCCGTTCCCCAGTTCCAGGGGCTCCAGAACGGGTCCGGCCCGTCGTTGCTCCCACTCGTTACCGGGATGGCATCGACGGGAAGCGAATTGTCGACGATCGGATCCGTCGTCGCGAAGGTGCCGTCGGGGAATCCGACATCCATCGTGACACCCTCGTTGGCGCCCAGGAAGCCATGCTGGAAGGTCGCGCTGCCTCCCGACTGTTTCGCGTCCGCGCAGGCGAGTTGCGATCCCTGCGCTCCCGCGAAGCATGCGATCTTCGACACGTCTCCGGCGCCGTGCACCGTGATGGTCGTCCTGGCGATCGGCACATTCCAGTAGTTGCCCGTCGCATTCCAGTAGAACTCGTCGAGGAAGCTGCCGTCACCCTGTGCCGCGCGGTTGAGCGCGCCGGCGATGTCGTAGCTGATGACATAGACCTGCTTGCCGTTCAGGGTCGCGTTCTTGTTGCCGATCCGGATCTGCAGGGCGTTCGACAGCGTCGTCGAGAAGAGGGCGGATGCCCCGCTCGGGCTCGTCACCGAGATGTTGTCGTACCGATAGACGCGGTCTTTGCCATCGCCCGAACCGAATCGCGAGGCGAGGAAACGGTCGATACCGTGCTTGTTCTTCTCGCCCGCGAAGTCGTAGGCGATCGTTTCCACCGCCTGGACGGTGCCGTTGTGGGCGATTGTGTAATCGACGTCGAAACTGTCGATTCGCTCGTACCCGGAGGAAAACGATACGCAGCCTGACAGGGCGAGGAGCGCGGCAGCGGCCACCAGGGCGATTCGTACGACTCGGGCACGCATGTGCAGACTCTAGCGCGGCCTGCGCCCAGTACCATTGGTCCAGGAACAGCTGGATTCCAGAACCACTGGGGGAGACAGGATTGACCATGGCGCAAACGACGACCGACGAGCCGCGAGCGAGCGTGCGACCGACCGGGGTGCGCGTCTCGGTCGTCGACGATCACGAATCGGTCAGGCTCGGGCTGAAGGCCGCCTGCATCGAGGCCGGATTCGACTTCATCCTCGCCGCGGCATCCGTGCAGGAGTTCGTCGACAATCTGAACGGTCGCGAGAACGACGTGGTCGTGCTCGACCTTTCTCTCGGTGACGGCTCGACCGTCACGGAGAACGTGAAGCGCGTGCAGGCCACCGGATCCGCGGTGCTGATCCACAGCATCGCCGACCGCGTCGCATCCGTCCGCGAGGCCCTCGCCGCCGGTGCGGCCGGGGTGATTCCGAAGTCCTCCGCGACGAAGACCGTGATGTCCGCCGTCGAGACCGTCGCGCGCGGAGAAGTGCTCAACAATCTCGAATGGGCTACGGCCATCGACGCCGACCGCGACTTCGCGAAGGCCCAGCTCGGTCGTCGCGAGCGCGAGATCCTCCACCTCTACGCCTCCGGCCTGCCGCTCAAGCTGGCGGCCCAGCAACTCGGTATCGGCTATTCCACCGCACGCGAGTATCTCGACCGCATCCGCGTCAAGTACGTGGAAGTCGGGCGTCCTGCCCCGACGAAGGTCGACCTGCTTCGCCGTGCCGTCGAGGACGGCATTCTCCCGGGGCTGGACCCGGATGGCGGCGATGGTCGCTAGCGTCCCGGTAGGGCAAGCGCGACAACCTCACAACCCGATCAGTCGTCGACAGATCGAGACGGTTGTTTCGCGCTCGGTCGCCATTTTCGGCCTCGTTTTCGGGGCGCAGTCGGTACCGGTCATGCTCGGCCAGATGTCGCAGGTACAGACTTTCTGGTACTACTTCCTGGCGGTCGCGATCTTCGGCGGCATCCTCGCGTCTCTCGTCGCCTCCTTCACGCGCCGGCTCGTCGGTTTCGTCAACGGCTACATCGCGGTGGCCTACCTGATCGCACTCATCGTGTGGCCCTTCGTGGCCAAAGACCCCTCCGCGGTGGCCGATCAGCGTCCGTGGCTGTGGCTCCTCTGCACCGTCGGCACCTCCGCGGCCGCTGTCGCATTCAACACCTGGACGGCTACCGCCTACCTGGTCATCGCGCCGGTCGTGTACGGCATCGTGAGGATAACGCCGTCCGGCGGCGGCAAGAGCTGGGAGTCGGCGGCGCTCGATACCGCATACGCGATCATCCTCGGCGGTGCGGTGCTCATCCTGATCACTCTGCTCCGGCAGGCCGCGGCTTCGGTGGACACCGCGCAGTCGACGGCACTCGACCGCTATGCACACGCCGTGCGACAGCATGCGACCGAGGTCGAGCGCGTGCAGGTCGACTCGATCGTGCACGACAGCGTGCTCACGACCCTTCTCTCCGCCGCCCGGGCCTACACGCCAGAAGCCAAAGAGCTGGCCACGCGGATGGCGCGCAACGCGATGGGGCACCTCAAGGACGCGGCTGCGGCCTCGCCCGATGACGACGCCACCGTGAGCATGGACCAGCTCGCCCATCGCATCATTGGTGCGACCACGACACTCTCCGCGCCCTTCGAATTGCAGACGGCGCACATCGAGAACGGCGTGATCCCCGTGCAGTCCGCCGAGGCGGTCTACTCCGCCGCCGTGCAGGCTATGGTGAACAGTCTTCAGCACGCCGGCAGCGGCGATGACGTGCGCCGCTGGCTCACCGTCCGTCCCAGCGCCGACGGTGGCATCCGGGTGGATGTCGGCGATACAGGTACCGGCTTCGAGGTCGGTTCGGTTCCGACGGAACGTCTCGGGCTACGGGTCTCGATCATGGAGCGGGTGGCGAATGCCGGAGGTAGCGTCGAAGTCGACTCCGGGGCGGGTCGAGGCACCGTGATCAGCATCGTCTGGCCGCATCCGGAAATCGCGCCGGAGCTCGCCGCTACGGCTGTCGGCGAGCAGGTGTTCCCGTGATCATCTCGGTTCCCCGCTATCTGATCATCGGCCTGGCCGCCATTTTTTCGGCATACCACCTGCTGCTCGCGACCGTCTCGATCGATGTGCCCAAGGATAAAGGGCCCTATCTGGCGGCAATGGCGTTGTATGCCATAGCAACCATCGCCAGCCTCTGGTTGTCGAGAAGCCCCCGTATGCCGATCTGGCTCGCCGCCTTCAACGCCGTCGTCGCCCTCGTGGTTCCGCTGCTCGTGACGAGTCAGGTGGCAACGGTGCCGCCGGATAGTTATGCGGCCTGGTACACCGCGGCCATCGGGACCCTCATGGTGATCACCTCGACGCGCCGCAGGCACACCTTCGCCTGGATCGGCATCGGCGCCCTCATCGTGCAGACGATCGCATGGTCGGGGCCTGGCGGCCTGGTCGCCTACGGCGTCGTAGGCGACGTCCTCTGGGTCGGTGTCTCCCATGCCCTGTCGCTCTCGCTCGCCAAGGCCGGCCGCGATACTCGCCAGTACGCGCTCGCCGAACGTGAGGCGGTCGAATGGCGGGCGGCGCAGGAGGCGCACGTCTCCGAACGTCAGTTCCGCCTCGGGCAGACCAGCCGGATGTCGCTGCCGATGTTGCGGCAGATCGTCGCCGTCGGCGGTGAGCTCACCGAGGGCCAGCGGTTGGAGTGCCTCTATCTCGAGGGCGCGATCCGCGATGAGATCCGCGGGCGCAAGCTCCTCAACAACCGGGTGCGCGAACAGATCATGGTCGCCAGGCGTAAGGGCACCACCGTCACGCTGCTCGACGAAGGGGGCATCGACGATCTCGAGGATGCCGACCTCGAACGGGTGCTCAATCGGCTCGCCGAGGCAATTCGCGACACGCAGACCGGAAAACTCATCGCCCGCACGGTGCCCGAAGGGTCGGATATCGCGATCACGGTCGTGGGATTGAGTTCGCTGGACGACGGGCATGCGAGCGCTCTCGGCAAGCACAACGTCGACGACGAAGAAGACCAGGTCGACCTCTGGCTGGAGATTCCGCGCGCCGCTGACTGACTCGTGGGACTGCGTCCGCACGACGGGCAAAAGAGAACGGGACCGGCCGAAGGCCGATCCCGTTCTAAAACCCCGGGTCAGGGCGATAACCCGAATACCGCCCTGACCCGCCCCCACGTCATTAGCCCGCTTACCCTAGTCGGCTAATGAATGGTGGTGTAACTCAAAGAGAGACACCTAGCAAGATCAATAGTGCTGTAGGCAGACCTGTCCGCAAAGTCGTCACTTTGGGGGACTTATGGGGGACAATTTTGTACCCTGGGCTCGAAAATACTCCTGAAAACCCCGGGATCTAGCCGCCTCAACGACGAAAAACGGGGTACATCTGGTAACTTGCTGACCTTTTCCTCTGCGCGGAGTTGTCCCCACCGCGATATCCGCAGTATTTGCTTCGGAATTCGTTGATTTGAGCGATCCATTGTTGCGAAACCGCCGAATTACACCCAATTGGGGGGTATTCAGCCCGAAAAACTGCGCCAGGCCCCTCGCCCCGGTGAGAGCGTTCCACGAATGGGTCGTTGGCTTCGTTGCCACGCATCCGGACCCTCGACGCCGTCCTCTGTATGATCCCCGCCGAGCTGTTCGAGCATCGTGCTGAGCACCGCCGTCACCGCCGCCAGCTCGGTCGCGTTCGGGTTTCCCGCGACCACCGAGAACTCTGGAGCCGCAGCATCCGCCGCCTGGTCGCTCACAGCGGGATGTTCCCGTGCTTCTTGGGCGGGAGGCTCGCCCGCTTGGTTTTGAGCGCTCTCAGGGCCTTGGTCACGACGATGCGGGTGGCAGCGGGTTCGATCACGCCGTCGAGTTCGCCGCGCTCCGCGGCCAGGAAGGGGGATGCGACGTTGTAGGTGTACTCGTTCGCCAGCTTGGTACGTACCGCCGCGACATCCTCGCCAGCGGCCTCCGCGGCCTTGATCTCGTTGCGGTAGAGGATATTGACCGCGCCCTGGCCGCCCATGACGGCTATCTCGGCTGTCGGCCACGCGTAGTTGAGGTCCGCCCCCAGCTGTTTGGAGCCCATGACGATATAGGCCCCGCCGTAGGCCTTGCGGGTGATGACGGTCACGAGCGGCACGGTCGCCTCGGCGTAGGCGTACAGGAGTTTCGCGCCACGGCGGATGACACCGGTCCACTCCTGGTCGGTGCCGGGCAGGTAACCCGGCACGTCGACGAGGGTGATGATCGGAATCGAGAAGGCGTCGCAGAAGCGAACGAAGCGGGCCGCCTTTTCCCCCGCCTCGATGTTGAGCGTTCCGGCCATCGCGTTCGGCTGGTTGGCGATGACGCCGACCGAACGGCCCTCCACCCGGCCGAAGCCCACGACGATGTTCGGTGCGAACAGTGGCTGTGTCTCAAGAAAGTCGCCGCTGTCGACGATGTGCTCGATCACGGTCTTCACGTCGTATGGCTGGTTGGGGCTGTCCGGGATGAGGGTGTTGAGCCTGCGGTCCGCGTCGGTTATCTCGAGTTCGACTTCGTGCTCGTAGACGGGCAGCTCGGCGAGATTGTTGTCGGGCAGGAAGCCGAGCAGGGTGCGCGCGTAGTCGAGGGCGTCATCCTCGTCGCTGGCCAGCCAGTGGGCGACTCCGGAGATCTTGTTGTGGGTGAGAGCCCCGCCGAGTTCCTCCATGCCGACGTCCTCGCCGGTGACCGTCTTGATCACGACGGGGCCGGTGACGAACATCTGGCTTGTCTTGTCGACCATGATCACGAAGTCGGTGAGGGCGGGGGAGTAGACGGCGCCGCCGGCAGCAGGGCCCATGATGATCGAGATCTGCGGGATAACGCCGGATGCCGCGGTATTGCGGCGGAAGATCTCGCCGTATTTGCCGAGAGCGACGACACCCTCCTGGATTCGCGCGCCCCCGGAGTCGAGCATCCCGATGATGGGAACGCCCGTCTTGAGTGCGAGGTCCATGACCTTGATGATCTTCTCGCCGGCGACCTCACCGAGCGATCCGCCGAAGATGGTGAAGTCCT
>JAODMW010000217.1 GCA_025464815.1 Microbacteriaceae bacterium | reverse complement strand
CGGCCGCCATGGTTGGACAGGGTGATGCCGTCCACGCCGAGGTCGGCGAGCTTCTTCGCATCGGCGAGGTTCTGCACGCCCTTCACGACGACCTTGCCCGGCCACTGGTCCTTGATCCAGACCAGGTCCTCGAAGGTCACGGTTGGGTCGAACATCGAGTCGAGCAGCTCGCCGACCGTGCCGCTCCAGCGGTCGAGGGACGCGAAGGCGAGCGGTTCGGTGGTGAGGAAGTTGATCCACCACGCGGGCCGGGGGAGCGCGTTGACGACGGTGCCGAGGGTGAGCTGCGGCGGGATGGAGAATCCGTTGCGCTTGTCGCGAAGCCGTGCGCCCGCCACGGGAACGTCGACGGTCACGAGCAGCGTATCGAAGCCGGCCTTCGCGGCCCGGTCGACGAGCGCCATCGATCGGTCGCGATCCTTCCACATGTAGAGCTGGAACCAGTTGCGACCGTCGGGGTTGGCCGCCTTCACGTCCTCGATCGCGGTCGTGCCCATGGTGGAAAGGGAGAACGGGATGCCGGCCGCCGCGGCCGCGGACGCGCCGGCGATCTCACCTTCGGTCTGCATCATCCGGGTGAATCCCGTCGGGGCGATGCCGAAGGGGAGGGCGACCGGGCCGCCGAGCACCGTCGACGAGGTGTCGACCGCAGAGACATCGCGCAGGATGCTCGGGTTGAACTGGATGTCCTCGAAGGCCTGTCGCGCGCGACCCAGCGAGATCTCGGCTTCTGCGGCACCCTCCGTGTAGTCGAAGGCGGCCTTGGGGGTGCGATGTGCGGCGATGCGACGGAGGTCCCAGATGGTGAGCGCCTTCTCGAGCCGCCGCTTCCGTGCGTTGAATTCCGGCTTCTTGAACTGCATGAGCGGCGCGAGATCGCGCGGCCGGGGGAAACGTCTCTGTATCTTCATGCTGTGCTTTCTGTGGGTGATGGTTCAGGGGCCGATGACGAGGTTGGCGGGCGGTAGGCCGTTCTGCAGCCGGTGGATCTGGTCTCGGATCAGGGGATCGATCCGGGTGGGCATGGTCTGCACGTGGCCGCCGACATGCGGCGTGATGACGACCCCGGGAGCGCTCCAGAGCGGATGTCCGGCGGGCAGCGGCTCCGGGTCGGTCACGTCGAGTGCGGCCCGCACTGCCCCGCGCTCGAGCCGTTCGACCAGCGCATCGGTGTCGACGACCGCGCCGCGCGAGATGTTGACGAGGAGTGCCCCAGGTCGCATCCGGTCGAGGAACTCCCCGGACACGAGATGACGTGTATCGCCGCCGAGCGGCACAGCGATCACGACGATCTCAGCGTCGGGCAGTGCCTCGTGGAGTGAAGACATGGCGAGGATCGCGCCGCGCTCATCGTCGCGGGCGGTGCGCGCCATCCGGGTAATGGCGACCTCGAAGGGTCGCAGGCGCTTCTCGATCTCGCGCCCGACACCGCCAACGCCGATGATGAGTACGGAACGCCCGGCGAGACCGGGATACTCGTCATGCTTCCAGGCACCGGCGGCCTGGTCGATCGCCGCTTCGCGCAGTCCACGCTGGGCGGAGAGCATCAGAGCGAGGGCGATTTCCGCGGTCGGTCCCTCGTGCACACCGACCGCGTTGCAATAGGCGATGCCGGGCGGCAACAGTTGCTGCACGCCGTCGAAGCCGAGCGACTGGCTCTGGATGACGGCGACCGTCGACTCCGCGAGGCGTTGCAGCGAGGCGGTCGAGCCCATGTACGGCAGCACCAGCAGGTCGATCGCGCGATCGAGCGGGGCATCCGCGGCGGTCCAGATGACGAACTCGACGCCGGCAGGCGCTGGCGAGAGTCGGGCGCGGGTCGCTTCGTCTGGCAGGGCGACGAGGATGGATCGAGGCTCGGTCATCGGCTTTCCTCCGGTGTGTGATCGGCGTCGTACTTGCTCAGGAGGCGGTCCCGCGCGTTCGCGATGTGACGCCGGGTGAGGTCGGCTGCTCGTGCGGGGTCTCCATCGGAGACGGCATCCAGGATCGCCTGGTGCTGGGCGACGATTTCGAGCGGCTTCATCAGCTGGTGGGATTGCACCTGCCCGATGCCGAGTTCGACCTCTCCCATGATGAGCGAGTGCATGCGCGCGAGTCTCTCGCTGGACTGGCCGGTGACCAGGGCGCGATGGAAGGCGATGTCATCTCGTGCGAGAGCCGCGCGGTCATCGACCTCGGCACTCGCGACGAGGTCGCGCTGAGCGGAGAGGGCTGCCGCCGGAACGCTGCTCGCGGCGGCGAGATTACGCAGTGCCTCACCTTCGATGAGCGCTCGATTGGCGTAGAGGTCTTCGATGTCGAGTCGGCTCAGTTGCGGCACGCGAGCGGCCCTGTGCGCCTGGCGCCGCAGCAGTCCCTCGATCACGAGCCGCTCGATTGCGGCTTTCGCGGTCGGCCGCGCCACTCCGAAACGCAGGGCGACAGCGGTCTCGGTCACAACTTCGTCCGGCGCGATCTGCATCGTGAGGATGCTGGAGCGCATGGCGTCGTAGACGGCCTCAGGGAGAGACGTAGTCTTCAGCGATTCGGACATTGTTATACAAGTATACGGAGATAGCGCGAGTATTTCCCCGCGGTCATCAGCGCACGGCTCAGTCCCCGAGTCGGTGTCCGCCGTCGATCGCGATCACGGCGCCGTTGATCCAGTCGGCCTGGCCGGACGCGAGCATGAGCACGCCCTCCGCGATCTGCGCGGGTTGCGCGAGCTTTCCCTCGCGTGCGCTCTGGGCGATGAGTTGTTGCGCGTGCTTCTCGTCGCCGGCGAAGTCGCGCGCCCAGCGTCGCACGCTCGGGGTCTCGGTGCCCCCGGGCATGAGGGTGTTCACGCGGATGCCGGCCTCCCGCAATTCGAGTGCGAGTGCCTGCGCGAGGTGGTTGAGAGCGGCCTTGGACGAGTCGTAGACGAGATTGCTGCGGTTGACCTGGAGGGCGTTCGTCGAACTGATCATGACAACGCACCCGCGGGTCACTGTGAGATCGGGCACGCATTCCTGTACGAGAAAGAAGGGGGCCTGGACGTTGACGGCGAACACGGATGTCCAGTCCTGCTCGTCGAGGTCGGCGCTGGGCCGGTGCATGATGGCCGCGGCGTTGTTGACGAGGATGTCGATCCGTCCCCAGCGCGAGCGGGCGGCATCCGCGAGTCGTTTCGCCGCCGATGCCGGAGACGTCAGGTCCGCCCCGACATAGAGGGACTCGAAGCCTCGTGACGTGAGATCGTCGACGACACCTTCGACGTCATCGGGCTCGCGACCGTGCACGATGACGCGACACCCGGCCGCGGCGAGGGCCGTGGCGGATGCCCGTCCGATCCCCGAGGATGAACCGGTGACGATGGCGACGCTGCCTGCCAGGTCTCTCATCTCCCCAGTCTGCCATTGTGGAACGCAGATCGTATAGTATCTTTTCTACAGGATGCGAAGAAACATCCTCCCCGCGGATGTAGCGTGAGGGCTCGCCGCGGCACCTCATCAAAAATCGATGGAGAAGATTGATGACCGCACCAGCGCCCGATCTGCCCAGTTTCGCCGCGAACGGGCAGGTGCCCGCGCCACGTTGGGCATTGCTCGAACGGGAGATCGTCACCGCGTTGAACGTGGCGGCCCCCGAGTTCCTCGCCAGGTATACGCGCGCGGATGGTTCGCTGATCTGGCGCGACGAGTGGCCCGGAATGGATGGCTCGGACGACCCTTACGAGGCGTTCATGTACCTCGCGCTCTTCTACAGCATCGGAGGCGACGAGGCCGTCTACGAGGCCGCACGCAAGATGTGGGACGCCATCACCTGGCAGTGGACGCAGTACGGCCAGATCGATCGTGAGTTCGACGGTTACTACGACTGGATGCACCACGGCGAGTCGAACCTCTTCCACTACTTCTTCGGCCTCACCAAGCCGGACTCGCTCGTCGACCGTCAGCGTGCGGATCGTTTTGCCCGCATGTACACGGGCGAAGACCCGCTCGCACCTAACTACGACAAGGAGCTCGGGATCATCCGGGCAGCGCAGTCCGGCAGTAAGGGGCCACGCATGGTCGTCACCGCCGAGGATCTCGGCACGCACCGTGGGGTACTCGACGGTTACCATCCGCCGTTCGAAGACCTGTCCGGCGTGCCGTTCCCGTCCGCCACCACCCCATGGTTCGACGATGACGTCTTCGCGGAGATCATCGTCAAGATGAACGAGCGCACCACCAGAGGCGACGTGCCGCTCAATCTGAACGCGACCGGACAGATGACCCACGCCTTCATGTATTCGGCCGACGAAGGACTTCGGCAGTGGGTGACCGATTACCTTGCGAGGTGGAGCGAACGCGCCGACGCCAACGGTGGCATCCTCCCCGACAATGTCGGGCTGAGTGGCGAGGTCGGTGAATACCTCGACGGCAAGTGGTGGGGCGGACACTACGGATGGCGCTGGCCACACGGCTTCATGACGATCATCGAGCCGACCGTCAACGCCTGCATCAACGCCATGATGCTCACCGGTGATCCATCACACCTGCGGCTCGCCCGCCAGCAGCTCGACGCCAACTTCGCGCTCGGCCGTGAGGAGGGCGGCGACTGGATGGTGCCGCACAAGCATTTCGATGCCGGGTGGACCGATTACCGGCCGGCGCATCCCTTCCACGCCATCCATCTCTGGGCACGCAGCCTCGCCGACGAGGACCGCGAGCGCGTCGAACGCATTCCACGCAGGTTCGACTGGTCGGAGGTGAAGGTGCCGCGCATACCGCTCGCCGCCAAGCACTACAACGTGAACACGCTGGCCTGGTACGAGTACATCACCGGCGCGAATCCGGCGTATCCCGAGCAGGCACTCGAGGCCAACATCGAGCTGATCGAGCAGCAGCTGGCGCGGCTGCGTTCGGACGACGGCGACCCCCTCGGCTTTTCGACCATGTCGCACATCACCGGGTATCCCGACACTCTCGACCTGCTGATCGACGGTTACGCCATCCACATCTGGCAGGAGTTCAACCCCGTCTATTTCGAATCGCTCGTGCAACTCATGTGGGGTGCTCCCATGCACATCTCGCACGGCGGACTGCAGCATTCGACCGTTCGCTACTACGACGGCGTCAACCGGCGGCCCGGACTCCCGGACTCCGTCGGAGCGCTGGTGCACCGCATCGAGCCGGAACTCGTCGAGCTCGAACTGGTCAACCTCGACCTCACGGCGTCGCGCACGGTTATCGTGCAGGCCGGCTCGTTCGGCGAGCATCGATTCGGCGTGGCGAGTGAGGGCGCGGTCGGCGGTGGCGTCAGCGAGGTGACCGTCGGCGGCAGGTGGCTCGAGGTGGTGCTGGCGCCCGGAGCGGGCACGCGCCTCACGATCACGATGGAGCGCTACGTCAACGAACCGAGCTACGAGACGCCATGGTCCCGCCGTGAGGACTGGGCGCCGCTCATCAAACCCCGCCGTCTCGACGCCTGAGGAGGCTCAGGCCGTCATCGCATTGAGGGCTTCGACCGCGGGGGCGAACCGCTGGCGGGACGACTCGATGTGGTTGAGCATCAACTCGTGCGATCCAAGCAGATCTCCGGTCTTGATCGCGACGGCGATCTGCTCATGCTCGCTGAGCGCGAGCGGCCGGTCGGCTCCGCGGTAGTACTCGGCGAAGAGGTCCTGCACGAACTCGCCGCCGCGGGCCTCCTCGTCCTGCTGAATCGTCAACGTCGCCTTGTACACGCGGAACAGGTGCATATGGCAATGCGTGCGGATGAACGCTTCCTCGATGAAGTGGTTTCCGGATGCCTTGGCGATGATGGTATGGAAGCGAGTGTCATGCTCGACGAATTCCGGATAGGCGATGGACAACTTCGACCGCGGTATCCGCTGCGCCTTCGCGAGTTCTGCATCCAGGGCATCGCTCTCGCGACGAGTGCCGCGCCTGGCGGCTTCGCTGGCTGCCCACGGCTCGATGAGCCCGCGGAACTGGAACAGGTCGTCGAACTGCTGAACGGAGAGGAGGTGGGTAGCCTCATAGCCGCGCAGCGGAATCTTGGTGACCAGTCCATCGGCCTCGAGCCGAGCGAGAGCTTCGCGCACGGGAGTCTGCGAGACGGAGAGATCTCGAGCGAGCTGGTCGATGCTCATGTGTTGGCCTGGCGAGATCTCGTGTTCGAGGATCAGCGACTTGATCGCGTCGTAGGTCCCGTCGGAGAGTACAAGGCGCCGCGGACTACGCGAAGAGCGCGTGGTCAGTTCGTTGGTCATGGCACCCCTATTTCGTATTGTTAGCAGGCCAATCGTATAGGTTCGCTAGTGCGAGACACGGAGGCTGTGCATCCCGCTGTCGACAGCGAGGATCGTGCCGGTGGTGGAGCGCTGTGCAGGATT
Organism: Microbacteriaceae bacterium; assembly: GCA_025464815.1. Classification (GTDB taxonomy): domain Bacteria; phylum Actinomycetota; class Actinomycetes; order Actinomycetales; family Microbacteriaceae; genus Lacisediminihabitans. The sequence continues at coordinate 4,773 of JAODMW010000217.1, read as the reverse complement.
GGCGAGATAGCAGATTGCACTTGCGACCTCATCCGCCGTCACCAGCCGGCCATTCGGCTGGCGCTGCTCGAGGGCTTCCCGCTCGGCCCTGGGGTCGACCGCCTGGTCGAGCAGGCGCGTCACCCAGGGCGTATCGGCCGTTCCGGGGTTGACGCAGTTGACCCGGATGTTCTCCGAGATCAGATCCGCAGCCATGGAAAGGGTGAGCGCCTGCACCGCGCCCTTGCTCGCCCCGTAGATCACGCGTTTTGGCAGGCCGACGCTCGCCGCGACCGAGCAGGTGTTGACGATGGCGGCGTTGGAGCTCCCGCGCAATAGAGGGAGTGCGTTCCGCGTGACGCGTGCGACGCCGATCACATTGATATTGAGAACCTTCGTCCACTCGTCGTCGTCGGCCTCGTCGACCGAGCCGATCGCGCCGATACCGGCATTGTTCACGAGGATGTCGAGGGTATCGAGACGAGTGCCCAGCACAGCGAAGGCTGCCGCAACCGACTCCGTCGATCCGATGTCGCAGGAAATCCACTCCGCGATCCCGTCCATGCCCCCGGCGTTGAGGTCGAGCCCGAATACCGTCGCCCCGGCGTCCGCCAGGTGACGTGCCGTGGCCAGGCCGATTCCCGATCCTGCGCCGGTCACTACGGCCGTGAGGCCATCAAAATCTGCAGCCATGCGGTGCTCTCTCCATCGAGTGTCGTCACTTACATCGCGTCGGAGGCAGTTTCAGCCCAGACCTGCGACTGCCGAAATTGACGCTAGCAAATACTATATAGGATTCGTAAAAATCATGTAGCATAATCCCACTGGAGCGAAGATGCTTTCTTTCGTTCCTTCACGGCATGAAAGGGAGCACCAATGAAACGACTTGTAATCGGGATCGTTGCGGTGGCGGCTATGACGCTCAGCCTCGCAGCGTGCTCGAGCGCGACGAACAGTTCGTCGGGCGGCAAACCGACCCTTCTGCTCTGGGTGGACACCCCCCGTGTTCCCCAGGCGGAGATGTATCAGAAGCTCATGGCGGGCAAGGAGACCATCAAGATCGAGGTCATCGCCCAGGCAGACGCGCAGACGAAAATCGCCCTGCACAACCGCACGAAGAGCGGCTGGCCCGACGTGATCTTCGGCGCTGCGGCCGACACCGCGCAGTTCCTCGACCCGAGCAACGGCTACGCTGCCGACCTCACCAACCTCGTATCGAAGAAGGTTTTCGACGGATTCGGCCAGGGCAACAGCGACTGCAAGTTCGACGGCAAGTATTACTGCCTCAAGAACGACCTCGCCAATACCGTGCTCTGGTACAACACCAAGATCTTCAAGGACCTGAACCTCACGGTGCCGACGACCATGCAGGAGTTCGCGGACACAGCGATGAAGCTGAAGGGCACCGGGTACTCGGCGGGCGCGATCGGCGACCAGAACTACTACGCGTCGTTCCTGCAGTCGAGTGAATGCCCGCTCGCGGCCGTTCCCACGAAGAACACGGTGCGCATCGCGCCTAACGACCCCAAGTGCACCAGGGTCGCGCAGCTCGTTCAGCCACTGCTCGACGCGGGTGTCGTGGACAAGCGCTCCAGCTTCGACGCCGGCTTCATCGCGGATGTCGCGAAGAAGGACAAGGTCGCGATGACCCTCGGCCCGTCGTGGTTCGGTGACTTCGTGATCAAGCCGGCCGACTCGTGGGGCGTGCCCGCGGGTGAGATCGCCGACGCGCCGATGCCCGCATGGGGCACCGGATCCGACAACAAGTCGGGAGCGTATGGTGGTGGCGTCTTCACGGTCTCCGCTCACTCGAAGTTCCCACAGGCTGCGGCTGACGCTGCCGTGTGGCTGACCACATCGGACGCGATGGCGACCGCGACCACGACCCCCACGTTCCCGGCGTACGGCCCGGCGAACAAACTCTGGGAGAAGCGGATCTCGGCCGACCCGTACTACGCGAGCAACCCATACCCCGCGATGGCGGCGGGGGCGAACAACATCTCGCAGGTCGACCGGCCAGTGCGGTTCGCGTTCGTGGCTCAGATCGGCACGGTGCTGCAGGCGGACATCAACGGCGGTAAGTCGTTGAAGACCGCTCTGGACGACTACGCGACGTCACTGCAGAAGCTCGCTCCGTCATCCGGGTACAAGGTACTCACCAAGTAACACGCCTGTGCGGCGCCGGGGAGGCCACAATGCTCCCCGGCGTCGCATAAGTTTGGTCACAACGAAAGGGTCGCAGTGTCGCGTTCACGATCAAGCAGGAAGAGTCTCCTCGCCGGAAGCATCATGATCGCACCGTATCTGGTGTTGCTCATCGCCTTCGGCATCGTCCCGGTCATCGTCGCGGCGATCACCTCGCTTGAGCCGTCGGTCATCAACCCGGGCGGCGGTCCTCTCAACTACCTCCAGGCACTTCAGGACTTCCGCTTCTTGCCGGCGCTCGGCAACGTCGGCGTGTTCCTGCTGCTTTACGTGCCCTCTATGCTCATCGTCGTCGCACTGATGTCGCTGCTGCTCGACACCGTTCAGGGCCGCTGGAACGTCCCGCTCCGGCTCGCGTACATCGTTCCCGCGTCGCTGACCGGCGCGACAGCTGTGCTGGTCTGGTACTTCCTGCTCGAGCCGACCCTCAGCCCATACAAGGACGTCCTCCACGCCCTCGGCATCACCCAGGGCGGCCAGATCTGGCGGGCACCGAACCTGGCCTGGATCTTCGCACTCATGGCGTTCTTCACCGGCGCGGGCAACTGGATCGTGGTGCAGTACGGCTCGCTGCAGTCGATCTCCGATGACATCCTCGAGGCCGCGCGTATCGACGGCGCGAACGCCTGGCAGATCGGCTGGCGCATCAAGCTGCCGCTCATCCAGAAGTACATCGTCTACATGGGCATCCTCGTGTTCGCGGCGGGGTTGCAGGTGTTCGTCGAGCCGCAGCTCATCTCGTCGTCGGTGTATCCGGGGCTCGCGTCCAACTGGTCGCTCAACCAGCTGAGCTACAGCTTCGCGTTCCAGTCCAACAATCTCGGCGGGGCGGCCGCGCTGTCGCTCATGCTTCTCATCGTGTGTCTGATCGGCGCCGTCTTCGTGATCTTCAAGACGGACTTCTTCGAGGGCGCAGGAGTGAAGGAAAAATGACAACATCAGCTATGGACCCGGCGACCATCTCGGGTCGTACCGTCGCGAGAGGCCACGCGCCCAAGAAGCGCAGCGTGGGGGGCACCGTCGGCCGCACGGGCGTGTGGATCGTGTTGTTGGTCTACGCCCTGGTCAGCATCATCCCGATGATCTGGCTGCTCATCGCCCCCTCGAAGACCGCCGAGCAGCTCAACAACCAATCGCCGTTCTCGTTCGGCACCTTCGCCAACTACGGCGAGGCGTGGAACCACCTGCTGACCTTCCAGAACGGCGTCATCGTGCAGTGGCTGGTCAACTCCGTGCTGTACACGGTCGCGATCGTCGCGATCGCCTGCATCACGGCGGTGCTCGCCGGCTACGCACTCGCGGCCACCGCGATCCCGCTCAAGCGCTCGTTGCTGATCATCACGCTCGTCGCGATGATCATCCCGCCGGTCGCCCTCGTACTGCCGCTGTTCATCGAGATCTCGAACGTGCAGCTGTTCGACACCCCGGCCGCGGTGATCCTGACGAGTTCGTTCTATCCGTTCGGAGTCTTTCTCGCCTACATCTACTTCTCGACATCCATTCCGAAGGACATCTACGAGGCGGCGAGGATGGATGGCGCGGGGGAGTTCGCCACCCTCTGGCGCATCGCTCTGCCGCTCTCCAAGGGCCTGTTCGGAATGCTCGCCTTCTTCAGCTTCAGCGCATCGTGGGTGAACTACTTCCTGCCCTATGTGCTGCTCGGGTCGGCGGAGAATTTCACGCTGCCTGTCGGGCTCGGCGTGCTCTTCAGCTCGACGCCCGCGCTCAACCCCGGTAACGGAGCCCAGCAGAGCGTGATCGGCCGGCCAGAGATCGCGCTCGCCGGGCTGCTGCTCGCCGTCCCCATCCTGATCGTCTTCCTCCTGTCGTCCCGCCTGCTCGTCCGCGGCGTACTCGCAGGCTCGGTCAAGAGCTGACCGCTACTGTCGACGTGAGCGATTCGCGTCGTACGATGCCGCGCGGAAGGAACTGAAGAATGTACACAGATCTCGATGAGTCCGAACTACGGGCCTATCGCAGCTCGCAGAACGACCCGGCCGATTTCGATGAGTTCTGGGCGTCCACCCTGCTCGAGAGCCGCTCTTTCGACCTCGGCGTGACACTCACGCCGGTCGACACGGGACTCAGCACCATCGACGTGTGGGATGTGTCGTTCGCGGGCTACGGCGGCCAGCCGGTGCGAGCCTGGTTGCGTGTGCCCGCCGGGGCTACGGGCCCGCTGCCGACCGTCGTGCAGTTCGTCGGCTACGGCGGAGGGCGGGGCAATCCCGTGGAGAACCTGCTCTGGTCGTCGGCCGGTTTCGCGCACTTCCACATGGACACCCGCGGACAGGGCTCCTCCTGGACCACGGGCGATACTCCGGATGCCTTCGGCTCCGGTCCCCAGGGAGCGGGATTCATGACGCGCGGCATCGAGTCCCGGGAGTCGTATTACTACCGCCGGGTGTTCGTCGATGCGGTGCGTGCCATCGAGGCCGCCCGTTCGCTCGATATCGTCGACTCTCTTCGGGTCGGGGTGCTCGGCGCGAGCCAGGGCGGCGGCATCTCCCTCGCGGCGGCCGGACTCGTTCCGGATCTCGCGGCGGTGGCCGCGTACGTACCGTTCCTGTGCGACTTCCCACGGGCCAC
>JAODMW010000211.1 GCA_025464815.1 Microbacteriaceae bacterium | reverse complement strand
CCGTTGGTCGAGACCTCGAGCGTGTAGCCGCGGGGGTAGTCCCACAGCGAACCCGACGGCGTCTGCACCGTGACCATCGCGACGGTGTGGGCCGAGCCCATGTCGATCCGGTACCACTCGCCGCCCGCCTGGGCCTGGCCGCTGTTCCACCTCGTGGCGCTGTTGCCGTCGATGGCTCCGGACAGCGTGCTGCCGGCCCCGGTCGACGATGCCGTCGCCGTCCATCCGCTCGTCGAGATCGCGGTCGGCGAGTACGTGGACAGTCCGCCCGCGTACTTGGAGACCGTCGCGATCAGGGCCGTATTAGCGATGAAGTTCGACGTGCCGAAGCGGTCGATCTTCTGTTTGAACGTCGCCGAGTCGTCCGAGTTGATGACCGGGACGGGTGCCGGATTGCCGTAGTAGTAGCCCCAATAGCTGAAGCCGTCGGTCGCCGAGCCTCTCACTTTGTAGCTCCAACTCGACCACGAGACATTGAGCCCGTTGAGACCCGCCATGAAGCGCGACCAGACGTCGTCGTTGTAGTACAGCGAGTACTCGCCGTAGAGCACCGGAACGCCTGGGCTCGAGAGCTTCGACGGCAGCGACGCCAGTTGGTTGCCGACGAGGTTGTTCTGCGATGTCCAGTCCTTCGCGTTGGGCATGTCGTATGGATGGAGTTCGTACACGACATTGGTCCAGCCGTACGTCGTCGGAGCGGCGATGGCGTTGTAGTCGAAGAATGCGCCGAGGAAGATCGCGTGGTTGGCGTCGATCGCCCGAACGTCGTTGTACAGCGTGTTGTAGACCGCACTCTTCTGCGCCACGTCGTCCGCGTCCTCGCCATAATCGATGAGAGGCTCATTGATGAGGTCGTAACCGGCCACACCGGGGTTGCCGACATAGCGGGTTGCGATCGCCTTCCAGATGTTCTCGACCCAGGTCTGATACGTCGAGTTGCCCCAGAACCCTGCCGGATTCGGGCCGACCCGGCCGCAACTGCCCCACGGGCAACCACCGCCCGGAACCGTGTGCAGGTCGACCAGCACGTACATTCCGCGCGCGCTCGCCTGGTTGATGATCCAGTCGATCTTCGTCCAGGGGTTCGACTTCCATGTGCCGTCGAGGTTGAGGAAGGTATTCCACCCGATCGGTACGCGCAGGAAGTTGATGCCCATCGACTGCAGGTTGTCGAGGTCGGTGGTCGTGATCCAGGTGTTCTGGTGCTCATCGATGACGGACTGGGCGCCCGAGGTGCCGAATCGGCTGGCCAGCGTCTCCTGCAGCGAATAGTCGTCGTTGTAGAGCGCCGCCGTGATTTCGCCGATCGACCACCAGGACGTGGACGATGCGGTCAGGTTCATCCGGATGTAGCGTGCGCTCGTTGCGGTGAAGTCGATGGTCGTCGCCTTGCGCTCGCCCACACCAGAGGCGACCTGTGTCCACGTCGTCCCGTCTTTCGAGACCTCGAGGGTGTAGCCGCGGGCGTAGTCCTGCTCCGACGTCGAATTCTTCTGGGTGTCGATCGTGACGTTGTTCACCGTGATCAGGGCGCCCATGTCGATCTTGTACCACTGGCCGCTGGTCTGGGCCGCGCTCGTGGTCCACCTCGTGGAAAGGTCACCGTCGATCGCGCTCGCCGCGGCAGTGGCGACCGATGCCGATACGGCCCATCCGCCCCGGTCGAGTGACGTCCCGGAATAGATCGAGACCTCGGCGATCGTCCACCAGTTGGCCGACGTGCCGTTCGAGGCCAGGCGCAGGTAGCGCGCGGTCTTCGAGCCCTGGAAGTCGGCGAGCACGGTGCGATTGGTCCCGTAGCCGGTCGCGATCTCGGTGAAGTTCGTGCCGTCGGTCGAGCCGAGGACGTCCCAGGTTCGCGGATAGTCGTTCGGTGCGCTCGCCCCAGAGTCGAACAGCACCTTGTCCAGGTCCTTGTTCTTGCCGAGGTCGATCGTGTAGGTCTGGCCGGGCACCTGCGCGGTGCCCGTGTTCCACGACGTGGTCTCGACGCCGTCGAGCGCCGCGCCGGTCGTGGTTCCCGCGCCCGTCGACGAAGCCGTAGCGGTGCTGGTTCCGTTGAAGAGTACCGGATCGTTGAAGAGGTTGAATTCACCGACCGACCACCAGCTTGTGGCGGTGCCCGTCTGCGCGATCCGCACATAGCGAGCGACCTGCGCTGGGAACCGCGCGTTCACGACGGCGTCGGTGTTCGTGGCCTTGGCGACGCTCACCCAGGTCGTGCCGTTCGTCGAGGTGCTCACCTCGTACTGCCGCGGAAAGTCGCCGGCGAAGTCGGTGCTGTTGACGGAGAGCCGGTTGAAGAGGGTGGGAGCGCCGAGGTCCATCTGGAGCCACTCGGTTCCCGCCTGCGCGAGCCCTGTCGTCCAGCGGGTGGTGTCGCTTCCGTCGATCGCGCTGGCGGTCGATGCGCCGGAGGACGCGCTCGCGCTCCACCCGGTCCGGTCGACAGCATATTCGCCCAGCGGCGACATCCAGTCTTCCTGCGTAAGCCATCCGCCGAGATTGGTTCCGCGCAGGTTGACCGTTGTGCCCGTGCCGGAACTGTTCTTGAGAACAGAGCCGCTCGTCTTCAGGAAATCGGATGCCCCGAGCGCCACGGCGTGCGCGATCAACGGCGGGGTGAGGAGAGTTGCAACGCATGCGGCGACCGTGAGCGCCGCGATAGACCATCGTTTTTTCATGAATCTTCCTTGATCGCAGAAAACGCGCCCTCGGGTCTGCACGGTGAACACTAACGTTCACGGCGACATTGTGCACCCGGCCGATGGACTTTGTCTAGATCTTTAGATAAGTAGTAAATTAATGAGAGCGCCGTCGCGGCCCAGTCTTGACTTCATTTCCACAGAGGTTATGATAAACATTGAAATAAGTACCCTCTCTAACGGAGCCTGATCAACGATGACCCACTCCAGCCCTGTCGCCGCAGTCGCAGTGCGCGATTCGCCTTCGAATCCCGACGCTCGTCGGGGCTCAGCGACAGCTGCCTCTCAGATCGAAGAGGAGGCGCCCGGCCGCGAAGGTCTCGTGCGAAATGACCAGGTTCCCACGGGCACCAGGTAACAGGGATCTCCCGCCTGATGGGAGATTCCGCTCATTCAATCCCAATTCCCAGCAGCAAGAAAAGGAACCTCAAAGATGAGAATACTCACAAGGGTGATCGCGCCGATCGCGATCGCCGGCTTGGCGCTCAGCCTCGCAGCGTGCAGCGGCAGCTCCCCAACAGCCGCGACCGCCAAAGACGCGAGCGGGCCGCTCACCGTCTGGGTCATGGGCGATTCGAGCACCAACTTCCAGAAGCTCGTTGCTCCGTTTGTGGCCTCGAGCGGACAGAAGGTAGACGTCGTCGCGATCCCCTGGGACAGCATCGACCAGAAGCTGACCACATCGGTCGCATCGGGATCCGGTCCCGACGTCGTGCAGATCGGGCTCACCAAGCTCCGTTCGTTCGCCGATGCCGGCGCGCTCCTGCCGCTCGACGACAAGATCTCCGCCTACCCCGACCTCGCCTCCGATAAATTCGCGGACGGCGTCGGCGGGGCAGCGACCGCCGTCAACGGCAAGATCGTCAGCGTCCCGTGGGTCAGCGACACCCGGGTGCTCTTCTACCGAAGCGACATTCTCGCCGAGAGCGGTATCGCAAAGCCCCCGGCGACGTGGGACGAGCTTCGTTCGGACGCGAAGATCCTCACGGAACGGGGTAAGGGAAAGTACGGCTACTACATCCCGCAATGGGACAACGCACTCCCAGTCGAGATGACCTGGGCCTACGGCGGAAGCGTCGTGGACTCCACGGGCAAGATCAACTTCGATACGCCCGCGTTCCAGTCTGCGGTAGACCTCTACACCGGTCTTTACGCCGACAAGAGCGTTCCCATCAACTCCGACTTCGACCAGACCCAGGGCTTTGTGTCGGGAACCGTGCCGATGCTCGTCAGTGGTCCATACCTGGCCGGAGCCATCAACGCGGCCGCACCGGACCTGGCGGGCAAGTGGAACATCACAACGCTTCCGACTGCAGACAAGGGAACGTCCTTGTTCGGTGGGTCGAACCTCGGTATTTTCAAGAGTTCGAAGCATCAGAAGGGTTCACTGAAGTTGCTCGACTACCTCTCGAAGAGCAGCACGCAGCTGGACTGGTACAAGATCAACGGCGAGCTTCCGACCGCAAAGGCTGCTTTGAACACGCCGAGCTTCACGTCGGATCCGCTGGTCAAGGTGTACACCAAGCAGCTGGCTGACGCGAAGGTTCTACCGCTCATTGCCAACTGGGACGGCGGCGTGGGCACCAACCTGCTCAAGGCGCTCAACTCGATTGCTCTGACCAACGCCGATCCGAAGAGCACGCTCGCGACGTTCTACCAGTCCACGAAGGGATTGACTGCCAAGTAAAGAATGAGAATGGTGGGCCGCCTATGGCGGGCGGCCCACCATCCGCACACGTTCGCACAATCGACAAAGGAATCACAGTGGCTCTTCCGGGAATCGTCAGCAGTCCGCTGGCGCGCCGGCGACCGATTGCCAGCCGCGCACGGGCGGGCCGCTCGCGACTGACGCCGTACATCTTCATCTCGCCCGCGATGCTCCTGCTGATAGCTTTCGGGGTCTTTCCGATCGCCGTGGCTGCGTTGGTCAGTCTCACCGACATGAATATCTCCGGACTGGGCGACTGGGGAAACGTAAAGTTCATCGGCATTGCGAACTACTCCAAGCTGTTCGCCGACCCCAGCTTCTGGCAGGCGCTGGGCAACACCGCCTTCTTCGCCATCATCGGCGTACCCTCCGTGGTGTTCCTCTCCCTGGGCGTTGCGCTCCTGCTGAACCGCAGCGGCAACTGGTTCTATCGTTCGTTGCGCGCTTTTTACTTCATTCCCGCCATCACCGCCATCGTCGCGATCTCCCTGGTCTGGGGCTACCTGTACAACACGCAGTTCGGTCTCCTGAATTGGCTGCTGTCCCTGGTCGGCGTCGACCAGGTCCAATGGTTGTCCGACCCGACGCTCGCCAAATTCTCCGTTGCGCTCGTCGCGGTCTGGCGTGGCACGGGCCTCAACATCATCATCTTCCTGGCCGCACTCCAGGGCGTCCCGAACGAATACCTCGAGGCGGCCTCGCTGGACGGCGCGGGTGAGTGGCGCAAGATCCGTTCCATCGTGATCCCGATGCTGCGCTTCGCGATCTTTTTCGTCACCGTCACGACGGTAATATCCTGGCTGCAGTTCTTCGACGAGGCATATGTGCTGACCGGTGGCGGTCCGCTCGGTGCGACCACCTCCGTCTCGATCTTCCTCTACCAGCAGGGTTTCCAGCAGAGCCAATTCGGCTACGCGAGCGCCGGTTCGTTGATCCTCTTCGTGCTCATCGCCGTGATCACGGTCGCGCAGCTCCGGGCGAGGAGAGCCGACATTGAGTACTAGTCTCAGCGCCCTGCGCCAGCGATCGATGAAACGTCGCGGCCGGGGGCTCAGTGTCGTCATCGGGATCGCGCTCGCGATCGGCGCGGTGATCACCGCATTTCCGTTCATCTGGATGGTCGCTACATCGATCAAGCCGCAGGCCGAATCGCTCAATTACCCTCCGACGCTGTTGCCGGCGAATCCGACCCTGGAGTATTTCCACAAGCTCTTCGTCGAGCTCGACTTCGGCCGGTACCTCGGCAACACCGTCATCGTCGTGCTGATCGGTGGGATCGGCCTCATCCTCATGGCGATGGCCGGCTACGCGTTTGCCAAGTTCGACTTTCGCGGCAAACAGTGGATGTTCTTCCTCGTGCTGGCGACCATGATGATCCCGGTTCAGGTCACCATGATCCCGACCTACCTGATCCTCAATGGGATGAAGCTCACCAATACCCTGGTCGGCATAGCGCTGCCGACCCTGGTGAGCGGTTTCAGCATCTTCCTCTTCCGGCAGTTCATGTCGACGATCCCCACGGAAATGCTCGAGGCAGCGAGGCTGGACGGCGCCGGCGAATTTCGGACATTCCTGCAGATCGTCCTCCCCCTCTCGAAGCCGATCCTGGCCGTCCAAGCGGTGCTCACGTTCATTGCGGGCTGGAACAGTTTTCTCTGGCCGCTCATCATCGCGAGCGACCAGAAGCTCTACACCCTGTCGGTAGGACTGTCGCTCCTGAACAAGGAGATAGCGGTGAATCCGTCGCTGCAAATGGCCGCCGCGTCCGTAATGGTGATCCCCATCTTGATCGTGTTCATCGTGTTCCAGCGCTATGTGATCCAGGGCTTCGCGCTCTCGGGCTTGAAATGAAACTTTGGAGAACAATCGCGTGACCGACACCACCACTCTTGCGGCCGAATCCGGTTTCGAACCGCGCCCTGCGAACTTCGACGGATACGTCCATGCCCACAACGCCCGAGTGGTCGACGGCGGCGGGCGCGAGCTTCTGCTCCGCGGCGTCGGCCTGGGCAATTGGATGCTGCCGGAGGGATACATGTGGCGATTCGGCCCGGGGGCGGAATCGCCGCGCCAGATCGAAACCCTGATCGAGCGGCTTCTCGGTGCCGATGCGGCGGAGGCCTTCTGGGCGGAGTTCCGCAACTCGTTCATCGCCGAGCCGGACATCGAGCGGATAGCGGCCAGCGGCTTCGACCACGTGCGCCTTCCCATCAATTCGCGCCTCATTCAGGACGAATCCGGGGCACCGATCGAAGCCGGCTACGAAATGATCGATCGGCTCATCGGGTGGTGCAGGACTCACAAGCTGTGGGTGCTCCTCGACCTTCACGGAGCTCCGGGCGGTCAGACGGGGACCAACATCGACGATTCGCCGCGAGGGCTGCCAGAGCTGTTCATGGAAAGCAGCTACCGCGACAAGACCCTGCGACTCTGGCGGGATATGGCTACCCGATATGCCACCGAGCCGGTGGTCCTTGGTTACGACCTGCTCAACGAACCTCTTCCCAACGAATGGCAACACACCTACGCCGACGATCTCGCAGCCCTCTACCGGGATCTCACTGCCGAGATCCGAGGCGTGGACCGGAATCACCTGCTCGTCTACGAGGGCACCCATTGGGCCACCAACTGGGACATCTTCACCGAGGTGTGGGACGACAACTCCATGCTGCAATTTCACAAGTACTGGTCGTCGCCCGATGCGGCCGGCATCGCGAGCTTTCTCGCCGTGCGGGATCGACTCGGCCTGCCCATCTATATGGGCGAAGGCGGAGAGAACACCCTCGAGTGGATCTACACGGCGTTCCGGCTCTACGAGACCTACGACATCGGCTGGAACTTCTGGCCGTGGAAGAAGATCGCGACCACCACGTCTCCTGTCTCGATCGACGCTCCGAGCGGATGGGGCAAGGTCGTTGCGAGCGTGGACGACCCCTCCGCGATCGGTTCCATCGAAGCGGCGAGGGTCTTCGATGAATTGCTGGTTGCGATGAGGATCGAAAACTGCAAATGGCAGCCAGACGTCGTGGCGGCACTGCTCGCCGACAGACCCGTGGTGATTCCCGCTTGGGGCTTCGGGCATCGGGGATCCGGCGAGTCGTATTCGAGCGCTCCCGGCCGTGCCATGCGTGGGATTCGCGACGACGACGACGTCGCCATAAGCTGGGCCCGCCCCGGCGACAACCCGGACAATCCGTTTGAGCAATCGGACGGGCGGCCCTACCGGCCGGCGGAGGAGCTCATCGTTGAAATGGCCGCTCATGATTGGCTCGAATTTGAACTCGCTCCCGGTTTCGACAGCGGGTCGACGAGGGTTCTCGACGCTCGGGGACAGGTCGCCGACGTCATCGTCCAACCCAGCTCGCGAGGGATTCGGGTCATCGCTGCGGCGGCTACCTCGATTTCGCGGATACTTCCGAGGGGCTGAGAGCGATGGGTTTTAGAAACATGACAGGCCCGGCGGCCTCCACGAGTGCGGGAGCTGCCGGTTCGGCTCCCGCAACCGTCAGCGATGTTCGGCAGCGGAATCGCAGGCAGGCGTTACGCAGCATCATCCTGTCGGGTCAAACGTCCCGCGCCGCTCTCGCTCAGGAGTCGGGGCTGTCCGTGGCATCCGTAACCAACCTGGCCACTGAACTGATCGCGGAGGGTCTGGTCATCGAGGCCGGGTCCGTCGCCTCCAGAGGCGGACGCCCCGTGACTCTTCTGGCCCCGAACCCTGCCGGCGGCTACCTCCTGGGCGCCGATGTCGGTGAGCGCGGAGTGGCGGTCGAGCTGTTCGATTTGTCCATGACACGGGTCGACCGTGAATTTCGCGGGGGCCGCGAGGGTGAAACCCTCGACACGATCATCCAAGATCTCCGCGAGGCCCTCGACGCGCTTCGCGATCGGAACGCGGATGCCTGGAACCACATGGTCGGTATGGGCCTCGGCTTGCCCGGCATCGTCGAATGGGACGCGGACGGCCGCCAGGTGCTGTACGCGCAGAGTCTGGGATGGCCCGCGATTCCCGTGACCGATCTCGTGTCTCACGATATTCCGATTTTCGCGGAAAATGGCGCCAAGACCCTCGCCATGGCCGAACTCTGGGATGGCGCCGCCCGAGGGGTCGATGAGGCGCTGATAGTGCTGCTCGGTCGTGGTGTTGGCCTGGGAATCGTCAGCGACGGCCAGCTGGCACACGGGCTCACGAGCAGTGCAGGCGAATGGGGCCACCTCAAGATCGTCCGCAACGGTCGCGCGTGCCGATGTGGCGGGCGGGGATGCGTCGAGGCCTACCTCGGAGCTGACGCCATCCTGGATTCCTGGCGTGATGCCGGCGGTTCCTTCGAGGGATCGGGTTGGCGAGCGATCGGCGAACTGTTCGATGCGGAACGAGCCGGTGATCCCGTCGCGATCGGGGTCGTCGACGAGTTGGTCGCCACGCTGGCCTCCGCTCTCGGAGGTCTCGTCAACCTCACAAACCCGCAGCGGGTCGTGATCGGCGGATGGGTCGGCCTGCGCCTCATGGAGTCTCTCGCCGAACGAGTGGAGGCGGCGATCCGCGCCGAGGCGCTCGACCGCCCTGGTGGCCAGTTCGAACTGGTGGCATGCCGATTCGGCGGAGACACCGTGGCGCTCGGCGCCGCGATGATGCCCCTTGGTGCGCTCATGAACGAGCCGCGCGGGAGCCGCCTCACCTGAACCCTGCGGGCTGGGATGTACGGAACATTCTCTGGCCAATGGTCCCGCGCGGGAGGACAATTAATCATCGGCGTCCGGTGCCTGTCCGACGCCATGGAGATGAATTCCCATGATCGTGCTCATAGTCGTTCTGGTCATCGTCGTCATTGTGGCGATCATCCTTCTCGCCAACTCGATTCGAGTCGTAAAACAGTACGAGCGGGGCGTGCTTCTGCGGTTCGGACGTCTGATCGGCACGAGGAATCCCGGGCTCCGATTCATCATTCCCGCGGTCGACGTCCTCCATCGGGTGTCGCTGCGGATCGTGACCATGCCCATCCAGTCGCAGGGCATCATCACCCGCGACAACGTCAGCGTGGGGGTTTCGGCCGTCGCCTACTTCCGTGTCGTCGATCCGGTCAAGTCGGTCGTCGCGATCGAGAACGTGTATTCGGCGATCGACCAGATCGCGCAGACCACGCTCCGCAAGGTCGTCGGCCAGCACAGCCTGGACGAAACGCTCGCCGATACGGATTCACTCAACCTCAACATCCGCGAGATCCTCGATGTGTTGACCATCGACTGGGGTGTCGAGGTCACGCTGGTCGAACTGAAGGACATCCTGTTGCCCGAGACGATGAAGCGTGCAATGGCCAAACAGGCCGAAGCCGAACGTGAGAAGCGTGCGAAGATCATCGCCGCCGAAGGCGAGTCGCTTGCCGCGGCCGCGTTGGGCGCGGCGTCGGACACGATGATGGCGCATCCGCTGGCCCTGCAGTTGCGGAACCTGCAGAGCCTGGTGGAGATCGGCGTGGACAAGAACACCGTGGTCGTCTTCCCCGCGCCCCTGATGAGCACCATCGGCGAACTCGGCAGCTTCCTCGCCAGGGAATCCGCCGCCAGCGCGGCGCACGGGGAGGGCGACGTCCAGCTCGTGTCGCACCCGTCGCCGCCGCGCTCGGTGCCTGAGGTCGCCTGATCAGCCCGAGCGATAGTGCAGGTGGACCACACCGTTGCCGAAACGACGCTGGTCGAGCAGTTCGAGCTTGAGTCGGACGCCGTCGGGGAAGAAGCGTGTGCCGCCTCCCACCACGATGGGTGTGAGGAACAGGTGGAATTCGTCGACCAATCCCGCCCTGATCGCGTGGGAGGCGACGCCGGGACCGCCCACGGTGATGTCACGTTCGGCTGACATTTTCAGCTGTCGGACCGGTTCGGGGTCGAAGTCTCGCTCGATCCGCGTCCGTGCAGTGGATGCCGCATCCAGCGTCGTGGAGTACACGACCTTGTCGGCCGCGCGCCAGATCTGCGCGAAATCGTGCATGACGGCGGGCTGCCCGGCGAGGTCCATGGTCTCCCAGCCGGCCATCACCTCGTACATCCGGCGCCCGTAGAGGTAGGTTCCCGCGGACCTCTCGAGGTCATTGATGAAGCCGTGCACCTCCTCATCCGGCATACCCCAGTCGAAGTTGCCTTCCCGGTCCGCCGTATAACCGTCGAGCGACATGATGCCCGAGTAGATCAGCCTGGCCATGATGAGCCCTCCGTTCTCCTATAGTTCGCGTCGATAGGCGTGTGTATTGTGCCAAATGAAGGAAATCTGGACCTGGACCTCTCGAATCTCCGAGCAAGGATCGCCATAGAGGGGGAGATCTCCTTCATTTGGCACGCGAACGCTTATTCCTCTTATTCCCCGTCGTCGGCTTCGTCCGGGCTCCTGTCGATGCCGATGCGATCGGGCACAGCTCGCGCGACCCGATGGAGCCAGGAGACCGGTTCAGGCCACAATCGCCCCGTGGGAAGCCGTCGAAGCGTTCGCGTCAGGGAGAACGTGGGCTCGCTGCCGAGAATGACCCGGGTGGGCGCGGCGTCGGCGAGCACGCCGAGCCACCAGTGCTTCCAGGTGGGCGCGAGCTTCTCGACATCGAGGATGACGTAGTAGTCGGGCATGCTCATCGTTCCGCTGCCGAGGGAGGCGAGGGCACGATCGACCTCGAGGTCGAGTGTGCCGAGCGTCGTCATGTCGTCGAAGAATTCGACCCACGCGGATGCTACGTGGCTGAGAGGGTCATGATCGTGAACGATGTATGGGGCGTACGTCCGGGAGATCCAGCGCTGCACCTCGTCGTCCGTGGCATCGGTCAGGGTCGCTGCGCGGACATTGGCGAAGTGGCCGAGCGCGTCGATCAGGGTCGGTGCTTCCTCACCGACGAGAACCAGGGTCGTGCTGTTCGGGCCCGCCATGATCCGAGTTTAAGCGAGGCGCTGCGCCCTGTGGGTCCGACATGCACAGGACTTGCTCGACCGGTATAGCGTGATCACCATGCCACGATTGCTTCATCTGGACTCGTCAGCGGACACCGAGCGCTCGCGGTCACGAGCGATAACTCGCACCTTCGCGGACGAATGGCGCAGCCACGGTGCCGATTTCACCGTCACCTATCGCGACCTTCACCAGGACGCAATTCCGCACCTTCCCGATGCGGCGCTGCACTGGCCACTACGGCTTCGCCCACTGGGTTCCACCCCGCCGGCCGAGGCCGAAACTCTACAGACGGAACTCATCCTGGAACTCGTCTCCGCCGACGTGCTGCTCGTCGGCGCCCCCATGTACAACTACTCGCTGCCCTCGGCGCTCAAGGCGTGGATCGACTACATCCACGTCCCCGGTGTCACCGCGCCCTTCGACGTCGATACGCAACCGCTCGCCGGCCGGCCGGCCGTGATCGTCGCGAGCAGGGGCGCTTCGTATGAGGAGGGCAGCCCGACGGCGGGTTGGGACCACGGCGTACCGGTGCTGGAGCTCATCCTCGGAAACGCTCTCGGCATGTCCACCTCGGTGATTACGACGAGCCTGACCCTGGCGGAGACGGTGCCCGCGTTGGCCGACAGGCTCGACCAGAGCCGTGCGGAATTGGCGCAGGCTCACCGTGACGCGGCAGCGATAGCCAAGCGCCTCGCGGAAGCCTGAGAACGAGCGGGCCTGTGCGGGTTTCCGCTAGGTGTACATGAGTGAGCCGGGAGTGGTGAGGACCTCGCCCGTCTCGATCCAGGTCTTGAGGCCCGAGAGGATCATCGGCCATCCGCCGTAGAGCTGGTCGTTGCCGCCTTCGCGCAACTGGTCGTGCGTGACGGTGAGGCGGCACGAATCGGCCACCTGCTCGATCTCCCAGGTGATGCGTGAGTAGCCCTCTTCCTTCACGTCGTCACCCCAGAGGGCGATCATCGTGTGAACGAGTTTCCGCGGTGGATCCATCTCGAGGATCTCGCCGTCGCCGAGGATGTCCGGCGCTCCGGGGTTCGTGATCCGAATATACGAACCGACCTGCCAATCGGATTCCACCTGGTTTCCGAACTGGAACTTGGTACGGATCTCCCTGTCGGTGATCGCCTCCCACAGACGCTCTGGGGTGGTCTTGATATAGATCTCGTAGATCTTCTCCATCGGAGTCTCCAATCTGGTTTTGAGGTCGCTGAGTCCTGCGACCCAGGGTTCCGCGTACTTGCTCACCCAGCGGTCGTGGACGAGTCGGATCGGCACCGCGTTCAGGAAGTGCAACTTCTCGCGTCCGCGTTTCCTCGTGGTGATGAGGCCGGCCTCTTCGAGCTGCTTGAGATGCTTCATCACGCCGAATCGCGTGATGTCGAACCGCGCTTCGAGCGCTCCCAGCGTCTGGCCGTCCTCACGGAACAGCTCGTCGAGCAATTCGCGCCTGGTCGGATCTGCGAGAGCTTTGAACACTTCGTCCACGGCTCGATAATAGGTGACCATTTAGTCACATGTCAAGGGTGCGGTCAGCGGATCGTGAAGCCTTCGTCCCCGGCGGGGGACAGCGGCTCGATCTCCACCGCGTCGACGTGCGCGCCGGTCGGACCTCGTCGCAGCCAGTCGAGGAACTCGCTCACCGCGTCCGGCGGGCCCTCCGCCTCAACCTCGACCGTGCCATCCGCGCGGTTCGTCACGAAGCCGGCGACGCCGAGCCGTCGAGCCTCGGAACGGGCCGTCCAGCGATAGCCGATGCCCTGCACCCGCCCGCGCACGATCGCGCGTTGTCGGACGACATCAGGATTTCGAGGGTCCATCCATCGAGGCTACGCGCGGGATCACTCCACCGGAATGATCTGCCCGACGGTGAGGTCGACGGTCACGTGCACGGAGTCCGGGATCGTGCCCTTGAGCAGCGCCTGCAGGTCCTCCACGGTGTGGATGTTCTCGGTGGGGCTGCGGACTTCTACGACGGCCTGCAGCCCGTGCCAGGTGACGCCGTCGATCTGCGAGTGCGGAACGTCGAGGATCCACTGGTTCGCGGCATCCGAAATTCGTGTGGTCCAGGTCGCGATAAGTATCGAGGTGACCGTGTTAGCGGCGAGTGGGATGAGAACGATGGCGAGGATGCCGACGACGGCCAGGTAGGCGCGGCCCCGATTGACCGTGAGCGCCGCGATCTCCTTCGTATAGCCGTACAGCGTGAACACGATGCTCCCGGCGATCACCAGCGCGACCACGTTGCAGAGGAAGAGCACCAGTGCGCCGAACGCGAGGTCGAAATCGCCGCGTCCGACGCAGACGCCGACGACGCCGAGCGGCGGTACGAGCGAGATCGCGATCGCCACGCCCGGCAGTATCGAGCTGAGGTCGCGACGGCAGAGTGCAAAGGCGCCGGCGAAACCGGTCGCGAGGGCTGCGAGCAGGTCGAGCAGCTGGGGCGAGGTGCGGCCGAGCACCTGCGAGTTGCTGAGCAGGCTTCCGGGATCGGGCAGGAAGAGCGAGAACAGCCAGCCGAGCGCGACCACGACCGCGAGTCCGCCGAGAACGTAGAGCAGCGACCGACCGATCGCGCTTCCACTCGCCCTCACGATGCCGAGAGCGATACCCATGATCGGGGTTGAGAGCGGCGCGATGATCATTGCCCCGATGACTGTCGCGGTCGAGTCGGCGAGCACTCCCGCGATCGCGATGACCGCGGCGAGTACGAGCATCGTCCAGAAGGCGGACCGCTTCGCCGTCCTGTCGCCGTTGCCGAGGTCGAGCCGCTCGGTGAGCTCGTCCAGGCTGCGGCGCTGACTGGCGGGCAGAATGCGCTCTAACAGGCCGGCCACGGATGCCCCCTCGGTCGATTGTCGGATTGCTCTGAGTGTGGCATCCGGCGTCAGCGTGACCGGTGAGCAACGCCGGGAGCGGCTGGTCTGGCGGCGGGAATGCGTCGAGCGTTATTATTGCTTAACGTAAAGCAATTAACTGGATCCGTCCCTCGACCACCGGAGTCTTCCGTGCCCACGACATCTGAGCCATCGCGCACTCTCTTTCTCGGCAAGGATCACCCGCGCTACAAGTGGATTGCGCTGAGCAACACGACGCTGGGCATGCTCATGGCGACGATCAACTCCTCGATCGTGATCATCTCCCTGCCGGCGATCTTCACAGGCATCGCCCTCAACCCACTCGAGCCGGGCAACGTGAGCTACCTGCTGTGGATCCTCATGGGTTACATGCTCGTGATAGCGGTGCTCGTCGTGACCTTCGGTCGTCTCGGCGACATGTACGGCCGGGTGAAGATCTACAACCTCGGCTTCGTCGTCTTCACCGTCGGATCCATCGCCCTCGCGCTCGACCCGTTGACTGCGGGCGCCGGCGCGATGTGGCTCATCATCTGGCGTCTGGTTCAGGGCGTCGGCGGCGCGATGCTCTTCGCCAACTCGACCGCCATCCTGACGGATGCCTTCCCCGCGAACAAGCGCGGTCTCGCCCTCGGTACCAATCAGGTCGCCGCGATCGCGGGAAGCTTCATCGGCCTTATCGTCGGTGGTCTGCTGGCGACCCTCGACTGGCGCGCGGTCTTCTTCGTGAGCGTACCGATCGGCATCATCGGAACCGTCTGGTCGTACAAGTCGCTGCACGAAGTCGGTGCTCGCAACCCTGGCAGGATGGACTGGCCGGGCAACATCGTCTTCGGCGTCGGCCTCACCGTCTTGCTCGCGGGCATCACCTACGGCATCCAGCCTTACGGCGGCAGTTCGACCGGCTTCACCAACCCCTGGGTGCTCGCCGGCATCATCGGGGGAATCGTGCTGCTCGTCGCGTTCGTGCTCATAGAGCTGCGCACGAAGGCACCCATGTTCGAGATGCGCCTGTTCACGATCAGGGCCTTTGCCCTCGCGAACCTCTCCGGACTGCTGGCCTCGATCGGTCGAGGCGGCATGCAGTTCATGCTCATCATCTGGTTGCAGGGCATCTGGCTTCCCCTGCACGGCTACTCCTATGCGAGCACCCCGCTGTGGGCCGGTATCTATCTGTTGCCGATCACCATCGGATTCCTCATAGCCGGACCCATTTCCGGCGCGCTCTCCGACCGTTTCGGTGCCCGCGCCTTTGCGACGACCGGCCTGCTGCTCGTGACGGCCGCCTTCCTCGCTCTGCTCATCATCCCGGTGAACTTCGAATACTGGCAGTTCGCGCTCGTCACCGGGATCAGCGGCATCGGATCGGGCCTCTTCAGTGCGCCGAATCGCACGGCGATCATGAACAGCGTTCCCGCGCGCCAGCGGGGTTCGGCGGCAGGTATGGCCGGCACGCTGCAGAACGCAGGAACCTCGCTCTCGATTGGAATCTTCTTCTCGCTCATGATCGCCGGTCTCGCGACCAGCCTGCCGAGCGCACTGCACGCCGGCCTCACCTCGAACGGTGTGCCCGCCGCCGTCGCCGGCCAGATCGCGCAGACGCCGCCGGTCGGAAGCCTGTTCGCCGCCTTCCTCGGCTACAACCCGATCGAAAGCCTGCTCGGACCCACCGGGGTGCTGAACCAGCTCTCCCAGGCCAATGTCGCGACCCTCACCGGCAAGGAATTCTTTCCGCAGCTCATTTCGGGCCCTTTCCACGATGGCCTTGTTATCGTGTTTCTCGCGGCGGCGATCATGTCCCTCATCGCCGCGATCGCATCCCTCTTCCGCGGGGCGCGGTATCTTCATGATGACGTCGCGGTCGAGCCAGTGCTCGAGTCGGCGAACACGAAGTAGGGAGGATGCGGGTGAACGACAGCGAGTTCGAGGCGCCTCCCGATCGGAAGACCGAAACCGCGGCGAGGCTTGCACTCGTCGTCGGGCGGCTCAATCGGCGCATGCTGCGCAC
>JAODMW010000196.1 GCA_025464815.1 Microbacteriaceae bacterium | reverse complement strand
CGTGGCGACCTCGACGGCGTCATCAACGCGAGCTCGCCGAATCCCTCCGACAACCGCACGGTGATGCGCACACTACGCCGTGTGCTCGGCGTGCCCTTCGGCATCCCCGCGCCACGCTGGATGCTCGAGATCGGCTCGGCGGTCATCCGAACCGAAACCGAGCTCGTTCTCAAGAGCCGCTGGGTGCTGCCGGAGCGGCTTGGCGCAGCCGGATACGAGTTCGAGCACCCGCAGCTCGAGGCGGCCATTCGGAACATCGTCGCGAACTAGGCTCGTGTCATGACGACGATCAGCGACCGCGACATCGCGATCCACACCGACACCATCGGCGAGGCCTGGCTGGGGATCGCCCGCCGCATCCTCTCCGACGGCCGCGCGGGCCATTACGACGGCCTGCCTATCCTGGAGGTGAGCCAGGCGACGCTCACCATCGCCTCGCCGCATCCGGATGACGCGATCATCGCCCGCCTCGCCGATCCGGAGCGCCTTGCCTGGATGCATGCCAACTTCGCCGATCACGCTCGGGTCGAGGCGCTGGGCAACGCCCGGAGCTATGCGAGCAGGCTCTTCGACTACGGAGCGACCGGTCTCGACCAGATCGCCTGGATCATCGAGCGGCTCAGGAAGGATCCGGAGTCGAGGTCGGCCACGATCACGACCTTCGAACCGTTGAGCGACACGAGCTATATCCCCTGTGTGAGCATGCTCGACTTCTGGCTGCGCGATGGCGCCGTCGAGCAGGTCGTCTACGCCCACAGCATCGACTTCGGCGCGAAGGGCTATGGGAATCTCGTCGAACTCGCCGACCTCCAGCATCGGGTGGCAGACGGCCTCGGGCTTGCCGTCGGACGACTCGTCTTCGTCGTCAAGTCCGCGCACGTCTATGACACGGAATTCGAGTACATGCGCGGAGTCCTCGGCCCCGAGGTCTGAGTGCGCGGCTCCACGGTCGGCTCTCGCGCAAGCGGGCTGGCCTCGGCGTTCACAAAGCGCTAAGCTGGAACGTCACATTTGTGGCATCCTATCCGCCTGCCTGTCGCGGAAACTCAACACCAACGATCAGTACGACCACAACTCTGCGACCGGCCCGAAACTGTGCTTTCGAAGCACGTCCATCCTGGAGCAACTACTACATGACAATCGTAACGACCGCCGGCCCCAAGCAGGTCGCCATCAACGACATCGGATCTGCTGAAGACTTTCTCGCCGCGGTCGAAAAGACGCTGAAGTTTTTCAACGACGGAGACCTCATCGAGGGTGTCGTCGTCAAGATCGACCGTGACGAGGTTCTCCTCGATGTCGGTTACAAGACCGAGGGCGTCATCCCCTCCCGTGAACTTTCCATCAAGCACGACGTCGACCCCTCAGAGGTCGTCCAGGTCGGCGACAGCGTAGAGGCGCTTGTCCTTCAGAAGGAAGACAAAGAAGGCCGCCTCATCCTCTCCAAGAAGCGCGCTCAGTACGAGCGTGCCTGGGGCGATGTCGAGAAGATCAAGGATGCCGACGGCGTCGTCACCGGTTCTGTCATCGAGGTCGTCAAGGGCGGCCTCATCGTCGACATCGGACTCCGTGGATTCCTGCCGGCCTCGCTCATCGAGCTGCGCCGTGTTCGCGACCTTACGCCGTACCTCGGCCAGGAGATCGAGGCCAAGATCCTCGAGCTCGACAAGAACCGCAACAACGTCGTCCTGAGCCGCCGCGCGCTGCTCGAGCAGACGCAGTCCGAGAGCCGCACGACCTTCCTCAACAACCTCGCCAAGGGCCAGGTCCGCAAGGGTGTCGTCTCCTCGATCGTCAACTTCGGCGCATTCGTCGACCTGGGCGGGGTCGACGGCCTCGTCCACGTCTCCGAGCTGTCGTGGAAGCACATCGAGCACGCGTCAGAGGTCGTCGAGGTGGGCCAGGAGGTCACCGTCGAGATCCTCGAGGTCGACCTCGACCGCGAGCGCGTCTCCCTGTCGCTCAAGGCGACGCAGGAAGACCCGTGGCAGGTCTTCGCCCGCACCCACGCCATCGGCCAGGTCGCACCGGGCAAGGTCACCAAGCTCGTTCCGTTCGGCGCGTTCGTTCGCGTCGCGGAAGGCATCGAGGGTCTCGTCCACATCTCCGAGCTCTCCGGCAAGCACGTCGAGCTCGCCGAGCAGGTCGTTTCGGTCGGCGACGAGGTCTTCGTCAAGGTCATCGACATCGACCTCGAGCGTCGTCGCATCTCCCTCTCGCTGAAGCAGGCGAACGAGGGCGTCGACCCCGAGGGCACCGAGTTCGACCCGGCACTCTACGGAATGCTCACCGAGTACGACGAGCAGGGCAACTACAAGTACCCCGACGGCTTCGACCCGGAGACCAACGAGTGGAAGGAAGGCTTCGAGACCCAGCGCGAGAAGTGGGAGCAGGACTACGCTGCAGCCCAGGCCCGCTGGGAGGCCCACAAGAAGCAGGTCGCAACGGCTGATGACAACATCACCGAGGCACCGGCTGCCGCTGCGGGTTCTTCGTTCTCGAGCGATTCCGAGTCTGCGGGAACTCTCGCCGACGACGAGGCCCTCGCGGCATTGCGCGAGAAGCTCTCTTCCAACAGCTAGTCCTTCGCACTGCAGTTCCATCGCGAGACGGCCGGGCCCACTGGGTTCCGGCCGTCTCGTCGTATCACGCATGCCGATGCCCGCCCGCTAGCATTGCCTGCGTGTATCTCATCGGACTCACCGGCGGTATCGCCTCCGGCAAATCGGTTGTCGGAAAGCGTCTCGCCGAACGAGGTGCCGTTCACATCGACGCGGACCTGCTCGCCCGAGAGGTCGTCGAACCAGGAACCCCCGGCCTCGAAGCGATCATGGAACGCTTCGGCACCGATGTCATCGACCGGGACGGTTCGCTCGACCGCGCTGCGCTCGGTGCGATCATCTTCTCCAATCCCAACGCCAGGATGGACCTGAACGGCATCACCCACCCGGCGGTGAAGGCCCTGACCAAGAAACTCTTCGCCGAGGCGGAAGCGCGCGACCCGCACGCGGTCGTGGTCTACGACGTGCCGCTGCTGGTCGAGGCGTTGAAAGGCGACGACTACCACCGGTTCGACCTCGTGGTCGTCGTGAATGCGAGCATGGACACCCGGATGTCCCGGCTCATGGAACTCAGAGGACTCAGCCGCGAAGAGGCCGTGCACCGGCTTAACTCCCAGGCGACGGACACGGAACGACTCGCGATCGCCGATGTCGTCATCGACAGCAACGGCACGCTCGACGATACGCTGCGGCAGACCGATGCCCTGTGGGAGCAGGTCCTCACCCGGGCCTAGTGCCACGAAGTAGCGACAGTGCGCCGTTTTGTGGTCCGTGCGGGTGCCATAGCAACCGCGCAGACAACCAAACGGCGCACTGATCATGTGAAGGACGGCCTAGCGGAAAGCCGGCCCGGTGAGCAGCGCGGTCGGCACCGCGACCAGGGCGATCGCGCATGCCACGGCGAAGATGCGGGCGGGCAGGGCGAGCGGTGGCACTCCATCGACGAGCCGCGCAATCCTGCGGCTCGCCGATGGGCTGTCGGCCGCCAGCGCGCTCGATCCGTCCGGAGTGAGTGCCGCAGCGGTGGCATCCGGCGACTCTGAGGCGACGATGGCAATCGAGCTGACCAGCGTGTCGTCGGAGACCACCCGGCGAGCCTGGTCATCCGCAAGCATTTCGACCAGGATCGCGACGGCGTCGTGTGCGCGTGTGGCGATGGGAAACCAGGGGAGCGATCCCCGCCAGGCGCGAAATGCCAGCAGCACCAGATGGTGACGTTGCGTCGCGTGGGCGCGTTCGTGCGCGACGACGGCGCGCAGCTGTTCGTCGTCGAGGATCGCGATGAGCCCGGCGGAGAGCACCGTCACCGAACGCGTGGTACCGGGGAGGCAGTAGGCGACGGGCGCCTCGTGATCGATGAGCCGCGTGTCAGGGCGCTCGGGCATCGGGGAGCTCAGCAGGGTGACGAGCTGCCGGTGACGCCGCCGTGAGCGTTCGGCCCGTACAAAGGTGGTCGCCAGGGTGAGGAGCAGATGGATGCCGAGGAGGATCGCCCCGCTGAGTGCGAACATCTGGCTGAACTCCGATCCACTGGGGAGCGAACCGGCGAGAAGGGACCCGGGCAGGCTGCGGAGTCCCTCGACCATGTTGCCGCCGAACGGGGTGAGGCCGTAGGACAGCAGCGCCCCGATCATCGAGAGTCCGCCGGTGAGGGCGATCGCCTGCCAGACGACGAGAGCGGTTCCGGGTGCGCGAGCCGGCCATGCGGCGCGAGCGAGCAAGATCGGCACCGGCCAGGCGAGGGCGATCGCCAACGCCGCGAGGGCGACCCAGGTGATGGTCACACTACTTGCCGTCGAGCATCCTGCGCAGGGCCGCGACCTCGCTCGGGCTCACTTGCCCGACGAAGCGCGCGAGCACCGCCTCCCGGTCCGGCGCCGCGCCGAGCACCTCGTGCATCAGCTCGGCCATGTGCGCAGCGCGGCTCGTGGAGGCGTGGAAGAGGTGCGGCCTGGTGTCGCGGTCCCGTGTGACGAAGTTCTTCGCTTCCAGTCGTGACAGCACCGTGAGCACGGTGGTGACCGCGAGATCCTTCCCGGTTCCGGCGGCGTCGCCCCGCGCGAGGCCATCGCGGATATCTCCGGCCGTGAGGGCTTCCGCCGAATCCCAGAGGAGGTCCATGACGGAGCGTTCGAGTTCGCCGAGGGTTGCCATGTCCATATTTTACATGACGTAGAAATCAATGTTCCACATGGTGTAGAAAGGAGGTGTTCTACACGCAGTAGAAGACGGAATCGGAGAATCCTGTGGACGTGCTCGACCCGCTCCTGATCGCACGCTGGCAGTTCGGAATCACCACGGTGTACCACTTCTGGATGGTGCCGCTCACGCTGGGACTCGGCCCGCTTGTCGCGATAATGCAGATGATGTGGCATCGCACGGGCAACGAGCGCTACTACAGGATGGTCAAGTTCTGGGGGAAGCTCTACCTGATCAATTTCATCATGGGCGTTGCGACGGGCCTCGTGCAGGAGTTCCAGTTCGGACTGGCCTGGAGCGAGTACTCGAAGTTCGTCGGCGACGTCTTCGGCGCACCGCTGGCCATGGAAGCCCTCCTCGCCTTCTTCGTCGAGTCCACCTTCCTCGGCCTGTGGATCTTCGGCTGGAACAAGCTCCCCAGGGCCGTTCACGTCGCCTGCCTGTGGATAGCGGTGGCAGGGTCGGTCGTGTCGGCGTACTTCATCATCGTCGCGAACTCCTGGATGCAGCATCCGGTGGGCGTCGACCTGGTGAACGGTCGCCCCGTGATGACGGATGTCTGGGCGGTGTTCACCAACAACACGGCCATCTCGGCCTTCACACACACGATCTTCGGTTCCCTGGGCGTGGGAGGGGCCTTTCTTCTCGGCATCGCCTGGTACCAGCTCTGGCAGCGCCGACGCGACGGAATCGACACGGTCGGCGTGGACAAGCGCGTCATAGTCGGGGAGGCGCTCGAGATTCCGGGCCGTGACAGGGCGGACCACGGCATGTGGCTGACCTCCCTGCGCATCGGCGCCGTGGTCGCGATGGTGGCCTTCGCGGGAGTGGCGATCAGCGGCGACGCCCAGGCCAAGCTCATGTTCGAACAGCAGCCGCTCAAGATGGCGGCCGCCGAGGGCGCCTGCCACACGGGCACAAGCTTCTCGGTGCTGTCGGTCGGCAAGCTCGGTTCGAAGAACTGTAACGATGTCACCCCGGTCATCGAGATCCCCGGTCTGCTGTCCTTCCTCGCCCACGGCGACTTCACGACGAACATCAAGGGCATCAACGAACTGATCCCGCAATACCAGGCGAAGTACGGCACGACCCTTCCGGACGATCCGATCTACGGAGCACGCGCTGGCCAGGCGATCGACTACCTTCCGGTCATGGAGGTCACCTACTGGGGCTTCCGGCTGATGATCGGTTTCGGCGGGATCGCGGCATTCGCAGCTTTCGTCGCGCTCTGGCTCACGCGCCGGGGGACCGTGCCGCGACCGCGCTGGCTCATGCAGCTCGCGGTGGCGGGTATCCTCGCCCCCTTCGCCGCAAACTCGGCCGGCTGGATCTTCACCGAGATGGGACGTCAGCCTTTCGTGGTCGCGCCCAACCCGAGCGGAGTCGACGGGGTCTACATGTTCACGGCGGCGGCCGTCTCGCCCGGCGTGAGTTTCGGGGAGATCCTGTTCTCGGTCATCAGTCTCACGCTCGTCTACGCGGTGCTGATGGTCTTCGAACTGAGACTCCTGGTGCGCTATGTGCGCGGGGGAGTCGCGAGTGCCATCCCTGAACTCGACAGACGCAATGATCCCGACTCTTCGGATGACGGACCCAGCTCCGGCGACGTGCTCGCCTTCGCCTACTGACACCGAGGTTTTGATCATGGATGTTCTTCCCACCGTCTGGTTCGCCCTCATCGCCACGCTCTGGATCGGCTACCTCTTTCTCGAGGGATTCGATCTGGGCGTCGGCATGCACCTGCTGTTCTCGGCACGGAATGAGAATCAGCGGCGCGTCATGCTCAATGCCATCGGGCCGGTCTGGGACGGCAATGAGGTGTGGCTCATCACCGCGGCCGGCGCCATGTTCGCGGCATTTCCGATCTGGTACGCCTCGCTCTTCTCCGCCCTCTACCTTCCGCTCGTGTTCGTACTGCTCGGCCTGATCTTCCGCGCTGTCGCAATCGAGTATCGGGGCAAGGGCAAGACGGCGCGGTGGAAGCGGGGCTGGGATCTCGCGCTCGGCGTCGGTTCCCTCGTCTCGGCCTTCGGCATCGGTGCGGCCCTCGCGCTCACCACCACGGGTCTCCCCATCGACGCGAACGGCGACCGTATCGGCGGCGCGTTCGCCTGGTTCACCGGTTACGCGGTGATCGGCGGACTCGCGGTGGTCGGGTTCAGCCTGGTGCACGCGGCATCCTTCCTCGCCCTCAAGACGGATGGCGATGTGCGTCATGCGGGTCGCGCCTTCGCCCGTCGCGCGGCACCGATAGCACTTCTGCCGCTCCTCGTCTGGGTGGTTGCACTTCAGATATCGCGCGGCACCGCCCTGACCTGGACGATCGCCGCGGTCGCGGTCGTCGCCGCCGTCGGTGCATGGCTCGCCAACCGGAACCGACAGGAAGGCTGGGCGTTCGTCGGATTCGGCGCCTTTCTCGCCGCCTGCATGGCGTCGATCTTCGCGGCGAGCTATCCCGTCGTGCTGCCATCGACCATCGACCATGCCTTCGATCTCACCGTCGCGAACGCGTCATCGTCGCCGTATACGCTCGGCGTGATGTCCGTCGTCGCCTGCTTCGGCATCCCCCTCGTGCTCGCCTATCAGGGCTGGACGTACTGGGTGTTCCGTCAGCGCGTTGGAGCGAACCACATCCCCGAGGCGCATCCCGTCGAGCCGGCCGTGCGGCCGTCATGAGCACGGATATCCGCGCATCACGGTCGCCGGTCGCCGCCCTCGCGGTGATGAAGCGATCGACCCTGTACCTGCTCGGCATCCTGAGCGCTCTCAAGGCCCTGTCGATCATCGGGCTGGCCACGGCGCTGGCCACGGGGATCGTGACGGTCATCGGCGGCACCGGAAGCCTGGCACCGGTGCTCGGCATCGGGCTGTGCTCCGCGGTCATGCGAGCGCTTGCGGTCTGGGCGCACCGCGTGGTCGCGACGAGGGCGCTTCTCGGAACCAAGGAACGGCTGCGTGCGGAACTCGCCGAACGCGCACTCGAGCATGGCGGATCGCGAGGCGGGTCTCTCACCACCCTCGCCACACAGGGGCTCGACGAGTTGGACAAATACTTCACGGTGTTCCTTCCCGCGCTCGTGACGGCCGCGACCGTTCCCCTGCTCATCGGCGCGCGCATCCTGTTCGCGGACTGGGTGAGTGCCATCGTCGTCGTCCTCACCGTGCCGCTGATCCCGATCTTCATGACGTTGATCGGCCTGCACACCCGGGAGCGCGTGGCCGAAGCGACGACCGCGCTGGCGCGGCTCTCGGATCACCTGGTCGAACTCGCTCGCGGCCTGCCGGTGCTCGTCGGCCTTGGCCGTGCGCGCGAACAGGCCGCCGCGCTGCGCGCCATCTCCGAAGACCATCGGACGAAGACCGTGCAGACCCTGCGCACCGCGTTCCTCTCCGCGCTCGCCCTGGAGCTGATCGCCACGATCTCCGTCGCGATCGTGGCCGTCTTCATCGGAGTGCGACTCATTCACGGCGACCTCCCGCTCGAGGTGGGGCTGCTCGTGCTCATCCTCGCGCCAGAGTGCATGACGCCCTTCCGCGAGATCGGCGCGGCCTTCCACGCCTCGCAGGACGGACGGGAGGCCATCGCCCGCACCCGGGCCATCCTCGACGCACCTCGTCGGAGCGGTGTCGTCGAATCGAGCACCGGCGCGGTGCGGGTGCACGACCTGACTGTCCGTTACGCGGGTCGGAGCGGTGACACGCTGAACCGCCTCGGCTTCGGTGCGGCCGCGGGGCAGGTCACCGTGCTGGAGGGACGCAGCGGCACCGGGAAGTCCACTGTCTTCCGGGTGCTCGCCGGACGGCTTGCCACGGGAGACGACGTGGCGGTCGGCGGGCACGTGAGCGGAATCGAGAGCGGGAGGCTGGCCTGGCTGCCGCAGCATCCGCACGCCACCGCCGACACCGTGCTGGACGAGCTGCTCCTGTACGCGGCCGCCGATTCTCGGGAGCTCGCCCGCGACGTGCTGTCGCGTCTCGGACTCGCCCATCTCGCCGATGTCCAGCCCGCTCTGGTGAGTCCGGGGGAGTTGCGCCGGCTCGCGTTCGGTCGTGTGCTCATGCGGGTCGCGGCCGGGGCGAACGTCGTCCTCCTCGACGAGCCGACCTCGCAGCTGGACCCCGGGAATGCGCGCGCGGTCATCGCCGAGATCGCCGCGATGAAATCCGGAGCCGCCGTGATCGTCGCCTCGCACGACCCGGCCGTGCGTGCCATCGCCGATCGACGGGTTCTCCTCTCCGGCGGTGTTCGCGAGGAGCACGCGATGCCGGCGGCGCAACCCGGAGATAGCCATCGGGGAACTCGCCGATCCCCGAGCAGCGATGAATCCGGACCGCCGCATTCCCTGCGCGAGCTCGGGGCATTCCTGCACCCGGTCGCCGGCCGGATCCTGGGTGCGGTCGTCCTCGGCACGCTCGCCGCGCTCTTCGCGATCGCCCTCACCGCGCTCTCCGGCTGGCTCATCGTGCAGGCCAGCGAGCGACCGCCCATCATGTATCTGCTCGTCGCGATCGTCGGCGTGCGCTTCTTCGGCATCGGCCGTGCGGTGCTGCGCTATTCGGAGCGGTTGCTGGGGCATGGCGCGGTTTTCGCGGCGGTGACTGAACTGCGGATGCGGCTCTGGTCCGGGCTCGCGTCGAAGGGTGCCAGAAGCCGCGACCTGCTCACCGGCGGAAGCACCCTCGACCGCCTCGTCCGCGATGTCGACCAGGTGCGCGACCTCTCGATCCGGGTCGTGCTGCCCCTCGCGATCGGCGGGACGACGCTCATCGTCACGATCGTCGCACTCGCTTCCATCGCACCGGCGATGCTCCCCCTGCTCTGCGCGCTCGGCCTGGTCGCCGGAATCGGCGCGCCCTGGGCCGCACTGTGGGCCGATCGCCGCGCCTCGCGAGGCCAACAGCTGCTCAGGTCGACGGTGCTTCGGCGCTTCGCTGCAATGCTCGGGGCTGCCGACGAACTTCGGGCCAACGGGGTCGACGGACCTGTTCGTCGGCAATTGCACGATCTCGATCGTGCGGCGAGCGTCTCGGCCCGCCGTAGCGCCTGGGCGCTCGGTCTCGGCAGCGCGCTCGTCGTAGCGGCCTGCGCGCTCACCGCGGTGCTCGTCCTGCCGACGGCCGCGACCGAGGCGATTCCGCCGGGACTCGTGGCGGTCCTCGCGCTCGTACCGCTCAGTCTCATCGACCCCCTTCTCGAGCTCGTCGCGGCCGTGCAGCTGGCGCCGGCACTGTGGGACGTGCTCGGTCGGGTGCACAGGACGACCCGCGAGGGAGACGCGGCATCCCGGCCGGGGTTCGCACCACAACCGATCGAGCGCCTCAGCCTCGAGGGCGTCGCGGCGCGGTGGCCCGGCTCCGCCGAGCTCGTGATGGAGAACGTGACGGCCGAGATCAAGCGCGGCGGATGGCTCGTCGTCACGGGTCCGTCCGGCTCCGGCAAGTCCACCCTCCTGGCCGTTCTTCTCGGCCAGCTTGCACCGGCCGGCGGCCGTTACCGCATCAACGGGCAGGATGCCGGGGACCATGATCTCTCACCGCTCGCACCGCGGTTCGGATGGTGCCCGCAGGAGGGGTACCTCTTCAACTCGACACTGCGCGCCAACCTCCTGCTCGCGCGAGGGCGAGAGCAGGCGCCGGACGATGCAGAGATGATCGCCACGCTGCGGAGGGTAGGGCTCGGCCCGCTGCTCGATCGCCTGCCCGACGGGCTCGACGCCGTCGTCGGAGCGGAGGCCGGGTATCTCTCCGGCGGCGAACGGCAGCGCGTGGCCGTCGCGCGCACGCTGCTCACCCATGCCGACGTCATCCTTATCGACGAACCGACCGCGCACCTGGACGACGAGTCGGCGGAATCGCTCATGGCCGACCTGCGTACCGCGCTTGCCGATCGGCTGACCGTGCTCGTCACGCACCAGGCGCACGGCATCCGACCGGGCGATACGCGTGTCCATCTGGGCGCGGTCACCCCCGCGCCCCCGCGGGTTCTGCCCTCGGCGCAATCCGGACTCCCTGTCGGTGGTGCTGCCTAAGCTTGAAGCATGGAACCGACACGCTCCGTGCGCCCTTTCGAGGTCATCAGCGAGTACACCCCGAGCGGTGACCAGCCCACGGCGATCGCCGAACTGACGGCACGAATCAACGCCGGCGAGACGGATTTCGTGCTCCTCGGCGCGACCGGCACCGGCAAGTCCGCGACGACGGCCTGGCTCATCGAGGCCGTGCAGCGCCCGACCCTCGTTCTCGCGCACAACAAGACGCTCGCCGCGCAGCTCGCCAACGAATTCCGCGAGCTGATGCCGAACAACGCCGTCGAATATTTCGTCTCCTACTACGACTACTACCAGCCGGAGGCCTACGTCCCGCAGACCGACACCTTCATCGAGAAAGACAGCTCGATCAACGCCGAAGTCGAGCGGCTCCGACACTCGACCACCAACTCCCTGCTCAGCCGTCGTGACGTGATCGTGGTCTCGACGGTGTCCTGCATCTACGGCCTCGGCAGTTCCGAGGAATACCTGGATGCGATGATGGCGCTCCAGGTCGGCATGACGATCAATCGCGAGACGCTCATCCGCAAGTTCGTCTCCATGCAGTACCAGCGCAACGACGTCGATTTCTCGCGTGGCAATTTCCGCGTGCGCGGCGACACCATCGAGATCATCCCGATGTACGAGGACCTCGCCATCCGCATCGAGATGTTCGGCGACGAGATCGAGGGGCTGTACAGCCTCCACCCGTTGACCGGCGACGTCGTGAAGAAGATGGATGCCGTCTCGGTCTTCCCCGGTTCGCATTATGTGGCCGGGCAGGAGCGCATGCACGCCGCCATCAAGACCATCAAGGTCGAACTCGCCGAGCGGCTCGAACAGCTCGAGCGCGAGGGCAAACTGCTCGAAGCCCAGCGCCTGCGTATGCGCACGACCTTCGACCTCGAGATGATGGAGCAGATCGGTTTCTGCAGCGGCATCGAGAACTATTCGCGGCACATCGACCAACGCCAGCCGGGGGAGGCGCCGCACTGCCTCATCGACTATTTTCCCGAGGACTTCCTCGTAGTGATCGACGAGTCCCACGTCACGGTGCCGCAGATCGGCGCGATGTACGAAGGCGACGCCTCCCGCAAGCGCACCCTCGTCGAGCACGGTTTCCGCCTGCCGAGCGCGCTCGACAACCGTCCGCTCAAATGGAACGAGTTCCTCGAACGCGTCGGCCAGAAGGTCTAT